>JAPORR010000056.1:0-55659 GCA_026710105.1 Alphaproteobacteria bacterium
GACGAACTCCCAGATATCGCCTGCGCAGCCGTCGCACATCGCGTCGAGCCAGCAGACTTCGTCCGGATGAGCGTTTGCCCATGCGTGGCTTGTGCGTCGCCATACCTGGTCGCCCGGCTCGACAGGCGGCAGGAATAGCTCGCCCCGAGCGATCACGATGGTGTGCGGCACCTTTTCCGGCAGCTTCCTCATTTCGGCTCCGCCTTCTCAATCGCTCGCTCCGCCTTATTTATCGATTCCTGCACCCTTCGAGTTAGCCATCGGTTGTCGATAATCGCCTTGAGCGCCTCCAGCATGTCAGGCGAGGCGGCGATAAGGCGCGCGTTCGCCTCACACTGCTCCGGCTCTGATTCGTAGAGCGCGCCGCAATCGGCAATGTCGCAGCCGTCCCGGTCGACGACCGCGCATTCGTCGGACAGTGAGACCCGCCACGGGCCGGGGGTAAACTTGGGCGTCCTCATACTGCCACCTCCGTTGTAGTGCCGCTGTTTCCAGTCTCGGCACGCGGCGCTCCGAGGCTTGGTGCCGGGGATGACTCCCGGTTACTGGATTGCTCTGTCTACCGCCCCACCCTCATCGCCGGATGCCCCTCGCCATCGTCCGCCGCGCCCGCGAAATGCACGAGGCGGGGCTGGTCGTGCGGCCGGGGCTCCCAGGGAATGACGCGCTCGCCCCGTGCTGCCTCCATCGCGGCGCGGTGCTCGGCCAGGCGGTGGCGGGCGCGCTCGCGCCAGACTTGCGCGAAAGTCACGATTGAGCCTCTAGCCAGTCGAGCCCGGCTAGGTACTGGTCACCCGTCCAGCGGCTGCCCTTGTACGCGTCGCCCCAGTGCTGACGAGCCTCCGCAATCGTGAATTGGCGGCATCCCGCGCGGATAATCCACTCGCCGCCCTTCTTCTTCGCAGCATACGCCACATATCCACGAGGGTCGGTCACCGGGAGCACGCGCCAGCGTTTCGCTCTGACTCCGTCGATCTTCGCGTCGCCGAACACCCGCGCGTCGCCGAACACCCGCGCGTCGCCGGACACCCACGCGTCGCCGGACACCCGCGCGTCGCCGAACACCCGCGCGTCGCCTTCGATCAGTGCCGATTTATCGACAGTGGCCGTATCCGCGACCCACCCGTCACCGTTCGGATGCTGGTGCGCAGGCACAGGACCAGCACCATCCTCGAAATCGAACGTGGTCTGCGTGGGTGCTGTTTCCGCGTCAACTTTCTTTGACTTGCTCATTGCGTCACCTCCAGCGGCCAGGCATCCGGCGTCCACGTCCTCCGCCCGTCCAGCCATGCAAACCGGCTCTTGGTCGGCGCGACCACCGTATCGACATCGAAAAACCACTGCCCATCGGCCGACGCCGTGACGCGCTGCCCATCGCCGCCGAGGTCGACAATCTGCGATCCGCGCTCGATGAGCGCTACCACGTCCGCGGCCTCGATAAGCGCGGCCGTCTCGCTGCCCTGGCGGCGCTCCGTCTTGGCGAGCCCGCGCGGCACGTACTCGCGGTAGCTCGGCCGGTCCGGCAAGTCCACCGTGCGTACGTCCACGTGTGCCGTCACCACGACGTTCATGCTGCGCTCTCGGGCGAGGAAACGGAGTGCAGGCACGAGCAGCGCCAATTCGTCTGCGACCACCTGGTAGGCCCGTCCGTAGCCACCACAGGCCGTTTCCATGCTGCCCCCGCCCTCGGTCAGGCGAGCGCGCTCGACGTGCTGGAGGGCCGTCCAGGAGTCCAGGACGTAGGAGCGAAACTCATGGCGCTGCCGGGCGAGCTCCCGGAGCTGGTTCAGCACGTCGCTCGCGGACTTTACGGCAGGCAGGGCGCGCGTCTCCGGCCCCAGGAGCTCGGAGCCGGATTCGAGGGTGGAGGCGACGCGGGGGCCGGGCCAAGTGCTGGCGCACGTCGTCTTGCCGGAGCCCGGCGTGCCGAGCAAGACGGTGAGCGACCCCTGAATGGCGGGGACGGGCGCGAGTGATGTGAGGTCGAGGCTCATGGCCGGAGCTCCGTCGTGGCCCGGTAAGCGAACGGTATGGGGTCCGAGAAGTCATCGTGCTCCGTCGGCGGTCCGCCCCGACGCGCTCCGCTCGCGGCCGCGTAGGCATCCGCGCTCGACCCGCCGCCCTGAGGCTCCGTCACCCCGGGCCACCTCGGCTGTGTCGCACCCGGCTCGTTCGCCTCGGGCGGGTCAACCCATCCCTGTTCGCCTATGACCGCGTCAGGACGCTCGCCAGAGCCGTCAGGGCGCGCTGTGACGAGATTCTCCTTCGACGGGGCGCGGTACTGGGTGGGGCGCATGGTCGCGGCGTAGGTGCCGTTCGGCGGCTCCTCGACGAGATAGGCGTCCAAGTCGAAGCCGATGAGTCGGGGGAGGTCGCGCCCGGCGTTGAACGTCTTGCGCTCGTCCCACCCGCAGGCGTCGGCAATCGCGGCCTGCTCCTTGTCCCCGATGTGCTCCGAGAGGCGGGCCTTGCGCACGTCGTCTTCGGAGCGGCTGCGGGGCGGGACGACGAAGTTGATGTAGGTGCGGCAGGTCTGGTTGCCCATGTCGATGAGGGTTAGGGCCACCTTCCACCCCCGGCCACCACGCGCGTTGTCGTGGTGCTCGGCGTTGGCCAGGCGGCAGCGATACCACCCCTCCGGCATGACGGGGCAAGTCGTCCCTATCTTGTGCTCGGCGGCCAGCTTCTTCACTTGCAGGTCACGCATCTTCATCCTCCCATTCTTCGGTGAGCTCCTCGCCCAGCACCGCGGCCTCCTCGATGACCTCGCGGGCCAGGAGGGCACGGCGGCGCGTCAGGTCGCGGTCGCTCGGGGTGTGCTCGCGCTTCGGCGTGGCCGGGGTGCGCACGATGGTCCCGCCGGGACCGTGCCAGGACTCGGGGCTCGGGCGAAACCCCGTCGCCTGGCGGGCCATGTCGAGCGGGGTCATGGCTGGCTGTCTCGCACGAGGTACATCCCGCCCTTCCAGGCCTTCATCGGGCGAAACCCGTGCCGCATGTAGTCGTTGATGGCCTCCCACCAGTCTCCGCGCGACACCCCGCGCTCTGAATCCCAGTAGGTGTCGCCGCGCTCGTGCGAGACGATGACGAAGCGAAGGTCGTCGGGCGGCCCATTGTCGTCATCAACGATGATGGGCTTGCCGTCCTCGTCTTGCGCTATTCGCAGACTGGGCTTCCAGTCGCCCTTGTACGGTGTGCCCGTCATAGCTGAATCTCCCGCACCAGCGCCGCCTCGCCATTGTTCATGTCGAGCGAGTGAAGGCGGTAGCCGAGGCCCATATAGGCGTTCACGCGCTCAATCCACGAGCCCGAGATGTGGGTCTGCCCCGGATTCTCACCCACCGCCGTATCGGTGTAGATGGCGTCGCCCATGACGCACTTCACCACGATGAAGGGCGGAAGGCTGGCCTCGGCCTCCGCAGCCGCCTCCGCCTCCGTCGTCGCCGCCGGTCGTTCGTCTGTACCGCTCATGTCGCTGTCCTCCTGGTATTCGTGCTGGTGCATTCTGGTGCATGAAGCCGTCGTTTGACGACGTGATGCGACGATGGCACACTCATCAACACGAGTCAATACCGGATGATACGAAATGACACGAAAGGACGATGGGTTGCCGACGGTGCAGTTTCGTTGCCCCGCAAGCCTGTTCGAGCGTCTGCGCGAGGAGGCCGAGCGGGATGGGCGATACCTGAGTCAGCAGGTGGCTTGGATTGTGAGGCAGCACTTCGAGCGGCAGGACGCGCAGAAGAGGCGCGTAGGGAAGGGCTAGACGGGCGGGCGTGCTTCCACGTGGAACACGTGCGGGGCGTCAGTCGCCGCCCTGCGCTCGCCGCCGTCGCCGCGCCCGCTTCTCGGCGGCTGCGGCTATCTTCGCGTCCTGGACATCCTGCGGCACCTTGCGCCGCAGTGGCCTCCTGCTCTCGCAGTAGGCGATGAACGCCCCTGCCAAGAGGGGCGTGAGGATATGGCTTCTCCTGGGGTGATTCACGCCGTGTCGTCCTCTTTCTCCCGCGCCGCCAGCATGGCGTCGGCAATCTTGTAAGCGGCGTCGGCTATGTGTTCAATGTCCCCGACCCTAAGCTCTCCTATTGGCATGGAAACGCCCGCAAGCGCCATGCCCGCAAACCACTCGCGCTTGGTAAGCCCTGGCACATCAGTATCTTGCCATTCACTGGTGAAGCGGTACGGAAACGCCGAACCGCCGTCTTTCGATTTCGTGCTCATGCTCGCCTCCTGATGTATCAATCGATGTATCAATCGATGTATCAATATTTATCAATGCGAAGGAAATTGATAGAGTGACAGATTCTCAATCTTTGCCGTCGTTAGGCAACGGCGGTGGCCACCCACCCCTCCTCCATGCCACCTTGCCATCATTGTAAATCCGCACTGCATACTCACAAGGTATCACCTCACCGAACTTGTAAATGACCATCACCGATGAAGGGCAATAGCCTTGCGTCGGCATAGGGACTCTCTTGCAGTCACGAGTCACCATATACCCTCGGCCATCCCAGTGGAAAAACGCCCCCATAGGCCACGGCCTCATGCCATCGTATGGCTGGAACTCCAAGCAAACGCCCGGCTTCTCGTCTTCGTCGGACTCATTGTACGTAGGGCCTATGATGTCGGATATCGCACTGGACACCGCAGCGAAAAGCAGCATCAAGGAATCCCCGACCTCCTGGTTAGGCTGACCAGGCCCCATGCTGGCGAGCGTATCCTTGAAGTTATCAAAGCGTTCAATCTGATATGTTGCATTGTCCACCACGTATTTGAAAGTGTCCAAAGGCATTCCCATTTCATTTCTCCTCGATGCGTTAACCGGGGTCCAGCGTCAACCCGCCTCCTCCATCTTCGCCTTCACCGCCCGAAACTTCGCGGTGACCAGTTGGGCAGCGAGCTTCTCCACCTCGGCCTTGACATAGGGAATGTCCCGATATTCCCCTTCACAGTGCCCCAGGAACAAGCCCGTCGGCCCCTTGTCGAGGTAGTGCGCGCAGTCAAAGCCGAGCCACCAGACGCGGTCAGGCTCACCCGACCCCGGCGCATGGCAGACGCCTTTCGCTTCGTCGTTTGAAGCCTGGCAGAAGCCCGAGAAGGTCAAGCCGCCATGCACATCGATGCCATCAATAAGGACATCGGAATCATCATCCACGCGAAAGTACGGGTGTCCTTCGGCGACGCCGACATAGCCACAGAGCGTCCCGGGGTGGTCGGCACGCAAGATAAGGCAAGGCAGCCCCGTCGCCTCGTCCGTCCACTGGATCTTGTCCGGCTCGTTCATCCACGGACCCTCGCCCCAGGTGGACTTGTCGAGGGTGTGGTACTCGCGTCGTTCCATGCTTGCGTCCTCTAGTTGTAATGCCGCTGTTTCACAAGAGCCGGCACGCGGTCACCCGCTCGCGGCGCTCCGGTGTGACGACCCCGAGACGGTACACAGGGTCCTTGTTCGGTGTCAGCGCTGCCCTCGCGCCAACCGGTGCCGCTCAAGCTCCCGCCCTTCCATCGCCTCGCTCACGCGATACCAGGGCTCCGGGTCGACAGTGCAGACCCAGGCGTCTCGGATGAGCGCAATCAGCACCCGGTCGAGGCGCCCGTGGTCGCGGCCGAACAAGCGTCGTGCGGCCTGCGCGGCGCGGGCGAGGTCGTCTAACGTCGTCATGCTCGTCTCCTGTGTCTTGCGCTCGATGTGACCTGGAGCATATTATATGCGTCACGGTTTCGCAACAGGTGATAATTAATGCCGGAAGAAATGAAGGACCGATTCACCATCATCCTGACCGATGACGACAAGCGGCACATCTCGATCATCCGGGAGCGGATGGCGCAGGCGTACCTGCCGGGGGCATTCGAGCCGCGATTCCCGACGAGTGATGTGGTGCGGTATGCGCTGGCGAAGGCGGCGGAAGCGGCGGAAGGGCGCACCGACGCATGAGTGGAGCGCGCGTCACTGTCGATGAGGTAGTGGCGGCACATGGGGATCTGGAGAAGCGCGGCAGCCAGTGGGTTGGCGCGTGCCCGAACTGTGGCGGGGATGACCGGTTCTGGGTGAAGGAAGGGCGCGACGGGAAGGCCCTCATCGGGTGTCGCGGGTGCATGACTCGGGGAGATCCAGAAGCCCCCCGGAACTACGGTCGGGTGATGGGCGAGCTGTTCCCCGACCGCGACCGACCCCACCGGACCATCACCGTGAACGGCCGCGCACCGGCGGTGTCGGACGAACAGCCGAAGACGCCGGGCGGGCTCCAGGCGTGCCTCGATGCGCTCGGCTACACCATCCGCTACAACGTCAGGAACTCTCGCCCCGAGGTGCGCGCACCCGGCACCGAGACGTGGCAGGGTATGACCGACCGGATTGCCGCGCGCATCCGGGCCGAGGAAATCCCCGCGCGATTTACCGAGGCCGGGAGCAACAAGACGCTGAATTTTCGGTCGACGATTTGGGAGGACTGCCTGAACGCGCGGCTCTCGCACGTTGAGGTGGACCCCTTTCTCCAGTGGCTGGAATCGCTCAAGTGGAACGGGGAGAGCCGCCTGCAATGGAGCAGCCCCTGGCTCGCGCATATCTTCGACATTGCCCCGGAACATCTTGCGCTGGCGGCATGGATTGGCCGCTTCCTCGTCTTGGGCGCCGTCTGGCGGGCGTACAAGCCCGGCACGAAGCTCGATGAGATGCCGGTCCTCATCGGGCACAAGCAGGGCGACGGCAAGTCCACGATGCTCGCGCACTTGTTTCCCGAGGAATACCGCGATACGTGGTTCGACGACGGTTTGCGCTTCTCGGCAGATGACAAGACCCGTGCCGAGGCACTCCAAGGGCGGGTGATTGTCGAGGCCTCGGAGATGGTGGGCTCGACCCGTGCCGAGCGCGAGAGCATCAAGGCGTTCGTGAGCCGCACGAACGATGGCGCAGTGCGGCTTGCGTACCGGCGCAACCCCGAGCCGCTCCCGCGCCGGTGCATCATTGCGGGCACCTCGAACGACCCGCACTGCCTCCCGGCCGACCCCTCCGGCAACCGTCGATTCGTCCCCATCACCGTCAAGGCCGGGCCGGACGGCATGGCGGGGGTGCGCATGTATCTGCGCGAGTTCCGTGAGCAGCTTTGGGCCGAGGCCGTCCACCTGTATCGGCAGGGGGAGACGGCGTGGCTGCCCGAGTCGTTGGCGCGCGACCAGAAGAAGGCCACCGACGCCGCGGTGAGCGTGGACGAAACGCTGGAGGACGCCGTGGCGTCGTTCCTGGCGACGCGCGAGGGCAAGGCGTTCCGGGCGGCGGAATGCTTGCATCACGTTGAGGCGAAGTTCGGGCAGGCCCGGCGACTACCAAGCACGAAGGGGCTGGCAGTTGAGCTGCAACGGCTGGGATGCGAGCCAATGGGATTGAAGTCGGTCCAGGGGAAGAAGATGCGATTGTGGAGGCCACCTAGTATCGGTTAGAATGGATGCTCTCGGATGCTCTCGGATGCTCTCGGATGCTCTCGGATGCTCTCGGATGCTCCGGGATAACAGGAGGCATTGCCATGATTGACTGGGTCGATCTCGATGAGAAGATTCGAGACAGAGTCGCGGAGTTTCTTCTGACGCAAGAGACTTTTTTCCGTATTGCGCACGTTCAGGCGTACTTGAAAAAGCACCTGGATTGCCCTGATGAATACATGCCATCAGACAAGGGGGTTGCCGTCATGCTGCGTCGACTAGGCTGTCAACCGCTACCATTACGCTCGATTCGCGGGAAGAAGTTACGACTGTGGCAACTACCCTCTCGGGGGTAACGCATAGGGCATACCGAGGTATCGGGTAACGGTAACGTAATGTGTTAGTAACGTATCCTCTAACGTGGGGTTTTTCATGTCCATGAATATGGGGCTACATTAGATCGCGCGCGCGAGGAAGGGAAGAGGGGGAAATAGTGCTATGGGGGAACACGTGTCAGACGTTACCCGTGCCCGTACGTGTTACTCCGACGTACCGTGGTCGCTCTGGGAGGCGCAGGACCGACAGTGTCCGCTCTGCCGCGAGCCCCTAGATTTGGTCGCCTTCCCCGAGGGCATCACAGTTGAGGCCGGGCGCGTGGTGCATCGTGTGTGCGTGCAGGAGCAGCAGGCGCGCATCGAGGGCAAGCCGGACGATGCGCTCACCGATGCCGAGGTCGCGCACGTCCGGCAGCCGAGCCTGTTCGGGCGGGGCTCGGGCGGCAAGGATGCGCCCCGAATCCGGTGCGACCGCTGCGGCGCGCGGGTGTTGGTGCGGCACGCGGTCCGGCACGGCATCGGCTACTGGTGTCGGCAGTGCGCCGCCCGTTGACCCGCGACCATGCAATGACGTAACGTCACCCCACCACGACCCTACGAGGCACCACCGCCATGTTCGACCTGTCCAAAGCCGTCGGCCACGCCAAGCGGAACGCGACCGCCAAGATTCAAATCGAGCTCGGGGCGCTGCGGGTCATCCTGCACTGCAAGCCGGCGACCGAGGACAATCCGGCGTACCACAACGCCTGGGCACGTCGGAACACCCGGCGCTTCTCGCGGGGCACGCCCCAGGTCACCGCGCGGTTCATGGACGAGACGCGGCGCGAGGACGCCGAGCTCTTTGCCCACCACTGCGTGACGGGGTGGGACGCCGAGAGTCTCGCGCCCTTCACGACCGACGGGAAGCCGCCGAAGTTCAGTCCGACCGAGTGCATGAAGTTCTTCGAGTCGCTGCTGGACGAGCCCTCCGGCGACGGACGCGAGGCGTTCGACACCTTCCGCAGCGACATCCGCGACCGCCAGATGTTCGTCGAGCAGGTGGACCCGGCCGAGGTGGCGGAGCAGGCGGGAAACTCGCAAGGCGCCTGATTTGGGAAATCAAGTGCCACGACCTGCGCGTGGTGCTCGACAACGCCGAAGCGCGAGCCCGGCGGGACAAGACGGCGCCGAAGTACCCGAGCTGGTACACCGACGCGCCGGACCTGCGGACCGAGGATGACTGGTATCTGGAGGCGTTTCAGCGGCTCTCGACGGGCCGTCCGCAGGGGTCGGGGCCGATTGCCTGGCGCAGCATGGTCGAGTACGCGGCCTGGATGGGGCTCGACCGCGGCAACACGGATGCGCTGGTGGTGATACTGGAGCAGATGGACGCGGCGTGGATGGAGCACCACCGCAAGCAGAACGAGCCA
This sequence comes from Alphaproteobacteria bacterium, assembly GCA_026710105.1. Classification (GTDB taxonomy): domain Bacteria; phylum Pseudomonadota; class Alphaproteobacteria; order Bin95; family Bin95; genus Bin95. The sequence goes on from JAPORR010000056.1 coordinate 9,161, forward strand.
AGCAAGGCCGGCAAGCCCGCCCCGAAGATACCGAGACCCCCGAAGCGACCGACGAGGCGACGGTAGCCCTATCGCGGAAATGACAAGGCCGGAGTTGCCCCCGGCCCTGTCCCTCGCCTCGCCGGGCCCGGCCACGCCTAGCCACGCCTCGCCATGCCCGGCCAAGCCTCGCCGCGCCATGTCGCGTCGTGACATACTGCACGCCGATTATACCCCGTGGCAGGGTGTCGCGTGGCGGAATTCAGAATCGATGTCAGGGTCGACCCGTCGGGCGCGGTCGCCGGCGCCCGGCGTGTGCGCACGGCCCTCACCGACACCGGACGCACGGCCGAGCGGCTGCGCTCGATTCTGACGCGGGCGTTTGCCGTGGTGGGTGGTGCGGCCGCACTTGGAGGCTCGGTCCGCACGCTCGCGCAGTTCGGCCAGGCGATGTCCGAGGTCCGCGCCATCACGGGGGCGACCGAGATGCAGTTCAGCCGACTCCAGGACACGGCCCGGCGCCTCGGGGCGGAGACGCGCTTCTCCGCGACCGAGGCCGCGAGCGCGATGGGCTTCCTTGCGCGGGCTGGCTTTGACACCAACGAGGTGCTGGGCTCGGTCGAGGGCACGCTTCGCCTTGCGCAGGCCGGGGCGCTCGACCTCGGCCGTGCGGCGGACATCGCGTCGAACGTGTTGACGGGCTTTCGCTTGGAGACGAGCGAGACGGCGCGCGTGGTCGACGTGCTGGCAGCCGGGGCGGCCAACTCCAACACGAGCGTCAACCAGCTCGGCGAGGCCATGAGCTTCGCCGCCCCCGTGGCGGCCGGACTCGGGCTCACGGTCGAGGAGACGGCGGCCGCCATCGGCACGCTGTCCGATGCTGGCATTCAGGGGTCACGGGCGGGCACCGGCCTCAACCGCGTGCTGGCCGAGCTCGAGTCCCCGAGTATGCGGACCCGTGAGGCCTTCGAGCGTCTGGGGGTGTCGCTTGACCAGGTGCGCCCGAGCTCGGTGGGGCTGACGGCGGCGCTCGAAATCCTTGCCGCGGCCGGCATCGACACGGGGCTTGCGTTCGAGCTCTTCGGCCAGCGCGGCGGCCCCGCGTTCGAGGTGCTCTCGAGCGGCATCCCGCGGGTGCGGGAGCTCACGGGCGTACTGAACGCCTCGGCGGGCGAGGCGGACCGCATCGCGCGCATCATGGACGACAACCTGAACGGGGCGTTGCTGCGGGTGCGCTCGGCCATTGAGGCCGTGGTGCTGGCGTTCGGTGAAGCCGGGGCGGACTCCGCGCTCCAGCGCGTCCTCGACGGCATTGCGGCAAGCCTGCGGGTGGTCGCGGCGAACATGGACGTGGTGATACGCGTGTCCACCGCCTTCATTGGCGCCTTCGCAATCGGCCGCATCCTCCCCTTCGCGGGCGCCCTCGCAGGCATCGTGACGACGCTACTTCGCCTTCCCGTAGCTGTGGCGCGCGGGGGTGCGGCGGTGCGCTCGCTGTTGACGGGAGCGACGGCGGCGACGGCGGCGTTCGGCGGGCTTGCGCGCGCGGTGGCGCTGCTCGGGCGGGTGTCGGGCTTCCTGCTGCTCGTGCAGGCCGTGGACCTCGTGATACGGGCATTCACCCGGCTCAACCGCATTGTCTCGGAGACGCCGACCACGTGGGGCGATGTGGCAGCGGTGGCGGCGGACCGCTTCGTGAACGGGCTCATCGGCTCGTTCGGCCTGCTGGTGCGCATCCTGCCGGGGCTCTTGCGCACCGTCATTAACCCGATAGGCGCGGCGTTCAGTACGCTCGGGCGGAACCTCCCGGCCCTTATCACCGGCCAAATCACCTTCGACGAGGTGGCCTCGGAGCTTGGGCAGAACGTCGGGCGGAGCTTCCGCGCGGCCTTGAGCGACACGCTCGACGCCGGATTCGATGCGCTGACGACCCGCTACGTGAATATTGCGAGCGATGCGCAGATTCAGGCGCTGGAGAACTTCCGCTTCATCGAGCTTGAGGACTTGGCGTTCGGGGCGTTCAACATTCCCGAGGTCGAGCTGCCCGAGGTCGCGCCCATCAACGTGCCGGTGACGCTCGACACAGCGCCCATCGAGGCCGCGCAACCGGCGCTCCGCGAGACGACGCGCTTGACCCAGGAGCAAGCAGATGCGTTCGATGCGCTCCAGTCTCGTCTCGACCCGGTGGGTGATGCAGTGCGCTCGCTCCAGCGCGAGGAGGAGCTGCTCGGCACCGCGTTCGAGATTGGCAACATCTCCGCTGCGGAGCACGCGAGGCTCCTAGAGCAACTCCGGGCGAGCTACGCCGACACGATTGACCCCTTGTCCGCGCTCACCCGCGAAATCGAGCGCGAGATTGGCCTCGGGAGCCAGCGCATTGACCAGCGCCAGGTCGAGATTGCCTTCCAGCGCGAGGTGCAGGCGCTCCAGATGCAAGGCGTGACGCTCACGCAGCAGGAGGCGGCGGCGCTGCGGACCGCGCTTCAGACGCAGATGGAGGCGACGGCCGCGCGCCAGCTCGAAGCGATGGCGTACCGGAACTTGCAAGATCCACTCATCGCCTACCAGATGAACCTCGACGCGCTCAACAACGTGCTTCGGCTCCACCCCGAGCTCTCGGGCATGGCGGTGCGCGCCGCCGAGGACTTGCGCCTCGCCTACCTCGACACACAGAACGACTTCGCTTCCGGCATCGAGCGCGGCTTCATCCGGGCGCGACGCACCGCGCTTGACTTCGCGTCCGTGGCCGAGGCGGGCGTGGTCCGCGCTTTCCAGGGCATGGAAGACGCGATTGTGAGCTTCGTCACGACGGGGCGGCTCGACATCGGCAACCTCGTGGACGGCATCATTGCCGACTTCACCCGGTTGGCGACGCGCGAATTCGTGACGCAGCCGCTGTTCGATGCGCTGACGAACATCTTTGGCGGCGGGAACAATCGGGGCGGAGGCGGAGGCGGCTTCTTCGGCAACCTTGTCGGCAGCATCTTCGGTGGTGGCGGAGGCGGGGGTGGTGGCTTCATTGATGGGGTGCTGGATTTCTTCGGATTCGCGCAAGGCGGCGTGATTCGCGGTCCCGGTACGGGCACCTCGGATAGCATCCTCGGGCGCTTTCCCTCGGGTTCCTACATCGTCAACGCACGCTCGACCCGGCGCTTCCGGCCGTTGCTCGACGCCATCTCGGGGCGGGCGCAGGGTGGGCCGGTCTTGGCGCGGGTGTCGAATGGCGAGTACGCGGTGGGGCCGATTGCGGCAGCGCGACATGGTGCCCTGCTGGAGGCCATCAACAGCGCGCCACGGTTCCAGGAGGGCGGCGAGGTCACGGCGCCGGGCGGCGGAGGCAACCAGCTCGGCATCTTCGCCCCGCTCTACTTCGCCCTCCAGCGAGCCGCGGGCATCATCTCCGGCGGTCTGCAATCCTCGGCGGATTCCATCATCGCGTCGGTGGGTGGCGTTGCGGCGGACGAAATCGCGGCCATCGCGGCCAATGTCCCCGAGGCCTTCCGTCCCCTCTACGCGCAACTTGCCGAGGCGGTGCAGATACTGGCGATGGGCAACCGCGACGGCGCGATTCAACTCCTTGCCGCAACGGCTCAAGCCGCCGACGCGCTGGATCAGAACCTCGTCGGCACGCCCGAGTACGCGCAGTTCGTGGATGCGTTCCGCACCGTGGCCCAGACGGTGCAGCGGGGGTTGATGGAGGTCACGACGTCTATCGTTACGGGCGGGGACGGGGCCGACCAAGCGGCGCGCGAGACCAGCCACGTCCTCGACGCGGTGTTCGACCAGCTCGACGAGAATATCCGCGGCGCCCTGACCGAGTTCGAGGCTTCGCAACGCGCACGTGCCGACCGGGGGATGCTCGGGGCGGCGATTCGCGCCGGATTCAGCGTTCTCACCGGCAACATCTTCGGCGCGTTCACGGCGGTCGCGCGCGAGGCTGGCGAGCAACGCGCCCGGACCGAGCAGGCCCTGTCCGACGTGCTGGCGCAGGTGGACACCTACTCCGAAATCTCAAATCAGACCAACGGATTCTTCGGCGACATTGCGATGGGCCTCGGGCGGGGGCTGACCGATTTCAGCGCCGCTGTCGCCAACGCCGCGCGGACCTTCCCCGAGGCGTTCGGCACTGGCGTCATCGACGAGGCGGCGGCGGCCATCGAGGCGGACGCGGCGGCGTTCACGGCGGCGGCCGAGCGCGCGGCCAATGCGTTCAGGACGGGCTTCGAGGCGAACGCGGCCGCGATTGCGACCGCCGCGCCGGACTTCGAGGTGGCGGTTCAGGTGCTGGAGAATGCCATCACGGAGGGGCTCGCTACCGTAGCCGTGACCGCCGAGGACGACGCCGCCGCTTTCATGGCCGCTGCCGTGCGAGCCGCCGAGGCCGTCAGCGCCGGGCTCGCGCAAGCGGCCGCCGAAAGCATCGAAGCGGACGCCGCGGCCTTCGCTGCGGCTGCCATGCGCGCCTCTGAAGCCATCAACGCGAGCCTCGCGCAAGCCGCAGCGCAAGCGGTCGAAGCCGACGCCGCCGCGTTCACCGCTGCCGCCATGCGGGCCTCAATGGCCATCAGCGAGAGCCTCGCCAACGCCGCTGCGGCGAGCATTGAGGCCGATGCGGCTGCGTTCCAGGCGGCGGCGGCGCGCGCAAGCCAGGCCATTACGGACAGCCTCGCCAATCAGGCTGCGGCTGCCATTGAGAATGACGCTGCCGCGTTCCGGGCTGCGGCGGACCGCGCAAGTCAGGCCATCACCGTCAGCATCACCACCGGGGCGCAGGCCGTAGCGAGCGCGGCCCCGACGCTGGAGGTGTCGGTGGTGGAGCTCGGCAACGCAGCCATCACCAGCACGGGTGTCGCCTCGCAGCGCATTGCCGATGCGCGGAACCTCATCGCGGCGGCCTTCCAGAACGCAGGCATCAGTGTCGCCAACGCCGCCACGTCGGCGAGCGGGACCATCAACAACGCCACGCAGCGGGTGAGGAGCGACGCGCAGCAGTTCCGCCAAGCGGCCGAGCGCGAGCGTCAGGCGGTGCGTCAAGCGGCGGACTCCGCCCGTCAGGCGGCCGAGGCGGCACGTCGGGACGCCGAGTCGTTCCGGGCGGCGGCCGAGCGCAATGCGCGGGCCGTGCGCGAATCGCAGGACCGCGCGCGAGAAGCCGCTGACCGGGTGGCGCGCGACGCCGCCGACTTCCGGGCGGCAGCAGAACGCGACCGGCGAAGCCGAGACAGTGGCGGCGGCGGCAACGACGACGGCGGATTCGACGGCGGCGACCGAGGCGACGCTGGCCGTTCCGGTGGCCCCGGCCCGCACCGCGCGATGGGTGGCCTCATCGCCGCCCACGTCTCGAACGGTGAATACTTTGCCCCGCCCTCGGTCACCCGCCGCTTCGGTGGCCTCCTCTCCGCCATCAACGCCTTCCAGGGCGGCGGCGTGGTGGGCGCCCCCGGTAGCGGCATGACCATCAACATCATCGACCGGCGTTCGCGTGATGCGCCGCCCATCGGCGTGACCCGCTCCGGGGGCGAAATCACGGTCGACGTGCGCGACGCGGTCGAGGACGGTGAGTTCGACGACGCGCTGGCGCGCCGCTACGGGCTCTCGCCGGTCCCGCTCTGATGGCCGACCAGACGATTGCGCTCCTTCCGGCGTGGTACGTGGCCGACGGGGCCACGCGCCGGTGGGTGACGCCCGACAACGCCCGCCCGCAAATCCTCCAGGCACTCCGCGCCGTAATGGGCACGGACATGCGGCTCCGGGTCGTGAATCTCCGCGTCAACAACGACCGCTTCTTCCTCAACTTCGCCACCGGCCAGACGGGCGAGGACGTGGCCGACTTGAGCGACGCTTGGGAGACGGGCGGGCAGCTCCGCCTCGCAGCCAACGACGCGACCTGGACGCTCGACTTCGACGCGCCCGGCGTCACCGGCCCCGGCACCACGGACCCCTACGGCTTCACGTTCACGGGCGATGCGTTGGCGCGCTTCGAGGCGTTCCGCGATGGGCTCTCGGGGCAGTCGGGGATGCAGGGGGGCGCGCTCACGCTCTGGGATGGGCAGGGCACCAGCCCTTTCGACCCTGCCCCGCCGCCGGTGGACCCGCCCGCCGAGCCGGTGGAGCCGTTGCCCGACTTGACCGTGGCCGTGTGGCCTGCCACGTTGCCCCAGGGGCTTGAGGTCGACGGCCATGCGCTCGGGCTGCCTGCGCCCCTCACGCGCGCGCCGCGCGGGCGTGTGTGGCCGTGGGGGCGCTTGAATGCGCGTCGCGGGCGCGAGGCGCGGGTTGAGGGCGCGATGCTCATGGACACGGATGAGTACACCACCTTCGTCACCTGGTACGAGCAGGCGTTGGGCGGTGGGGTGCTCGACTTCGACGGACCGGCGCTCGATGGCTCGGGTGGTCGGTGGCAGATGGCGTTCGCGGCGCCGCCCGGAGCGACTCCGGTGGGCGATGGCGTGACATTTTCGGTGGACTTGCAACTGACACGATTGAGGTAACGACGATGCCCCTGAAACTTGCGGGCGCGAACCGCGCGCTCAATGACGCCGACGGCGGCCTGCTTGCCGGGACGCGCTACATCGGGCTGATTGACGGCTCGGACGACGAGGTGAGCGGCAACAACTACGCTCGGGAGGCGATTACCGGCTTCGGCAACACGGGCGGGTGGGTCGCCGACGGGCGCGAGTACGAGAATCGCCTTGATGTCGAGTTCAACGACCCCGAGGGCGGCGCGTGGCCCGCGATTGAGAAGTGGGGGCTGTGGGATGCGGCGACCGGCGGGAACTTCCTTGCCGACGTGACGCTGGCAACGCCCACTGCTGCGCCGCAGATTGGCGCGGCCGTCGGGGCAGCCATGATGCAGCTCGCCTACGGCTTTACCGGCGTTACCCCCGCCGGGGCGTTGGCGATGATGCGCGAGGGGCTTTTCCGGGGCACGCGGGCATGGACGCTGCACACCGACCTCGCGGCCAGCGCGAGTGCGGTGGCGAATCCCGAGCGCAACGCCATCTTCTTCGACAATACGAAGTACGACGGCACGAACGCAGGCGGGCGAACGCTCATCACCGCCTCGGTGAGCAACGCGCAAATCACGCTCTCGACGCGGAACAACACTACGCGCCGCGCGTCGAACAATGCCGACCTCTCCTTCGGCCAGCTCAACACGAGCGCGATTGACCGCCCCCGGCGCTTGGCGCTCCGGGACGGGACGCAGGCCGACTCGGCGGTGCTGTGGACCGGCGACTTCGGCTCGACGCCCGAGGTTCCGGGGCTCGGCTCGACGCTCCGGCTGCTGACTGGGCAAATCAACTTCGACCTGCCGTTCGAGCTGGTGACGTAAGGCCAAGCCCCGCGCCCGACTTCCCGCCTCCCCGCCTCTCGGCCCCGACCTGCGGACGCCTGACCGATGGCGCGGCAAACGCTCACGCTGCCTGCGAGCTGGTGGAGCAGAGGAGCTTTTTCTCGATCTTGGGGTAGGACCATCCCGAATCCCAGTGCCGACGGCATCGAGATTGATAGCGCGCTGCTGCCGACGGGCGGGAGCGCGTTTCTCACCAACGTCTTTGTCAGCACACTCAATAGTATTACGCTCGTTTTCCAGCAGACCGCCAGCGGAAGTGTGTCTCGCGCGGACTTGAGTAGCGCATGGGAAACGGGCGGCAGCGTTGCATTTACCGTCGGCACGACGACCTGGACGTTCCAGACTGACGGCGACGACACCGCTGACAACTACGTTCTGACCCCGACGAACACGGCTGATGTGGAGGCCCTGTTCGCGGCCATCGCTTCGCGCACCGCCGCTACGCTGGTCTTGGACGACGGCGAAGACCCCCTCGCCGTCGGCGCCATCACGTCGGACAACGCGAGCCCCGTCCAGGGTGAAACCGTCACCCTGACGTGCCCCGAGCCGACGGGCGGGGCGGGCGATATCAGCTACCAGTGGCAGGCGCTGGCGGCGGGGGTCTGGCAGAACCTCCAGGGGGCCACGAGCCAGACCTACGGCGCGCGCCGGGTGACGGCAGGGGCGACGCAGTTCCGATGCGTCGTCACGCGAGGGACCGACTCGGTCAACACCGCCGCGTTCACCGTCACGTGGGCCGCAGCGACCCTGACGGCGGGCGCGGTCACCGCCGACGACACCACGCCGACTACGGACGATACCGCCACCCTGACCGCAGGCGCCCCCGGCGGGACCGCAACGGGCACCATCACCTACCAGTGGCAGGTGTTCGACCCGGGCACGTCGGCGTGGGTCGATGTCGCGGGCGAGACAGGCGCCACCTTCGGCCTGACGCGGGCGACGCCGGGCACGACCAACGCGCGCGTCGTCTACGCGCGGGCGGGCCTCACCGCGCCCTCGCAGTCGATTGCCATCGCCTTCTCCGCCGCGCTCACCGCCCCCGGCCCCGTCGGGGGGCTGTCCGATGCGCAACTGGCGCCGACCGCCCTCACCGCGTTCTTCGATGCGCCCACCACGGGCGGCACCCCCGCCTTCTACGAGTACCGCGTCGCCGCCGGGACCGCTGCCTTCGCGGGCGCGTGGACGCGCATCACGGCTCGGAGCTTCACCGCCACCGGCCTCACCGCCGACTCGCCCTACCGCGTGCAGGTGCGGGCCGGGAACACCGCGGGCATGTCCGCGCCGGTCGAAGCGTCGTTTCGCACCACGCCCGCGACCGCGTGGAGTACGGCGCTGCTGGCGAGCTGGCACACCTACGCCGCCGGGGCCGTCAACCGATGGGAGTCGCCGCGCGAGGACTTGACGCCTCCGCCGCCCGCGTTCGAGCGCCGCCCGCTGGTGCCGGATGTCCTCACTCCGTCGGGTCAGGGCACGACCTACCTCTCGAACTTCGCCTTTCGCCTGGAGGGCGCGGCCGACGGGTCGAGCGCGGCCACCGTCTACCGGATGCTGCTGCACTTCGAGGCGCTGCGCACGGGCGGGGCGTTCACCGGAAGCCGGAGCCTTGCCGATGCGTTCCACTCACCGGCGACGGGGTGGGTGGGCGTCGAGCTGCTGAACGCGCAAGGCACGGTCACCGACACGTTCTTGTTCGACATCCAGAACGATGCCGAGAACGCGGACTCCGCCGAGCCCTATGACTGGTACATGACGGCGGCGAAGCGGGCGGAGTTCATCGCCTTCCGCGGCGCCATGTCCACCGCCATCGGGACGCAGCGCGGGCGCCTGACGCTCTGGGACGGCACGGGCACCCGGCCCGCGCTCTTTGGTGCGCCGCCTGCGACGCCGACGCTCACCGTGGGCGCGGCGACGGTCACTGACGCCACGCCGGGAGCGAATCGGCAGGTCACGTTCCTCTGCCCCGACCCCGGCGGGACCGCGATGGGGGCGACCACGTTCCAGTGGCAGTCGTTCGACGGCACCAACTGGAACGACATCGCAGGCGCGACGGCCCAGACCTACCAGCGCGAGGAAGCCGGGGCAGCGGCGCTCACGGTGCGCTGCGTCGTCACCCGGCAGGGCCTGACCGCCAACTCCGGCGCGGTCACCGCCACCTGGTCCGCCCCGACCGTCACTGTAGGCGCGGCCACCGTCGATGATGCGACGCCGACCGTTGGCGACACCGTCACGTTCACCTGCCCCATGCCAGCGGGGACGGCGGAGGGGGCCATTGGCTACCAGTGGCAGGAGTTCGACGGCACGAACTGGAGCGACATCGCAGGCGCCACGAGCCGCACCTACGCCCGCATGGAGGCCAACGCCGGCGCGGTCACCGTGCGCTGCGCGGTCACGCGCCAGGGCGTTACGGCCAACTCCGGCCAGGTCACCGCCACCTGGGCCGCTGCGCCCCCGACCCTCATCGCGGGCACCGTCACTGCCGACGACCCCACGCCGGAGCCCGGCGACACGGTGACGTTGACCGCAGGCGACCCGACGGGCACTGCGACGGGGGCGATTGCCTACCAGTGGCAGCAGTTCGACGGCTTTCGATGGCTCGGCATCACGGGCCGGACGCGCCAGACCTTCACGCGCACCCGCGCGGGCGCGGGGAGCGAAACCTACCGCGTCGTCTACACCCGCGAGGGTGTCACGGCCGTATCGCAGGCCATCACCGTCACGTGGGAGACGGCTGCTGACCGCACGCCGCCGCGCTACGTGTCGGCGGCGCTCAACGAGGCCGGGACGCTTCTGACGCTCACGTTCAACGAGCCGCTCGACACGAGCCACATCCCGACCGGGGCCGAGCTCAACATGGAGGACACGCTCGCCGGGAACGTCGTCACCAAGGGCGCGTCGGGGCTCACCATCGTCGGGGCCGAGCTCCGCGTGACGTTCGGGATTGCGATTCGCGCGGGCGCGACCCTGACCGGCAGCTACGACCAGTCCGCGACCGCCGCTGACAACCGCCTCCGTGACGCGGCCGACAACGAGGCCGCCGACTTCACGTTCAGCGTCATGCGGGCCGCGCCTCCGCCCCCAACGCTCACCATCGGCGCCCCGACCGTCGATGATGCGACCCCGCTCGCTGGCGAGACCGTCAGGTTCACCGCCGCGACGCCCGGAGGCACGGCCAGCGGGGCCATCACGTACCAGTGGCAACTGCTGTCGGGCTCCGTCTGGGGCGATATCGCCGGCGAGACAAGCGCGACGCTCGACCGCACGCGCGCGGCCGCAGGCGCGGAGACGGTGCGCGTCATCGTCACGCGCGACGGGCAGACCGCGACCTCGGCCGGAACCACCGCGACGTGGCAGGCCCGCACGCTGACCGCAGGCGCCGCAACGGTCTCCGATGCGACCCCCGAGACGGGCGACACGGTGACCTTCACCGCCCCGACGCCGGGCGGTACTGCCGAGGGGGCGACCACCTACCAGTGGCAGAGCTTCGACGGGACGAACTGGACCAACATTGCGGGCGCGACGGCGGCGACGCTCGACCGCACGCTCACTGCGGCCGGGATGCTCACGCTCCGGGTGGTGCTCGGGCGCATGGGGCTCATGGCGACCTCCGGCGGCGTCACCGCGACGTGGAGCGACCCACCCCCGCCACCCCCGGAGGGCGAAGGCCCGGCGCTTGTGCGCGCGCTCCTCACCGTGCCGGGGACGCTGCGCTTGGAGTTCGACGAAGACCTGGACGACCAGTCGGTACCCGTGGCGGGCGATTTCACGGTCGTCGTGGACGGCATGGCGGCGCGTACCGTCTCCTCGGTCGACATTGCCGACGCGGTGGTGACGCTTGGCTTTGACGACCCGCTTCCGGCCTACGGCGCGACGGTGCGGGTTGTCTACGTGCCGGGCACGAATCCGCTCCAGAACGGAGACGGGGACGGCGTGGCGACGTTCGGCGCCTCCGCGCTTCCCGCTATCTGGGGGCTCGTGCCGTTCACGTTGCTCCTCGGCGCGAACGCGGCACCGCTCACCATCGGCCCGAACGTGCGCGTCATCGACCGCGAGCGGCCTTACCCGGCTGGCCCCGACCCCCAGCCGACGCCGACGGTGGTGCTGCTGTCGAACATCACGGGCGGGAGCGCACTGACGGGCGATTGGACGGTGCCCGACGGGGTGAGCAGCGTGGATGTGCAGATGGCCGGGGCCGGTGGCGGCGGGGCAGGATTCAGCGGCTCGAACTCTGCGCATGGCACTGACGGCGGCGACACCACGTGGGACACGGGCGACGCGCAACGCACGGCCGGTGGCGGTCAGGGCGGCGGCGATGGGGGTGGCCGGGGCGCGGGCGGCGATGGCGACACCACCGACGGCGACGCGGGCACGGCGACGAGCAACGCCACGGGCGGCGGTGACTCCGGGGCCGAGGGCGCCACCGGGATGTCCATCACCGACGATTTCGGCGGGGTGCGGACCTTCGGGGCCGGCGGCAACGATGCCGTGCTCAACACGTCACAAGGCGGCGGTGGCGGTGGCTACACCGCGTTCACGGTCGCGGTGACGCCGGGGCAGGTCATCGCCTACAGCGTGGGTGCAGGCGGCGCGCGAGGGGTCGGCCTTGTGCCCGGTCAGAACGGCTTGGGTGGCGGCATTCGCATCAGCTACGTCGTCGCTCCGTTTCGCCGCTACACCGGCGCGGCTGACCCGGCGGTGACTTTCCAGATTCGACGCCGCCAGTCCGAAGCGCCGTTCCTGCAACTCAACATCGCTGACGCGAGCGGGGACGCCGACCCGGATTTCGTCGATGCCATCAAGCACGGCGGTGCGTTCTTCCTGGAGCTCGGCGGGATACTCCCCGACACCGCGGGCGGCGAGCCGACGCCGGGGACGCGCGTACCGACGGCCGAGGCGCTCATCCTCTCGCCGGACATGACGATGCTGGCCGAGAAGCCGTACCGCTTCGACCTGCCCGCGAGTTGGGCGACGGCCATCGCGGCGGGCACCGGCATCATCGGCATCACGGTGGACCTCGCGGCGGTCGATATCGAGATTGAGGACGCGCGCGGGACAAGCGCAGTCACGGGCGCGGTGGGTGCGCTCCGCATCATCGAGCCTGATGACGTGGACTTGCCAGAGTCTCGCGGCACGTCAGCGGTCACGGGCGCGGTGGGCGCGGTGGAAGTGGTCGAGCCGGACGATATCGCGGTGGTGGGTCGGGGCACGACGGCCGTGGCGTTCGACGTGGGGCTTACCATCGACGAGCCAGCCCCGGCCCCGCTCGAAGGCCGAGGCACGTCGGCGGTGTCGGTGCCGACCCCGCCCGACTTGCAGCAGGTGATTCGCTTCGCCGGACGGGGCACGTCAGCGGTCACGGGCGCGGTGGGCGCGCTTGCCGTCCTCCAGACGGTCTCGATTCCCGTCGGGCGCGGCACGTCAGCAGTCACGGGCGCGGTGGGTGCGCTGCACATTGCGGCGGGGGTGGCCTTGTTCGGCCGGGGCACGTCGGCCTTGAGCCAGAGCCGCACGAATGCCCGGTGGAGGCTCCGAATCATCGAGCCGGCCCCGGCGCGGCTCGCAGGGCGCGGCACCTCGGCGCTTGCGGGCGACGCCACCCGGTTGCAGGTCTCCGCGACGGTGCGATTCGCCGGGCGCGGAGCGTCGGCGGTGGCAGGTGCCGTCGACGAGCTCGACATCACCGAGCCCGACGATATCGACCTGTCGGCGGGCCGGGGCACGTCGGCCGTGACCGGCGCGGCCTTGATGCTGATGATTGAGGAGCCGGACGATATCGCGGTGGCGGGCCGGGGGACGAGTGCGCTCACGGGCGCGGTGACGGGCTTGTATATCGCGCCCCAGGTGAGGGTCGTCGGGCGTGGGCTCTCCGTGGTGACCGCCGTCCCGCCGCGCCTTGCGGTCATCATCGGCGCCGCATGGCCGGATGGCGTGCCGGACGCTCCGCTCACCCGCGCCTACCGCGAGAGCATCCTGCCCGGTTGGCGACGCTACCCGGTCGAGGAGGGCGCGCCGCTCCTTCGGCGCATCCACACCCGCGGCATCAAGACGGTAGATGTGAGTATCCTGATGACGGATGCGGAGTACGCCATCTTCGAGGCGTGGTACCGCGAGAACATCGAGTATGGCGCGAACTTGTTCGCCTTGCCGCTCGTCACCACCGACTCCGGTGCGGCCACCATGCGGATGCTGGAGGCGCCGACGCGCGAATGGAGCGGCGGGAACTGGGTCGTGAGCTTCCCTGCGCAAGCGATTGCCGCGCGATAGGGTAAGATTCATCGCATGGCTTCCATCCGCGACACCCTCCTCGGCGTCTTTGGCTTCGGTGAGTCGCGCAAGCGCGTGTCTCCGACGCGATGGGCCGGGGCGGCGGGCTTCTCCGTCTACTCCGGCTACCTCGAAGCCGACGAGGTCGATAAAGACCTCGCCAACCACGAGTCCCGCCACCGGCTCTACCAGTCCATTCTCGCCAACACGTCCATCGTGGCGGCGTCGGTGCGCTACTACTTGAACCTCGTCTCGCGGGTGGACTGGAAGTTCGAGCCCGCCGATGACTCGGCCGAAGCCCAGCGCTACGCCGAGCTCATCGAAGAAATGCTGATGGACGACATCCGGCGTCCCTGGCACAACATCGTGCGGAACATGGCGATGTACAGGTTCTACGGATTCTCGGTCCAGGAGTGGATTGCGGCCCGCACTGACGCGGGCTACCTCACATTCACGGACTTGCGCCAACGTCCGCAGCACACCATTGAGCGCTGGGACATGGACCTCGACTCCGGGCGTCCGCGCGGCATGGTGCAGCGCGTCCCGCAGGATTCGAGCTACTTGTACCTGCCGCGCGACAAGGTCGTGTACGTGGTGGACGACGCGCTCACCGATATGCCGAACGGGTGGGGGCTGTTTCGCCACCTGGCCGAGCCCGCGAATCGCTTGAAGCGCTTCCAGCAGCTCGAGGGCTTCGGCTTCGAGGTGGACTTGCGGAACATTCCCGTGGGCCGGGTGCCGCTTGAGCAACTTGCCGCGGCGGTGAAGGCCGGGACAATCAACGAGAAGGATGCCGAGGAGCAGATTCGGCCCATCAAAGACTTCGTGCAGAACCACGTGCGGAGTCCGAAGCTCGGTCTGCTGCTGGATTCGCGGATGCACGAGACGCAGGACGACGCCGCGCGTCCGGTGAGCAACACCCCGCTCTACAGCATGGAGCTGCTGTCGGGCTCGCAGACGAGCCTTGCGGACTCTGCGCGCGCGATAGAGCGGCTCAATCGTGAGATGGCCCGCATCATGGGGACGGAGCAGCTCCTCCTCGGCAGCGATAGTGTCGGCTCCTACGCGCTCGCCCAGGACAAGACCGGCCAGTTCTACATCCTGTGCGAGTCGAGTCTGGCCGAGATCCGCCAGTCCGTGCGACTCGACCTCGTGGAGCGGGCGTTCATCCTGAACGGCTGGCCGCTGGAGATGATGCCGGAGCCCCGCACCGCGGCGGTGCGCCAGTCCACGGTGGAGGAAATTGCCGAGGCGTTGAAGAGCATGGCGACGGCGGGCCTCGTGCTGATGCCGGGCGACCCGGTGGAGAATCAGGTCCGCGACCTGCTGGGCGTCGAGCACGTGCCGGACGAGCTCTCGATGATGCGCATGATGGACGCGATGTCGGGTGGCGCCGAGGGCGACCAGGGCGGCGGTACGGGCACGGCGGAGGGGGATGACGACCTGGAGGGGGTGCAGGACGAATGAACGTCGAGCCCCGCGCCATCGACTCACTGACGCCCTACGACCGGAACGCGAAGACGCATCCGGCCGCGCAGGTGGACCTCATCCGCCGCAGCATCACCGAGTACGGCTGGACCGTTCCGGTGCTGATTGACGCGGACGGTAGCGTGATTGCGGGCCACGGACGCATCGAGGCCGCGAAAGCGCTCGGGATGGCCGAGGTGCCGACCATCCAGCTTGACCACCTCACGCCCGCGCAGGTGCGTGCGTACCGGCTCGCGGACAACAAGCTCACGGAGCTCGGCGCATGGGACGACGGGCTGCTATCCGAGGAGCTCAAGCGGCTCCTGGATGACGATTTCGACTTGACCCTGACGGGCTTCGACGATGCCGAGACGGCGCGCCTGCTGGCGATGGTCAATGGCGACGCCCCGGGCGAGGATGACGTGGCGCCCGACCCGCCCGCCGACCCGGTGACCAAGCCGGGCGACCTCTGGGTGTTGGGGCGCCACCGGCTGGTGTGCGGGGATGCGACCGATGCAGACGTGGTGGCGCGGGCGCTGGCGGGAGCGACACCGCGGCTGATGGTGACCGACCCGCCGTATGGGATTGATTACGACCCATCATGGCGAACATCGGACATTGCGCGAAGACACGTCAGGGAAGGGACAACTGCCGAAAGCATCGTGACGGACCGCGTGAAAGGGGATACGCGCACCGAATGGATGCGCGCAATTCTTCCTCATGTTTCATCCGTCGCCGTGATCTACATGTGGCACGCCGCGACGATGGCGGCTACGCATTACACCGCGCTTGATGCGCTGAAATTTGAGGTTCGATCCGTCATCGTGTGGCGAAAGGATTGCGCCGTGATGTCGCGCGGCCACTACAACAACCAGTACGAGCCGTGCTTGTACGCTGTCCGTAAGGGGGAGACAGCGAAATGGATGGGCGGCACCAAAGAAAGTACAGTCTGGGACATCCATAATTTGCAAGGATGGGGACGCAAGATGGCGGGCGAAGACGCGACCGGCCACCCCACCCAGAAGCCCCTCGAATGCATGGAGCGCCCCATCCGAAATCACAAGGGCGATTGCTACGAGCCTTTCGCCGGAAGCGGAACGACCCTTATCGCCGCCGAGCGCCAGAACCGCGCCTGCTACGCCATTGAGCTCGACCCCGGCTACTGCGATGTGATTGTCGAGCGGTGGCAGCAGCACACCGGCGAGACGGCGCGGAGGGAGGCGGCATGAGTCTGACGTACTTCGACGCCAACCGGGCCGAGCTCGACCCGCAGCCGGGCAGCCTGCCTGACGGTGGGTATTCGGCCTACGCCTCCATTGGCGAGGCCGACCGGGCGTTGGTCGTGGACCCCGTGCGCAGTGAGACGTGGGCCGGGCTCTCGGACACCGACAAGGCTGGCCGCCTCATCAACGCCTCTGACCGCCTTGACATCCTCCAGTGGTCGGGCGAGCGCGCGGGTGGGCCGACGCAGGCGCGCGCGTGGCCGCGCGAGGGGATGCGCTACGCCGACGGCTCGGCGGTGCCGGCTACGCTTGAGCCACCCTTCATCCCGGCCGCGCTGGAGCGGGCCTGCATCCTGCTCGCGGGCACCATCGCCATCACCCCGCAAGCGGCGGACCACGGCTCCAGCGCGTCGAATATCGAGAGCCTCCAGGCGGGCTCGGTGCGCATCCGCTACTTCCGCTCGACGACGGGGGCGGCCCCCACCGCCGTCGGTGTCCCGCTCCAGGACCAGAGTGCGCACCAGCTTATCGCGCTCTGGCTTGGTGGGCAGTCCGAGCAATTTGCGCCCGCGGCCTACGGCACGGATGCGCGGTCCAGCTTCTCGGATGCTGACCGCTACGACCGCGACCCGCAGTTCTAGCCATGCCCGGCAACCTGTTCGGCGTCGATATTCAGGGCATCGTGGCGAGGGCCATCGCGGGTGCGGGTGGGCTGAACGCGGCGGTGCTGACCAAGACCACGGGCGGTGAGCGCAACGCGGCCGCGCCGACGCAGCGCGAGCCCGTCTCGACTTCCCCGCATAGCTGCCAGGCGCTCATCGAGTCCCGCCAGATTCGCCGCCCCGACACGGGCATCGCGGAGACGGCGCCCGTCATTACCATCATCGGCGGGAGCGTCTCCCCGCCCGCCGAGCCCGAGGTGAACGACCGCGTCACGTTCAACATCACTGGCGAAAGCTACACCCTCGTCTCCCGCATTCGAGTAGATCCGGCACGAGCGGTGTACGAGTTCGTCGCACGGTAGGCCGTCGTGATGCACGACCTTGCGGAAGTGCAGCGCCGCCTCGCGGAGCTCTCCCTTTACGATTTCACTCGCATCCTGTGGGCGGAGATGGACCCCGCGCCGTTCCACTCCGGCTGGCACATCCAGGCGATATGCGAGCACCTCGAAGCGGTGAGTCGAGGCGAGATTCGGCGGCTGCTCATCAATGTTCCTCCGCGACACATGAAGGCGCTTAGCATTGATACGCCGGTGTGGACCCTGAACGGATGGGTAGCGCATGGTGATTTGCAGCCAGGAGATTTCGTGTATTCCCCAGAAGGGTCGCTTGTCAGAGTGACAAATGTTACGCACCACATGGTATGTGAGGGTGCGATGCGAGTTATCTTTGATACGCGAGAATCGCTTGTGGCAAGCGAAGCGCATGAATGGGACGTAGATCGTGAAAAGTGGGGGGGCGAGACCAAGAGGTACAGGGTGCCTCGCACGATTGAAACCCATGAGTTGCGCGGCTCTAAGGAAAAGGCAACTTTGAGGCCAGATCGCATTCCTGTGTCTGCTCCGGTGTATGGAGTCGAGCGTTCACTGCTAATCGACCCTTATGTTCTCGGCGCATGGTATGGCGATGGCTCCAAGCGCTGCGGGCAAATTACAGTGGGAGCAGAAGACAAGGCCGCGATGGAAGTCAATCTTGGAACGAAAGCATCAGACACTGTTTACAAACAAAGAAGCGGGGAAGGAGAAAGCTACAGAATTACGCCGGAGGGTCTTGCCACACGCCTTCGGATTATGGGTATTGCCGACAAGTCAAATGTTCCAGTTGAGTATTTGAGGGCAAGCATTGAGCAGCGCACCGCATTTCTTCAAGGATTGATGGATACCGACGGCCATGCGACGAAAGACGGCTCATGCGTCTTTACAAACACCAACCCTGTCCTGATTGATGCTGTTTATCACTTGATTGTTTCCCTCGGCTTCAAGCCCCATGTCAGATGGAGGCAAATCGAAATTCGAGGCGAGCCATATCGCTACGGGCAGGTCAATTTTCGCGCTCCTCGCGGGAGCAGCGTATTTCGCCTCAAGAGGAAGCTCGCAAGATTGAAGGTGCCGAAGGTTCCCCGCTCTCGCAATCGTTACGTTGAAAAGGTTGAGTCGGCTGGGGCGCACATAGTGAACTGCATCGAGGTTGAGGGCGGCAAGTACCTCGCCGGACGCGGGATGATTGCAACACACAACAGCTTGGCTACAGCCGTAGCGTGGCCTGCTTGGACCTGGGCTCAACCGCCGGGCCGAGGCTTCGTCCACGCCGGTCCCGGCGTCAAGTTCATGTCGCTCTCCTACAGCCAAGCCTTCGCAGAGCGTGACTCACGCAAGATGCTCCAGTTGGTGCGTTCCGCGCCGTATCAGCGCTGGTGGGGCAAGCGGGTGCGGATTGCGGCTGACCAGCAGGCGCGGACCCGCTTCGAGACGACCGCGAAGGGCTTCCGTTTTCCGTCGAGCGTCGGGGGGAAGACGACGGGCGAAGGAGGCGATTTACTCGTCGTTGACGACCCGATTTCCGCCACCGACGCCAAGAGCGAGGTCGAGCGGCAGAACGTCATCGACTGGTGGACGGAGACGATGCAGACCCGGTTGAACGACCCGAAGCGCGGGGCCTTCGTGGTCATCATGCAGCGCCTCCACGAATCCGACCTCGCGGGACACATCCTTGCGCATGAGACCGGCTGGACGCACCTGTGTTTGCCTGCGCGCTACGAGGTGGACCATCCGACGCCCTGCGCGGCCGATATCCGCACGGTGGACGGTGAGCTCCTCTGGCCGGAGCACGTGGGCGAGGAAGAGCTGTCGGCACTGGAGGAGGCGTTAGGAAGCTACGCATCAAGTGGCCAGCTCGCTCAACGGCCCGCCCCCCGCGAGGGCGGCATGTTCGAGCGCAAGTGGTTCGACGCGGTCCCCGCCGCGCCCGCGCAAGGGACGGTCGTGCGGGGCTGGGACTTGGCGAGTTCCACGAGGAAGACGAGCGCCTACACGGTCGGGGTGAAGATGCGCCGCTGCGGGGGCGAGTATTTCGTGGAGGGCGTGGTCCGCGCCCGCACGACACCGGGCGAGATGCATCGGCTCATCAAGTCGACGGCGGTGAGCGACGGCCCCGGCGTCGTCATCGACCTCCCGCAAGACCCAGGGCAAGCGGGCGTCGACCAGAAGCGCCTTCTGGTCGCGGAGCTCGCGGGCTTCAACGTCCGCTCGGCCCCGGAGACGGGCGCGAAGGAGGTGCGGGCCGAGCCGTTCAGCGCACAAGCCGAGGCCGGGAACGTGAAGCTCGTCAAGGGCGACTGGCACAAGGCGTACTTGGACGAGCTCGTGCTGTTCCCGAACTCCGACTACGCCGACCAGGTGGACGCCTCCAGCCGCGCTTTCGCCCGCCTCGCCAAGCGCCGGATGTTTACGCCGGGCGCGGCGGGGCTGGTGGTAGGATAATACGACCATGCCCGTCTCCGTCCCCATCACGCGCACGCGCGCATCGAATTCCGTCCCGCCCGCCGGTCGCTACGTGGCGACGGTGGCCCGTGTCGAGACGGACGAGGACACGAGCGGCATCACCTTCTGGTGGGCGTTCCGGGCCGAGCGGCGCGACTTCACGCTCGGGCAGACGCTCGCGGAAGACGACGCGCTCGAAATCCTGGTCGACCTCGGCCTGGCCGGGCAGACCGTCGAGTGGGAGGACGCGGCGGGTCGCCGGGCCATCATCGATGTCCGCACCTTCGGCGGGCGGACCAGCGCGGGCGTGGTGGATGTCCGCCCCTACGTGCCGCCGCAATGAGCGGCACCGGCAACTACGGCCGGTCGCCGCGGGCGAAGGTGCTCAAAGAGGAGCGCCGCGACAAGGTGATGGGGCTCGCGCGCGCAGGCGCGTCGCACCGGCAGATTGCGAAAATGCTGGAGGGGACGGAGTACGCCTGCTCCAGCCGGACCGTGGAGCGCGACGTCGCGCACCGTCTCCGGGTCGCGGGCGAGACGTGCGGCGACGCGAAGGCCGTGCGGCTCATGTACATCGGGCGACTCGAGGAGTTGCACCGCACGTTCTACCCGCTGGCGAAGGCGGGCGACTACATGGCGCTCGACCGCGTGCTGAAAATCGAGAAGGACTTGGCGGGCCTGCATGGGGTCGCGCCGGTGACGAAGGTGGAGGTGCGCGGCGACGCGGCCAACCCGATTACAGTGGATGTCCAGCACCGCCCAGGGCTCGACCTCGACAAGTTGGATGTCGACGAGCTCCGCACGCTGGAGCGACTGATGACGAAGGCGCGGCCGGGCGAGTCGGGCGAGGCGGAGGCGCGGGAGCCGATTGCCGTGCAGCCGAGCGCGCCGCCGCAACTCACGCTAGTCGAGCACTAAGGGCTCGGGCGCTCTGTCTCGAACGTCCACGTCTGGCCGAGCTTTGCGGCGTACTCGTCCACGATGGCGCTCGCGCATGACGTACAGAGTAAGCCGCTGGGGACCGGGGCACCGTTCGGGGCAAACAGAACGCCGGTAGCCCGCTCAGTGCAGCGCGCATTCGCGGGGTAGTTCACGCAGGTCGCACCGATACGCACTGCGGCGTGGTAGCGGGCTGAAAGGTCAGTCATGGTCTCGTCTCCGGTAGTGATGCAGGCCGTTCCTGCACCGTGATTGATACTCTACGCCATCCCGAGAAGGAATGCAACACTTTTCGGTGAGATTATTTTCGGGGCAGTCAGTAGAATCACGGGATGCCGACCACCAGCGCCGCATTCCGTCAAGGCCGCTTCGCCGCCCGAAGCAGTGACACCCTGCGGGCGCTGCTCACCATCGCGCACCCCGACTTGGCGACGGTGCGGCTGGTGGATGACGTGTTTACGCCGTTGCGCTCGAACGGCCAGAGCTTCGAGAACGGGCGACGGTTCGACGCGACGCTCCCGATTGATGACGACCGCGCCCCGCGTGGGGAGATTGTCATCGACGACCGCTTTGGCAACCTCGGCCGCTCGCTGATTGCGCTTGACTCCCCACCCACCGCGCGGATTCAGATGGTGTTGGCGAGCGCCCCGGATACCGTGGAGGTCGATTTCGGGGCGCTGGAGATGCGCGACCTCGTGGCGACGCGGGTGCAGGTGTCGGCGACGCTCGGGCTCCCCGACCTCGCGCGTGAGTCGTTCCCCGAGCACAGCTTTACGCCGGAGTTCGCGCCCGGAGTCTTCTAGTGGGCCTCTCCCGCGAGTTCTTCACGGCCTCCATCGTCCCGCCACGCGCCGGGGCGGCGTCAGGCGTCGGCAATCAGAGCGTCATCGACAACGCCGACGCGCGCGACCCCTCGTTCTTCATTGGCCGGGTGCGGAACCAACCGACACCCTACGGCCCGATTCCGGTGGTGCTCGGCACGCACCGCATGGTGCCCCCGGCCATCTCCCGCCAGGCCGCGGCGCTCGATGGCGCAATCACCAACATCGCGCTCACGGTGTGCTGGGGGTACGCCCCACTGACCGTGACTGACCTGCGCCTCGGTGAGATCCCGATTGGCACGTTCGACGATGTGACGGTCAACACCGAAACGGTGACGCGGGCCGGGGTCGAGGTGGTCATTACCACGCTCACCATCAAGGCCACCGACCAGCTCCTGAACTACATCGACACGCTCTCGGGGGTGGTCTCAAGCGCGTGCCTCGACTGGGACGACGCGACGGCCACGTGGGTCAACCGGGCGACGAGCAATCCGGCATCGCTCTACCGCTACGCGCTCCAGGGGCCGTGGCGGGCGCGCCGGACACCGGATGCGGATATCGACCTGTCCGCGCTCCAGGACTTCCACCGCTTCTGCGTCGCCAACGGCTACGAGTACAACTTCATCCAGGATGCCCGCTCGACGGTGTGGGACGTGCTGCGCGATGTCTGCGCGGTGGCCCGAGCGACGCCCCGCTGGCGCCGACTCTACACCGTCATCGTGGACCGCCCGATTGCCGAGGCCTCGGGGCAAATCACGCCGGTCAACGCGGCGGATATCGAGGTCCGCAAGCGCTACTCCCGCCGCCCCGACGGGCTGATGGTCACCTTCGCCAACCGCGCCCAGGGCTGGCGGCGCGACCAACGCACCATCTACGCCGACGGGCGCGACGCCTCCAACGCGCGCGAAGTCGGAGAGCTGCACCTGAAAGGCGTCACTGACGCGGCGCACGCCTGGAAGTACGCCCGCTACCGCCTCGCGCAAGTGGGTGACGAGACGTGGGTGTGCCGGGTCGGAGACGAGCACTTGGAGACGCCGCGCGGCTCGCTGGTCCACGTGCAACACGAGCTCCTGACCGTGGGCTCGGTCAGTGCGCGCGTTCAGGACGTCGAGACGGACGGCTCGGACCGCATCACCGCGCTCATCCTCGACCAGCCGGTGGTCCTCGCGCTCTCCGTCGACTACGCGGCCCAGCTCCGCACCGTGGCCGATACCGACGTGCTGGTGAACCTGAACGTCACGGGCTCCGAGGATGAAATCACCCGGCTCCCGCTCGCCGCACCGCTCGCGGGCACGCCCATTGAGGCCGGGGCGCTCATCAGCGTTGGCCAGCGAACGCAGGTCACCCGCCAGGGCATCGTCCGTACCGTGGTCCCCGACCCGGCGTTCGGCGCCCAGATGGAACTCGTGCCCTACGACGCCGACGTGTACGCAGCGGAAGCCGGGCCGGTCCCCGCGTTCACCTCGCAGCTTTCGGATGCGCCGACCCGCCTTGCGATGGCGATCCGCCGGGTGGAGTCGGGCGAGGACACGCTCCGGCTGATTGGCAACGTCTACGAGCCCGCGATTCGGCTGGTCGTCACTCCGGCTGCCGACCCGCGCGCGACCATCGAGGCCGAGATTCGGGAGTCGGGACAGTCCGCGTGGGAGCCCGCGAGCTTCCGGCGTCGCGCCCGTGACGGGGCCGAGCTTGCCGATATCGACCTGCATCGCACCTACGACGTGCGCGCGCGATGGGTGCTCCAGTCGAGCGTCGCGGATGAGACCGCGCCCGTGCCGCGCTCGGGCGTCTCGGCCATGCCGGGGCCGTGGAGTCAGGTGCTGAACCACGCGGTGCAGGCCAACGTCCCGCCACCCGCGCCGACCGACTTCGCCATCGACGCGAAGCTCGGCGAGATGCGCGAGCTCTCGTGGACGCCGCCGAGCGTCCCGGACTACGCCGGGGTCCGCATCCGGTACTCGACCGACCTCGACGCCGAGTGGAACGACATGCGGTCCCTCGATTCCGGCGTCATCACCGCGTCCCCGTACCTCACCGTCCGGCCCGAGGCCGCAGGCACCTACGTCTTCGAGGCGCGGGCGGAGGACACGTCACGGCTCCTGTCGGCCGCGGGCGCCGCGCGCGTGCAGGTCACGCTCCGGGCCGCGGTCGAGAGCCTCTCCGTCGCCACCGAGGTCCGGTTGCACCAGGTCATCGGCATCTCCGAGGCGTTCCCGTCCCCGCCCGCGGCCGCGCGCTGGAACCACGGTCGGCGCGAGATGGAGAATATCGGGTCGTGGCAGCAGGACTTCCCCGCCTACAACGCTGCGACCCAGCGCGTCGCTTGCACGCTCACCACCGCGTTCCAGGACAACACTATCTCCGGGTGGTCGACGGTGCGTGTGTGCGAGCGCGCGGGCGATATCAACGCCGTCTACCGGCGCGTCACGCCCGGCACGTCCCCGGCCCGACCGACTGCGGGCAACGCGCTTATCCCGGCCGGGTGGATTGACAACCCCGACGACCTGACGGGCGAAGGCCAAGCGTGGGTGAGCGTCGGGCACCGCCCGCCGGGCGGGACGCGCTGGAACTGGTCGTCCCCCATCCGTATCCCCGCCCTCGACGGACGCCTTGCGGTGGACGGCACGGCGGGCCGTACGGGGCTTTCCGGGTCGAGCGGGCGCATCACCCGCTCCACCCGCGTCGCCACGCAGGGCGCCGCTGACGCCGCGACCGAGTGGCACATGAGCGGCACGGCCGACTCGTGGAATGTCGCGCAGCGCGTGGCGACGCTCGGGGGAATCTCGCCTGCCGACCGTCTGCTGATTGAGCGCATCGGCGCGGGCGGGCTCATCACCCTGTTCCACGACCCCGACAACTGGGGTGATTACACGCTGCGTTCGGTGGCCTTCGCTGCGGGTCAGGCGCGACTCACGCTCGACTACCTGGAGCACGTCGGCGGACCGCCTCCGGTCGGTGACGGCGGCGGCACCACGCTCCACGTCCACTTCACGCCGGGCGGTGTGCCGGGGTCGCGCGAGCTCATCATCTACCGGGTGCTGGCGCTCGCGGACGCTCTGCCGAGCGCTCCGGCGTCGGCAACGTGGGACCACTCGACGGACACCCTCGGCGGGATTGCCGGGTGGTCACGCACGTTCCCCGCGTACAACCCCGAGACGCAGAAGGTCGCCTGCACGCTGGCGACCGGCTTCGGCAACGACACCCTGTCCGGGTGGTCGACGGTGCGCACGTGCGAGTCGAGCGGTGACCTGAACGCGGTCTACCGCCGCGAGCCGTCGGGCACTACGCCCGCGCGTCCGGCGACGGGTGAGGACGCGGTGCCGACGGGCTGGACGGACATCGGCTCCGCGCTCACGGGCGCGGGGCTCGCGTGGGTGACGGTCGGGCATCGGCCCTACGGCTCGGCCACGTGGACGTGGTCGACACCATCGCGCATCGCGGCGCTCGATGGCATCGACGGCACCGACGGCACCGACGGCGAGGGCGTGGAGTACATCTTCTGCTCCTCGCCCGACGGCGTGCGCATTACTGGCGCGGGGAACCTGCCGCTCGCGTCGATGAACTACGACATCGACCAGCTGCGGACTTCGGGTGGCGTCCAGCGCGGGGCCTTCCGGTACTACGACGGCACGCCGCCTGACCTTTCGACGACCCGTCCCTACTCCATTCGCTTCCGCCGGGGCGTCGCTGGGCAGCCCGCGCAGAACGACGACATCGGCGACGTGCCCTGGATTCAAGAAGCGTCGGTGAAGAACGTCGGCGACGACGGCGTGGCCGGCGTCGATGGCCAGCCCGGACAACCGGGTACGCCAGGTGTTGACGGGCCTCCGGGATTGCGGGGCCTCACCGGCCCTCCGGGGTCCATCGGAGGCATCGGCCCCCCTGGAGGCACGGGGCCTCCGGGATTGCGGGGCCTCACCGGCCCTCCGGGGTCCATCGGAGGCATCGGCCCCCCTGGAGGCACGGGGCCTCCGGGAACACTAGGGCCTCCGGGAAGTCCGGGGGGGCCGGGAGCAAGAGGCGGGCCGGGGCCTCCGGGCGGCGACGGGCCGCCAGGGCCTCCGGGGCCGGGGTTGAGCGGCAGATTCGTTCAGAATGTGCGGGTTACTGCTGACACCACAAGGACAGGCAGCGGACAGAATTGCTCGCGGCCGATGGTCAATCGTTTATCTTGGAGCGTTTCAAATCAAGGCTCAAACGGGCTTTCGGGAACCTTGACCGTTCATGGAACCGAAACGTGCGTGCGATAGGAGGAAGACATGGCGATATTTGATCTGACGGAGCGAGTCATTGGCTATGGCTTGAGAAACGCTCACGTCAAAGGGCTGATTGTGCTTCCTTCGGGCTTACATGAAATGTTGATGAGCAGTGACTTCATCAGCTTTGCCCCTAGATATCAAAGCGGAAATTTTTCATGGGAATACGATGGCCCTTTCGATGCTAGATGGTGGGCGGACTTTGTGAGGTGGAATCCATATGAACGGCCTGGGATTGCGCTCGGAGTTGGCACCGAATACACCGAAGACGGGAAGCTGGTTCCATCCGTGATTCAGGTTTACGCCGCCGATCCTAACGCATCTCCGAAACCTGATTGGTCCACTGTGGAAAATTGGGCGCGCGCCGAAAATCTTGATTTGCATGGAAATGATGGATACGAATCAACCGCGATCAAAAAATCAAGAGATCGTGCGCTTGCTTCTCACATTCACAACGGGAAAACGTTACATACAGGCGAAGGCCTTGTGCATATGCCTGCGCTAATTCAGCTCGGGGCAAACACGCAAGCCGGATCTCGAATGCCGCGCGTGGTCATGCGCGAAGAAGAATCGCACGACGCAGTAGACTTCTGGACACATAGCGCCATCGCGCCCTACATCGGCAGGATTGCCGAGCGCACGAACGAAGTTGAATCGGCACGAAACATCGTGCGGAAACGCGCCGAAGGTTTGCGGGCATTGATCCTCGACCCGAACGGCGGGCTCGCGGCGACGGCGACGGACGATGAAAAGCTGGACGCGCGTGAAGAAGCGTGGATGCAGCGTGAATCGCTGCTTGCCGAGAACAACCTCGACGCCGCTATCGCCGCCGAAGTCGAAAAGCTCCGCAACACCCTCCCCACCGACCTCCCCACCCTCAAAGCCGTCCTCACCGAGCGCCTGGAGTCCGCCGCGACCGGCCACCAGAAGACGCTCAAGGGCGCGCTGTCGCAGCAGGCCATCGACAACTGGGCGGCGTGCGTAGACATGGACGTGGCGCTCCAGGAGGTGTCGAAGCAGTGCGTCCTCGGAAGTATCGAGATTGACCGGGTCGAGGAAGCCACCGCTACGTTCCGCAAGCTCTCCGGCGCATGGCAGGCGATGACGCCACCGGACGGGACGACGTTCGACCACGAGGGCGACGACCCACCCGCGACTGACCTCGGCGAGAACAACGAGTGGTATCGCCAGCGCGTCGGGAACGCCACCGCCAAGACGGCGTTCGATACGGCGGTCGCGGCCATCCAGAACGTGCGGGCCGCGAACACGCCGCACTGGACCATTGAGGGCGTGGACTACGACGAGTCGCACCCGCTTACCCCCATCGCCGTCACCGGGCGCTCGGTGACCATCATCGCGCGCCACCCGACGGGGGCGACGGTCGAGGGCAATGTCCGCCTCGGGGTGCTGGGCGCGCCGCTGTCGAGGACGACGATTGCGCTCACCGACCCGACCTCGGCGGGTGGGCGGTACAACGTGCCGTCACTGGCCGATGGTGAGTCGGTGACGTTGGAGGCGCAAAGCGGTTCGATATGCGGGCCGAGCCGGGTGTTGATAGCGTTGACTGCGCCGAGCCCGTGACGTAACGTCACCCCCGATGCAGCGCCCCGAATCCAGCACCGTCGCCAAGGGCAACGCGAGCCCCAGGTACCTCCGGCTCCGGCGGGAGGTGCGGCGCAGGCACTGGATTGCGAGGCAGTCGATTCCGTGGATTGCGAAGTCCACCGGGCTCTCGACGAAGGTGGTGCGGGAAATGCTGCGAGACTGACACGAGGAGGAAGGCGATGTTGAAACAGACCATTACGGACAATCCGCTGGATCTACTCAAGATGATATGGGTAGACGGCCAGGACCAGTCTCAAGAGTACGATGGCTGGCCGCTGGAACTGCACGTGGTCAAGCACTGTCTTGAGGTGAATGGCGTCAACATGGACGACCTAGCGGCGCTCTGTGACGACTCGGAGGACGCCCGCGAGGCGCTGGCGCTGGGCAAGCCGAAGATGCCAAGCATCGCCGGCCCCGAAGGCCCGCCGGGACGGTCCGGCCCCAACGGCGAGCCCGGTGGCCGTGGCCTGCCCGGCCCGCGACCCGGCATCATGGGGCCGCAGGGGCTGGCCCACGAGGCGGCGTCGTGATTACCCACGTCCTGTTCTGCACCACGTCGGGGCGCGAGCCTCCGCCGCTGCCGGGCATCGGCCTGACCGACAAGGCATGGCACCACCACCCGCCTCGCACGAGCACGCGCGGGCTCGCGTGGATGGCGATGTACGACGATGGCCGCTGGCAGGGGCCGTTCCTCATGCCGCTCTCGATGCGCACCGAGGGGCCGAACGGGGACTTTCGGCCGCCGTTCGAGTTCATCACCCGCGGGAAGGAAGGCCGCGACCGCGTGCCGTCGTTCTCGGCCTGACATGACCGACACCCGCTGGCGCGAGTTCCCTGCGCTTCTCGACGCGGGTGAGCGCCGCCTGGTGATGGAGGCCGCCGCCGCGATGCCGGAGGTGGCCGCGGCGACCGGTGAGGACAACAACCACCGCGACCCCCGCATCCGGCAGTCCATCATTCGCTGGCTTCCGCGCGACGACCCGACGTTCGACTGGCTGTTCGCGCGCATGGACGCGACGGTGGAGGCTGCCAACGCCGCCGAGTGGCAGTTCGACTACATGCGCGAGGGCAACCCGAACTTCCAGTACAGCGAGTACCGCGACGCCGGGAGCCACTACGCCGGGCACCAGGACACGTTCTGGGACGGCGCAGATCTACAACGCAAGCTCTCGTTCACGCTGCTCCTGGTGCCTGCGCTCGCGGGTGGCCAGCTCTACATCGAGCGCACCCCGCTCGCGCTGACCCCCGGCGACGCCGTGGTGTTTCCCTCGACGCTCTGGCACACGGTGGCGCCGGTGACGGTCGGGGCACGCATCAGCGTGGTCGGGTGGTATGACGGGCCGAGGTGGCGCTAGCGGCGAAATGGTGTAGGATGTGAGCTCAAGTGACGACAAGCGCCACTCCTCCGACTACCCCTGACCGAGGACGGACCCATGTAACCCCTACTAGGGCAGGAGCTCGTAAAGCAGTAGGAGCCAGCCGAGAAGCTCGCTCATGGCCTCACCCCTACCCACCTCAGTAGCTTCCTCCACCCGCGAGGGCTTCCGGTCGCAACCTCCACTGTCGTCTCGAAGCCGCGCTCAACTGCGGAGAGGAATGGCCCCGAATCTCCCGCGTACCCATACTTCCCGGCCTTCCCTTTCTTCCCCGCTGCCTTGAGTAAGGCCTTGCGTTCTGCGTAGGTCATCTCGACATCTCCTTGCCCTTATTCCCGTGCCCCCGCGGGCGTCTCGGAATGCCGCGCCGCACCAGCACTTGCCGGACTCCCTCGACCGTCCGATAGCCGTAGCGTGTCGCCAGCTCCCCGAGCGATGCCCCGTTGGCGTAGTCGGCCACGAGCGCATCCTGCTTTTCCACGCTCGACTGCGGTGGCCGTGACGGCTTCTCGGGCGGTGCGTCCGGGGCCACGTCGGCCCGCGAGAGCCGCACGTCCCGGCCCTCGACTACGGCTCTCAGGTGGCCGTTGTGCTGGCGGCGGAAGCCCTCGGCCTTCCCCTGGCTGACGCGCACCAGTCCGCCCATGTCGGTCTGGACGAAGGCGCGCTTGCCTCGGAGGACGAGGCGGAGTTCGTGAGCAGTCATCGGGCGGTCACGGACCGGACGGTGTACGTCCGGCCCATGCGCTCGGTGAGGACTGCGGCTTGCGCGTCGGCGTCGGCGCGGGTGTCCCAAGTCCGAACTACGGCACCATCGATGGGTGAGACGACTGCGAACTGCGGGGTGGTGGACTTGGACATGGCGGGCCTCCTTGAGAGGTGAGCGGGCGGGATTGCCCTTGCCGTCAACGTGATTGATACTCTACACGACCCCGAAAACGAATGCAACACTTTTCGGGAATTATTTTCAGGGGTAGGTCACCGGGGCGACGGACGCCGCCCCGGCAGGTCGTTCCCGCGATTCAGTCCGTCGTTTGATTATGCCGGCCGGACCGGTCAAGCCGCGCCACGTCTCAATCCACGCCGTTGGGTCCGCGACGCGCCCGCATCACGAGCTGTGCAGGTGGTGACCAGCCACCCTGTGGAGACGAGCAGGGCGGGCTACGCGCGGGCGTGCCCGTCCAGTCGTTTGAGCCGACGACCAACGGCCGGGCCAGTCTACCGCGCGCCGTGCTAGAGTCTAGTCATGGCCTCCGCCCGCGACCGTCGCCAAATCGCCGCCGCCGTTGATGGGCTGGAGCGGTTCACCGAGCGTGCGGTGATTCGCCTGACCCTCGACGTTCACGCCGGGCTCGTCCGCCGGACGCCCGTGGATACCGGATGGGCGCGAGCGAACTGGATTCCGCGCGTCGGTCGACCGCAGGCGGCGCCGGTGGGCACGCCGCAGGACATCGGGCCGGCGACGCAGGCGACCTCGGCCGGGCGCTCGGGCGTGCTGGCGTATCGGCTCCCGCGCGGGTCGGTGTTTGTTTCTAACGCGGTCGATTACATTCAAGCGCTCAACGACGGCCACAGCCAGCAGGAGAGTCCGGGCTTCGTCCAGCGGGCCATCCAGTCCGCCGTCAACAACATCAACATCACGCCTGGAGCCTGACCGTGGCGGTGGACATCTCGGCGGTGCGGGACGTGGTGTACATCCGATTCATGGATAGGTTTGAGGGCGAGTACAACGCTCGGATTCGGCCGCCGCAAACCCCACTCCCCGCTCGCTTCATGCGGTCGTTCAAGGAAGGGGGGCGGCTCTCCCTGTCCGGCGAGATTGGCCCCCAGCCGAACGACATGGATTTCTGGGTGCGACTCGTGCTGCGTCACAACGGGCGGCGACAGACATCAATGGGGCGGGCGCCAAAGCGCCGATTCCGCACCGATGGCAGTATCATCTTTGCCGTTTTCGTCCCGCTCCAGTCTAACAACCAAGCGCCGATTCTCGACGTGGACACCGCGATGGGTGCGGCGTGTGCGGTGTTCGACTCGATGCGGCTAGAGTCGGAGGCGGTGTTCTGGGATGCGCGGCCGGGGCTGATTGCGCGGACGGGCCGCGAGGCACTGAAAGTGCCGTGGACGCAAGAGCGGTGCCGGATGGCCGAAGAAGCGGATGATTTCGACGCCGCCGACCCGAGCACCTGGTCCGACGAATACAAGTGCTGGTGCATTCCCCCCGACGCCCCACTTATCACCACCTACGGCGCCGTGCCCCGCGAGGAAGCGCCGGAGGGGCAGTGGCTCCCGGCCGTCGTCGAGGTGCCATTCTCCTACGACGAGATGGCCTGACGTGACTTGGCGTGACGCGACGCAGCGTGACGAGATTGCGACAAGACACGACATGGCGGGTTAGGTTGTCAGAGACTATTCCATAAAGTATCTGCGGCCTCCACCTGCGCGTCAGACAGCGCAAGCCTGTATCGGCCAAGCCACGCGCGCAGATCCGCCTTCGCTTGCAATCGAAGTTCGGTATGCCCTTCTTCCGTATCGGCGAGAATGTAGCCGCCGCCGTCTTTTCGCTTTTCGAGTGGCGACAGCAGCATCGGGCCGACTTCCAGTTGAATGTCTCCGCCTTCGGCGATATCGACTGTCTCAATCGCTTCGCGGCGGATGCGGATGCGCGTGAACTGGCGTGCTTGCCATAACCGATACTTGCGGGCGGCTTCTGAATCGTCCCAGTCGAACCAGTGATGTGCGGGATGATTCGGTGATTGAGCGACCTGTAGAAACCCCTCCGCAGTGAATTCGCCAAACTCTACAATGTGCGCACGGACAATCTCGGCGCGTATTTCTGGCGTGTACTGTAACTTGCTCATGGTGTACTCCTTGATGACCGACGTGACTCGACGCGACACGACACAGCGTGACGTGACTTGACCCGACTTGATCCAACCGGACCCAGCACGACGAGACAGAACGCGACCGACGCTCTACAGCCTCGACTCTACTTCCGCATCAAACTCCGCCAACAATTCTGCCGATTCCAAATCAAACGGCACTGGTGTCTTGATGGCGGCCCATTGCGCGTCAGCGTCTAGCAGCGTATCGGGGATTGTGTTTGCCGGAGCAAACGTTCCCGCGCTGCCTTTCCCCTTCTCTTGTCGTTCGTCACCGATACCGCAAATCGTCCCTGCATTGGCCAGTAGCGTCAGAATCTCTTTTTTCGATAGAGACAACTTGGCAAACTGGATGCGTATCTCCGTCGCCCACTCGGCAAAGTACGGGCGGGTGCGAACATCGGGAGTCCGGTTGATGTCCGCCGAACGCATGATGGTCATGCGCAACCTCGGAATGCCGTAAATCGGTACATATTCGTCAGGGATAAATACCAGTCGAGATACGTCTGTTTTCCGAATCCCTGGGGTCATAAGCGCCGCCGTGCCCATCGCCGCCTTGATCGACATGGCGGGAAACCGGACGTGAGAGCGAGGATGCCAGCCGCGATCAACGTACATCGCATCGCGGTATTCGGTGCGTGGGTCGTGCTTGATAAGTTTGCGTTCGGCAAGCGTCTTCTTTTGGGCGCCAATCAATAACTGACGCCTTGCCTTCGCCGACATGCGATTGATGTACAACCCAGTGCGACCCACGAGACGGACGTTGATCTCGTCCATCTTGAGCGGGGGGATGCTGATTACATCGGGGGCTTTCTTGGCTGTCGCCATGGCGGATTCCTCCATCGCGCGATTGCATGGAGAGAGTGCATGGCGTACCGTGCGGACTCTCTCGACGAGACGGCCGGGGAGCGGAGGCAACCGCGTTGATCCGGCCGATATCTCAACACTACGTCGGACGGTGGTAAAATGTCAATGGAAAATTCCTAACACCATAGGAGAGAACGCATGAGCGCCGTCGATGCCAATACCATTCAACTCGCAGTCGCGCGACAGACCGCCCTCGGTGTGCGTGCTTCCGCCGGGGTCCGACAGCTCGAACCGAACTCTGACCCGGCCCCCACCTTCGCGCCGGACATCACCAAGATTGCCCGGACGCCGATTTCCCGACGCCTGTCTCGACGCAAGGGCACGCCGACCGCACTGGCGGCCAACGTCTCGTTCGGTGAGGACATCACCTACTCGTCGCTCCCGTATTGGCTGGAGGCCGCGCTGTACTCGACTTGGCGCAATGGTCAAGAGCGGCTGATGGACCCGGACAGCGTCGCGGCGGGCTTCACGTTTCCCAACAACTCGTTCAACGCGGGCGCTATGGCGCGCCTAACCGCGAAGCTGCCTCCCAATCGGGGATTGCTCTGGGCGGAGGGCTTTACCAGCGCACGGAACAACGGCCTCAAGCTGCGCGCAGGGGCTGTCACTGCAAACACGATTCCCGCCACCGACGCGGATGCGGCTTCGACCGCGCTCGTAGCAGAGCCCGCGCCCGCTGATGCGCGGATATCGCTTGCCGGATTTCGTCTGGCGGGGGCTGGGCAGCAGACCTGGGCATGGGACGAAGACTCCCGCCTTGCGACCCTGACCGGCGCTGCGAATGCCGTCTCGAATGGCATGGGACTTGGCGAGGGGCTGGTGAACGACGGGCAAGCGGCTAATCGGAACAAGCCACTGTCGGTCGGTCAGACCGTGCACATCGGCTCCATTCTCGCTGACGGTGGCGCGCTCGGGCGGGGACTGCGCATCGAAGGCAATGGCGGGAGCGCCGGCGTGACCGGCTTCGCTCGGCTGGTCCGATTCGAGGAAAATTCGCTTATCTTCGACCGCGTGGATACGGCGCTGCAAATGAACTTTGCGCTTCCGAGCACGCCCGCCAACGTCATCGACATCCTGTTCGGCGACTTCCTCACCGACGAGGCAATCGACGACGACTACTACGCGCGCCACCTGCATACCCTGGAGCTCGTCTCGCCCGACCTCGAAGGCGAGGACGCGGCGACGGCCGACGATGGCTACGAGTACGCGGAGGACCAAGTGGTAGCCACGCTCGGGCTCAATTTCCCGCTCGAAGACAAGGCCACCATGACGGTGAACCTCGTCGGCACGGACATCAGCCCGCCTTCCACCGTGCGGAGTGCGGGCTTCGACAGCCAAGCCGAGCCGCTGCACACCGAGGCCTACAACACGGCCTCGGACTTCGCCCGGCTTCGGCTGACCGACGAGAATGACGAGCTGCTGACCGAGGACTTCACGGCGGTCACCATCAACGTCAACCCGCAGTCCGGCACCGAATCCGTGCTTGGCCAGCTCGGCCCCCGATTCCTCAACCGCGGCATCCTCCAGTGCGACATCGACGCCACCGTGATATTCGCGGACGACGGGATTCCGAGGGCGATTCGGGACAACGAAACCACGCGATTTGATTTGATTTCGAGGAACAACGACGGGGTGTTTGTCCTGGATCTGCCAAGCCAAACGCTCGGAGGCGGCGGCAGAGAATATCCGACAAATCAAAAAGTTACGCTCTCAACGACAGGTGAATCCTTCGAGGATGAGACGTTCGGACGAAGCCTGATGTGCTCATTGATTCCTGCCCCAATCCCGATCACGTAGCGGCTGAATGACTCCGGGGCTTG
Organism: Alphaproteobacteria bacterium; assembly: GCA_026710105.1. Classification (GTDB taxonomy): domain Bacteria; phylum Pseudomonadota; class Alphaproteobacteria; order Bin95; family Bin95; genus Bin95. The sequence goes on from JAPORR010000056.1 coordinate 43,486, forward strand.
CGCCCCGGAGTCCCTCGCCGCGCCATGCCAGGCCGAGCCAAGCCCAGCCACGCCGTGCCAGGCCTTGCCGAGCCATGCCATGCCTCGAAGTCCTTGCCTTGCCATGCCGCGCCAGACCCTGCCTTGCCCCGCCATAACCCGCCATGACCCGCCATGCCTCGAAGTCCCTGCCTCGCCCCGCCCAGCCTAGCCACGCCATGCCACGAAGTCCTCGCCGCGCCATGCCGAGCCCAGCCGAACCAAGCCTTGCCGAGCCTTGCCATGCCTTGCCCAGCCTCACAACACCTTCACTTCCGCTACCTCAAACCGCCCGTGACTCCCTGACTTCTCCGGGCGCCAGTCACCGAGGCCGATGCGTCGGCCGCCGATATCTAGCCACGTCTCCAGTTGCTCGCGGTCCACAAGCTCGTCGTCACAGTCGAGCCGGAACGTGCAACCCCAGGGCTCGAATCGAGCGCGGGTGCGCAACACGCGAGCTTTCCCCACCACGACCCCGACCGTGAACTGGGACGCTTTGCCGAGTTCCTCGGCCGTTGTGCCCATACCCTGGTCGTAATCGAACGCAGTCACCTTCTCGACCACCAGCCCCTCGCGGACTTGCGGTCCCTGCTTGAGCTTCCGTGCCCCCGTCTCGATCATTGATCGGATGGCTCCTTCCGGGATTGTCGGCGCTCCGTCCATGTCGAGCCAAAGACTGGTCTGGCATTCGAGCTCGGCAAGTCGCTTGTCGTCGGCCTCGGTGCGGTTGCTCCCACGCTTCCGGGCAATCTGCGCCTTTTCGAGGTTGGCTGGTGAACGGGTGTCGAGTCCAGCCGCGCCGTTGTGCATGATGAGTCCGCCAAGACCCTTGATGGTGACTTCGTATCGCATTGTCGGATTGCCTCTCTGAATATGCTGGTGAACTGCCAGATATCCCCGCCACCCTCGCGCACGAATCTGCGCAGCGTGGTGGCAAGGTCATGGCAGGGCTGACACAAGCTGGTGAGGTCGTCCGGCGTGCATTCCGTATGGTCCATGTACGGCGGCGACAACTGGCCTCCGGCCCAATGGTGCCCGCCCTTGGTGGCCATGCGGTCACCGCAGAACTGGCAGACGCCACGAGACCGTGCGCGAGCCTTGTCGCTCGCCACGTAGAAAAGAGGGCCATACGGTTTGATAGACTTAGACATGCGGTCGGCTCCTCATCAGCCGTTTAGCCTCGGTTGGGGCGGCAACCTCAACCGAGGCACGTACTATACTATAACGCATTCGTGGATGCAAGCCTGAATGCCCACCCCGCACCCCCGCTGGCTGCCACGCGCACCGTGCCCACCGCCTCCGCCGTCCACCTACCGGATGACGATAGGCCAACTTCGCCACGTACTCTGGCTTCACGGCGTGCGCGTGACGGAGGAGGCGCCGATACGGCAACTGGTCGATGTGTGGAACGCCACCTGGCGCACGGCTGTCGCCCCGCCCCACGCGCACCCCTGGGGCCATCGCCCGCGCCAAAGCTGATGCCTACCCGCCGCTTCACCACCCGCGCCATCATGGAGTCGCGCTACGACCGCGCCGAGCGCCTCCTGCTCGCGGCAGCGGTGCGCTCGGTGCTGGCCGCCCGTGCCGCGCTCCCCGGCGAGCGGGCACTGGCCGAGGCGTTTGCCACGGGCAACATCGAGCCGGCGGTGGAGGCGAGCGCGCAGGCTGCGGCACGGGTGATTGCGCAGGCGTCGTTCGATGTGTACCTGGACTCCGGGCGCCGCACGGCACGGCTGCTGGAGGAGGCGCTGAATAAGCCAGTCCGCAAGCAAGAGGACGCCGACCCGGACGCGCTGCCGGTGGCGCCCGCCGGGGCCGCAGCCGTCGTCATCGACTTCGACGCGGTCAACGACTTCGCCATCGCCCGCCACGCCGCGAATCGCCTGGAGCGCGTGCGCGAGTGGACGGACGACCAGCGCACCATCGCGCAGCGCACCATCGCCGAGGGCATCGAGGAGGGCACCAACCCCCGGGCGCAAGCACGCCGATTCCGCGCCTCGACCGGCCTCACCGCTCGCCAGCACGCCGCCGTGGCCAACTACCGCCGTCTCCTCATGCGCGCGCACGAGGGCGACCTGGAGAGCATGACGCGCGCGCTCCGTGACCGCCGGTTCGATGCGTCGGTGCGGCGCTCGGCCCGCACCGGCCAGCCACTCACTCGCGCCCAGATTGCCCGGATGGTGGAGCGCTACCAAGACCGCTACATCAAGTACCGGGCGGAGGTGGTGGCGCGCACCGAAGCGCTCGGAGCCGTCAACGCCGGGAGCTACGATGCGCAACGGCTCGCGGTGCAGGAGGGCGTGGTCGAGCGAGACGCCATCACGCGCGAATGGGTGGCGGCACGTGATGACCGCGTGCGCGACACACACGTTGAGGTGAACGGTCAGCGGGTCGGCGTCGATGAGCCGTTCATCGTCGGCGGGGCGCAGATGATGTTCCCCGGCGACCCGAGCGGCCCGGCGCGCGAGGTCGTGTCTTGCAGATGTACGCTCGTCAGCTCGATTCGCCTATAGGCTACACTCTACGTATGGATGCCGACGAAATCCGCCGGGTCAAGGACGAGCTCGGGTGGTCCATCGATGCGATGTCGCACAATATGTGCGTGTCGCGCCGCTCGGTCTGCCGTTGGCTGTCCGGGCATCACGGGATGTCGGCGCCCGCCGAACGCCTGCTACGCGAGTTCCATTCCCGCCTCACCGTTCCGCCGATGACGCCCGTGGGGTGACGTTACGTCACTTATAGGCAGTGCCCCTCGCGCCGTAGCATTGAGCTATGGCCGATTTCACCACCTACGCCGAGGTCTTGAAGGTCGATGAGTCCCTGGGGCTCGTCTTCGGCTGGGCGATTGTTTGCACCGAGAAGGGCGAGAACTACTTCGACCTCCAGGGCGACTGCATCCCGGAGGACGCCATGCTCGAAGCCGCGACTGACTTTGCCAAGTCGGCCCGCGCGAGCTACGAGGGGCACCGGCGAAGCGACGCCGGGACCGTGGTGCACACCTTCCCGCTGACCGCCGACATCGCCAAGTCGTTCGGTATCGAGTGTGACCGTACCGGCCTGATGGTCGCGGTCCAGCCCGACGCAGTGATGCTGTCGAAGTTCCGAAGCGGCGAGCTGACCGGCTTCTCGATTGGCGGGATGCGCCTCGTCGACGAGGACGTGGACTGATGCCTGCGAGCAACTACGGCCCCGGCGGAAAGCGCAAGCGGAAAATCATGCGCAAGCTCCGCATCCGCGAGATTTCCGGCGTGGGTGTGCCTGCGCAGGAAGGGGCGCGCGCTCTGATTATGAAGGCTGGAGAGCCGCCCGCCGACGACAAGGTGTCGAAAGACGACGTGGCGCAGGCCATCACGGGCGAAACCGACGGACACGTGCATGGCATCAGCATCATGCACTACGACGACTGCAGGATGTCGCTCTACGTCAGCTACGCAACGTCGGATGGTGCCGACGGCAGCCACAGCCACCAGCTCTACCGTGGCCCCGACGGGTCGTACTCGGTGCTCGAAAACGCCGGGCACACGCACACCCTGGATTCCGAGGCGCTGGCAATGGCCATCGTCTCGTGCATGAGCAAGACCCATGACAACCCCGGAGACGCTCCGATGACTAACGATGAAAAGAAGGCCCTGAAGGATGCGACTGAAGGGCTCGAAGCCATGAAGGCGAAGGCCGAGCGGCTGGAGAAGGTGCTCGCCATGAGCCCGGCGCATCGGGCGCACTTCGACACGCTTGCCGACGCGGACGCCGACGCATGGCTGGAGAAGTCTGCGACCGACCGTGACGCGGCGCTCGACGCGCTTGAGAAGGCGCGGAACGAGGCCGACCCGGTGGTGTACACCACTACGGGCGGTATCGAAATCCGCAAGAGTGCGGGCGAGGCGGCGGTGGCACTTGCCAAAGTGTCCGACGAGCAGGCGAAGAAGGTCGATGATTTGCAGAAGGAGAACGCCAAGCTCGCAGAGCAGCGCGAGATGGCAGTCTTCGAGAAGCGCGCGGCCGACGAGCTGCCGCACCTGCCGGGCACTCTCCAGAGCCGGGCCGCGCTCCTGAAAGCGGCCGAGAGCATCGAGGATGCCGAGCAGCGCAAGCAGGCCGTCGAGGCCCTGAAAGCGCAGAACGAGGGCATGTCGCTCGCGTTCAAGAGCTTCGGCACCGCGGGCTTCGACGCGATGGGCGTCGCCAAGAGCGGCGCCACTGACCCTGCATCGGTCGACGGCAAGACGCCGGCCGAGAAGCTCGATGCACTGGTCAAGGCGCGCATGGAGAAGGCGGACGACAAGACGCTGACCTACGAGGCGGTGTATGCCGACGTGGTCGAGAACACCCCCGAAGGTGCGGCGCTCTACGCGGCCGTGGCCGGCGGCTAACAAGGAGGCTGACCGATGAGCTCTTATCAGTGCGTCAAGACGTTGAGCGTCCCGGCCGGCGAGGATCTGAATGACCGCCGGTACCACGCGCTCACCATCAACGCCAGCGGCCAGTTCGAGATGGCCGACGCGGCTGGCGAGGTCGTCCACGGGGTGCTGTGGGAAGACCCCGGCACCATTGATGCGGGCCGCGCCGTGACCATCATGGACGTGGCCGCAGGCGGAATCGGCCTCGTGGTCGCGGGTGCCGCCATCGTCGCTGGCCAATTGCTCGTGGCCTCGGCCACTGATGGCCGGGTCGCAGGCGTCGCCAACGTCGGGGCGCTGGCGGCCGACCAGGTCGCGTTCGGCGTGGCGCTCGAAGCCGCAGGCGCCGCGGGCGACATCATCCGCTTCAAGGCCGGCCATATCGCCGGGCCGCATTCGGCCTAACCGGAGGACTGACCCATGACCCCCAGGGAGTTAGAAAAGTGGGCGGTGGACAACGGCTTTGGCGGCTACTTCGCCAAAGGCGGACTGATTGCCCCGTCCCCCGGCGATGTGCATGTCAATACGCCGCTGACCAACATCTCCATCGCGTACATGCAGGCGGAGGCGATGTTCGTCGCCAACCGCATCTTCCCGATGGTGCCGGTGATGAAGCGCTCGGACGTGTACTACACGTTCGACCGAGACGACTGGCTTCGCGACGAGATGCAGGAGCGGGCGCCGGGAACGGAGAGCTCTGGCAGCGGCTACAAGGTCGCCACCGAGAACTACATGACCCGCGTGTACGCGCATCACAAGGACATCGACGACCAGACCCGCGCGAACGCCGACATGCAGGTACGGCTCGACGCCAACGCGACGCGCTTCGTCACGCAGAAGGGGCTCATCCAGCGGGAGCGACGGTTCGCGGCAGTGGCGTTGCAGGACGACGTGTGGAACTACAAGGTGATGGGTCAGGCCGCTCCCGGCAATCTGGGGGTCAACCTGTTTTCGGACACCGCGTCCGAGCTGACGGACGCGACGATTCAGCAGTGGAGTCAGTCCACTTCAAATCCCATCGAAGACATCAAGACGATGAAGCGCGCGGTGCAGGTCCGCACGAGCTTCCGGCCCAACGTCCTCGTCATCGGACGCTCTGCCTATGATGTTCTGACCGAGCACCCGGACATCCTCGACCGGATGAACCGAGGACAGACGCGCGGCAACGTCATGGCGAACATGCAAGATCTGATGCAGCTCTTCGAGCTGGACGACATCGTGATCATGGACGCCATCTACAACACCGACGGGCCGTCGCTCGGCGCGACTCCGCTCACGAGCTACAACTTCGTGAACGACGATGATGCGCTGCTGCTCTACCGCCCGTCGCAGCCCGGTCTCGAAGTGCCGAGCGCCGGGTACATGTTCGCCTGGACTGGCCTCGTCGGTGGGTCGAACGGAATGCGCGTCAAGCGCTTCCGCATGGAGCAAATCGAAAGCTCCCGCATCGAGCTCCAGCAGGCCTACGATTTCAAGGTGACCGGCGCCGACCTCGCGGTGTGGATGGAGGACATTGTCTAGCCTCCGACCGCCTGACTGACCAACCGCCGCCGCCTTCTCACGAGGGCGGCGGTCGTCGTGACCTCCGACTTGGGATGACGCCGTGAGTCAGCAATACACCCAACGCCACCCCGTCGGCCCATACCGCGACGCGCGCACGGTGGCCGTCGGCGGCGCGGAAGACTTCGTGCTCGACAGCGGCTTCACCTGCCAAGTGGAGACTGCGGGCGACCTCGTCTACCGCACGCTGCTCGGCACCGAAGACCAGACCGTGAGGGGCTTGGCCGTCGGCGACACCATCACCGGCCCCGGCGGCATTCCCGTCGTGCTCCGCGCCATCCGGGCGTCCTCGACCGTTACCAGCGTCGTCATCGGGTGTAACTAGAATGATTTCCCCGTCCGCGCGGTTCACCTGGTGGTGGCTGCAACGCGGCAACGTGCCCTTTCGCCCGCCGTCTGGCGGCGGAGGCGAGGACACGCCGGACAACGCGCTGACGTGGCGTGGCGAGCCGGTGCAGTGGATAGGTCGCGTGGTGACGTGGAGATAGTGGCATGACCCGCGCAATCCCCCAGACCGACAGCGCGGCCCCTGTCAACCCCGCGCACCTGCTCGCGGTTTTCGACCCGAACTCCGACGACCCGATTGCACAGACGATTGCCGACGTGCTCGCGTCCGGCACGGCGGGCGCGTTGGTCGTCCAGCGCTTCGTCCCTGGGAGTGCCTACGCGCGCGGCCAGCTTGCCAGTGACGCGAGCGACAAGATCTACGTCTGCATCACCGCCATCGCGGCTGGATCGGCCGCGAGCCGCGTCGCGCTGGACCAATCCCGCAACTGGAAACTGACGACCGGCTTCGCCGGGCAGTGGGTCAGCGGTAACCGCTACACCCAGGGAAGCATCGTCGAGCATTCCGGTGTGCCGTACCTCGTCCGGGCGGATGTCCTGAACTCCGTCCAGTCGCCGCCGAACGACCCCGCGAACTTCCTCTCGCTGGAAACGCTCGGCAACCAGACGCGCTACACGGTGCTCGGCACCGCGACGTTCGACCTCGACACCGCTGGAGATCCAAACTCCCAGGGCTACCAGTGGGCAGAAGCCGTCGCCGGGACGCCGCAGACCTTCGACGCGATCTACTTCGTGGCGGCGATTGGGACGGACGACGTGCCCCTGTTCCTCCCCCGCGCGAGCGCGCTCGCGGACGGGCGCACGCACGACCTGCTCATGCCGGAGCAGACCTACCTCGACCGCGCTCACGCTTCGCACAGCAGCACCACGAACAGCGGGCGCCACCTGTCCCTGACGCTCCGGCCGAGCGTGACGAACGCGGGCAACAACGCCATCGTCGTCACGGCCATCGGCATCAGCTACGGCGGCATCCCGCCGACGGCGGGCGTGACGAACCTCGCCATCGGCAATCGCAACGCCTCGACGCTGGATATCGAATCCTCGACCGGAACGGATGTCACGCTCCCGCCCGCGACCGAGACTCAAGCCGGCCTCGCTACGGGGCCGATGACGAACAAAGTCATCAACCTCCCCGAGGTTTGGGATCCAGGTGTCTGGACGGTTGGCGAGCAGTGCCTCTACGACACCCGCATCTACGAGTGCATCGCGGACCGGACCAACGCCGACACCGACAACCCGACGGTCGACACGACTGGCTGGGCGCAGGTCGGCACGCTGCGCGTCATCAATATCCGGCCGACACTCAACGGCACCACGCTCACAATCTCACTCGACCGCGCCACTGGCGTCGATCTGGTCGGGACGGTGGACCTTGCCGCACTGGAGGAATGGCGCGGCTCATGGGGCGACCTCGCCGGGCAGAACATCCGCGCGGGCGACATCCTGGAGCACACCGGGCGGTATTACATCTGCCGAGCCGACCACCTCCGCCAGCAGAACGGCCCGGACACGAACAGCCGACTCTTCGCGCTCATCAACAACTGGGGCGGCGCCTACAGCGCCAACGGCTTCTACCACTCCGGGACCATCGTTACCTACAACAACGCTCTGTGGGCCAACGATTCGGACGTGCTCGACTCCGACCCCAACCCGGACGACGCGACAAACACGAAGTGGCATCGACTGTCGCCGCTTAGCTTGAACGACATCACGACGCTCCTCGAAGGCGCGAGCGGTGACGACCGGCTGGACGCGAGTGCCGCGCTGCGGAACTTCCCGGTAGCAAGTGCAGACGCCGCGGGCATCATTGAGCTTGCGACCAACGCGGAAGCCGACGCCGGTGCAGACGGCACCCGGGCCATGACCCCGGCGGCCGTGCGCAGGCAAATCGGACCGAGGATTTCGCAAGCGGAAATCGCGGCCGCCGTTCCCGAAACCAACGTTCGGCAAACGTCGCCCTCCGACATTGTTGGCCTCATTGCCGAGCACGCCGGCGGGCTGACGCAAACCCAGGTGCTGGCGCTGTTCGCGGTCTGGGCGCGAGTCGACGACAACAGCACGATTCCGGTTGCGAAGCTCCCCGCAGACGTCGTGCTCTCGGCGGAGCTTTCGGCGGCGATTGCGAATTTCCAGACCGCGATGCAGGTCAATGCGCTCATCACGACCGCGCTGAACGGCCTGGATGCCCTCACGGGCGGCGACCCGTGGAATGGGGGCACCGCCTACACCGCAGGCTCGGTCGTCCGTCACGGCGGCGCAGGGACGCAGGCGACCTATCTGTGTATCGCGGACGTGGCGGCCAACGTCGCGGCGTCAGAGCCCGGCGTGGGCGCAGACTGGCGCACCTCGTGGTGGCGCATTGGCTTCGAGGAAGGCCCGCCCAACGCGCTCGTGGGCGCAACCGTGGCTGGACGGACGGTGACCTTCCAGCGCGAGTCCACGACGAATCCGCTGGAGCTCAATTTCCCCGTCGAGGACAGGACCGAGCGCGGCGAAAGCATCACCATGCGCGCGCAGGCGAGCGCGCAGGCCGCGTTCGAGGCGCGACCGATTGCGGCCGACCCGCTCTCCGTCGTGCTCGGCGAGGGCGCGAACAGCATCCTCTCCGGCGTCAACGGCAACGATGTGATGGTGGCGGCCGGCTTCTACTTGGTCAAAGCCATCGCCAATGTGACCCCCGCAGGCGGCACCGGCGCGATGCGCGACGGCGCGTACAAGTTCGATGTCCGGGATGCGTCCGATGATTCGGTGCTCTCGCCCTCGACCACGGGCGCCATCATCGAAGGTGGTGCGCAAGAGCTCGCCGCCATCGCCCTGCTGAACCTGCCGGCGGATACGCTCGTCAACCACCAGGTGCAGCGCACCACGCTCGCCTTCGCGGCCAACTGGACCATCACCTACTGGCGCTACGGGGAGGCCGTCCAGACCGGCATCGGCAACGTTCAGGCGGCGCCAATCGGCGCCTACACGCCCGCAGCCCAAGTCGCTGATGCGATATGGGCCGACACCGGAATCGCCGCGCCCGCCACTGTCGACAATGAGGACATGTTCTTTGTCGCGTTCGATGTCGGGGCGGCGGATTTCGGGCGGGGAGGGTTTACGGGCGCGGCTTTGAACGCGACGCCCCGCGTTGAGGCGGGAGCCGCGCTGGATGATACGGACGACAGGTTTCGGGTGCGATTCCTTCATGGGCAAAGCACCCAGGGCGAAGTGCTCCTGTCCCGCAACGCGGCGGGCAATTTCGTCATCGGAAGCTCGTTTGACTTCCTCGAAACGGACAACACGTTCTACATCTACCAGCTCCGCGCCCCGCGCGGCGAGCGTGGCCTTCCTGGGCGCGACGGCTGGGGGCCGCCGACCCTGCTCGGCACCGCGATGTTCGACCTCGACGGGACCGCGCAGCAGCTTGCGCTCACCGACGGCGAGGGCAACGCCATCGTCATCCCCGAAAGCGGGCGCATCATCACCACGACCTCCATCCCCACCCTCGGCATCGAGGGCAAGGTCGAGTGGTATTTGGCGGAGGACTTGCGCAACGCGGACATGAACGGGGCGCTGTCGGCGGGCTTCTACACCAACGACGACAACGAGCTGCTGGTGGAGCTGGCCGTCCAGTCAGGCATGAGCTCGGGCAACCGAATCATCGTCGAGCACATCGGCGACACCACCGAACAGTCCGATGCCGGGACTGCGATCCTCCCGAGCATCGCCCGCTTCGACGTGACAGGCGACCTGACGCCGAGCGTCGGGAGCATCGCGGGCAACGTCTACGAGTACGACGCCTCAATCAGCCAGTCTGGACACGCGAGCGCGGCGCGCATCGTCGGCTTCCCCGGCAGCGCCATCGACCCGGCGGCAGTGACGGTGCTCGCCACGCTGGACGACCTGCATAGCGAGAGCGGGCGCGTGACGATTCCAGCGGGCGTTCAGCTCGCGGAGGCAGGCGATACCTACACAATCCGACTGGAGGTCTACACCGCCGGGCAAGACCCGGCCACGACCCAGCCACGCATCTACCACGACGCGCGCATTCGCGCGGTCGCCGCTACCGCGCGCGTGCATTTCGGTTTCGTGCAAGCAAGCGAAGATGAGACCGATATCGACTTCTCGACGGACGACATTGACACGCGCGGCGTGGTCGCGGGTGACTACATGGTGTCCGGCATCCCGGACGCGGGTGAGTTCCGTGTTTACTGGGCGGTGCCGACGAGCGCTGTCCAGCCGCGGAACTGGCTCGTGGGCGGCGTCAATTTCAACAGCACCATTGATGCGCCGGTCGAGCAGACCATCGATGGCGTGGCCTACAACGTCTACCTCTCCGTCACCGACAGCCCGTTCGATTCATCCGGCAACGGCACGACTTACGTGGTGAGTTGATATGGCGAACCTTCGCAATCCTGCTGAACGCGGCCACGTCCCGGCTCCACTGGAGGGGATTTCGAGGTCGCAGCCGGTGGCCCAGGCAGATCGGATTCTGATTACAGGCAATCAGATCCCGAATCCAGGCAATAGCGTTCAGGACGCTCTGGAACAGCTTGATGCGCTTGGCGGACACGCCACTGGTTACGATGGGCAGTTTTCGGAATACGCCACCGAGCGAAACTATGATGAAGGGACGCGGGTGTATTACCAGAATCCTGCGGGCTACCTCCAGTTCTACGTCAGAATCGCGGCGGGCTCCGATCCTTCGGGCTCCAATCCTGCTGCGCTCACGGATGCTTGGCGTCGCTATATCGCTGACGCCGAGCTGATTCCGAGGGAAGTCGTTGACGACGGAAGCACGAGGGGCTTGGTCTACAAAGCTCCCGCAGGTGTAGGCGGCGGGCACGCTTCGAGTGAGGAACTCTACGATCAGCTTCAAGGCGCACAGTCGGAGATGCAGGTTGCGGCGGCCATCGCTGCGGCCATCACCGCCATCACCGACCTAAGCCTCTGGAGAGGCGCGTGGGCGGCGAACACGGCCTACCAAGCGGGCGAGTACGTCTACCACCCGGTGAATGGCACGGACCAGTATTTCCGGCGCCGGACCACGGGCGCGGGCGCGACCGGACCGGCGGGCGATGCGACTAACTGGACCCAACTCAACGGCGTCGCGCGGTCCTCGGCGATTCGGCTGCGGAACATCCACGACCTGCTGGTGGGTGCGCTCGACCTCGTCCCGGCGCAGGCCAATCGCGGTCGGTGGATTGTCCGAAACCAGGGTGACGAGGAGTACACATTCACGAATCCGCCGATGCAGTACATCGGCGTGTGGGCGGCGGCGACCACCTACTTCTTCGGCGCGGTCGTCACCCACGAGTCCGGGCTCTGGGTGCTCACCAACGCCGCCACCATCACCGCGGGCAAGTCGGGCGCCAACACCGCGCCGGGGACCGATGGGGACTGGGAACGACTCCCGGTCACCGCGACGGGCGACAACCTCATCCTCGGCGACTGGACCGCGATCCCCGACGGGACGCAGATCCCGATCAACGCCATCGTCACGCACACGGGCTTCGTCTATATCTGCGATGTCGCGCACCCGAAAGGCGCGGCCGGACCCGACGCACAGAACAACCGCTGGACGCTACTCAACAACTGGGGCGGCGACTGGACCGACCGCTACTACCACTCGGGCGTCTTCGTCTCGCACGTCGGCGCGACATGGGTGGCCACCGAGGATGTAGAGGCCGGCGACCCGGCGCCGGGCGCTTCGGGCAATACCAAGTGGAGCTCGGTCGGCGGCAACACGGACCACCTAGCCGCACAGATTCTGGCCTTGCAGCAGCTTGCCATCGACCTGCATCTAGGCAGTGAGGGCCATCCCTCCAACTATGTGCGGACCCAGACAAGCGGAGCGGAAATCGGTCTCGGT
>JAPORR010000056.1:55669-66014 GCA_026710105.1 Alphaproteobacteria bacterium
GGTGAAGACAATTTCACCCTGGCGACGGCGCGCGCGTTCACGAATTATGAGGGCACGTTCACCATCAATGGTCTGGCGGCGCGTTATCCTCTGGTGGTGCTGCCCCATGATATCGATCACAGCCTCTACCGGCTGGAGATTGAGGCCAACGACGGAACGATGACCTACATCCCCGTCACCCAGATGTGGAACCTCGGGAACGGCACCCGCAACGGCGAAATGGTGTCCTACTTCTCGACCTACATGCGGGCGAGCGTCGGCCCCGCCGCCCAGGTCTTCTTGGAGCAGGCGACGTCGGTTGACCACACGGGCACGACCGAGTTCGCGGGGATACTCACGGGCAGGCACCTCGTCACGACCTACCCGGATGTTCGCGGCTCCATCATTCGGATTACGCGAAACCAACTGGAAGCTCTGGCGATCAAGGTGGCGGGCAAGCTCTACGTCAGGACCGACTGATGGCCCGTCAGTCCATCGAGATTGATCCGATCTGGGGTGGCCCGGCTGGCACTCCGAATCCTGCCGAAACGTCTGGGTACACTCGGACTGCTCCAGCCAACAACAACCGCTTCAATGCGACTGCCATTGACCGAAACTTGCGGCCCGGCGATGCCGCGGTCTACTTCGTCGGGATTGTGTTCGGTGGTCCGCAGGCGACTCGGTCGCAGGACAGGCGCACCCCCGGCGCGGGCGACATCGTCCTGCACTTCGCGCGCACGGCGGGCGGTGGTCTCAACGAGGAGCGGGTCGATCTTTCTGACCGATGGGAGCGCACCGGGCGCATCGAGGTTGACTTTGAGATAGGCGTCGCGACGTATCTGTTTCGCAATTCTGACCGAGACGATGCGGCACCGTATCTCATCGACGCGGCGAATGCCGACGATGTCACGGCGGCGTTCAATTCCGTCGGCGAGCTCTTGCAGGGAGAGTTTCCCGCAGTCCGTCCCGCGAGAATCACGTTCGACGATGGGGCAATTCCGACCGTCCGAGTCGAGGGGCTCAACATCTTCTTCGGCGGCTTCCCGAGCCGGATGCAGTATCGGTGGATTGATGCGGGCGGCGTCGAGTATGGCGACTGGGTGTATAGCAACGCCATCGACGGAACGGCCATGCTCGTTGCAGGTCGTCGCTACCAGTTCCGCGATGGGGATGACGGAACGCCCTTCCCTGAAATCGGTCACGTCGCCGCAAGCAGCGGGTCGGAGCTGATTGAGTCCGCACCCCTCATCACCGGCTTCATCGAGACTTCTCCCGGAATCCACGTCGTCGCCGGTACGACCGTCACCTTTCGTGCCCCGCCCGTGTCGGGATATGCGACGGGCGATGTCACGCGGCAGTGGCAATATTTCCGTGATGGTCAGTGGGAAAACCTGCTGAACGAAACCGGCGAAACCTACCAATCCCGGTATACCGGCGACGCCACCGAGCGGGTGCGGGTGCTGACGGGCCGGGAAGGCTTCGAGTCGATCTCCGAAGAAACGACCGTCACTTGGTATGTCCAACTTCCGGTCGCACGGGCGGGCACAATCCGGCTGTCGAACTGGGTGCGGGGATTGAGGCTGGCCGCGGGAGAATCCCGCCAGTTCGTCCCGAGCATCGAGCGAAACACCGGCATCTATGACACCGTGGAGTTGAGCACCTCGGTCAGCGGACGGCTGGCGGGCAGGTTCAACCCCCGGACGTTCCAGTACGTCGCTCCGAATCCTCGTCCCGAGGAAGTCATTGATGTCACGATGGATGTCGGCGCCGACTTCGACGGCACGGGCACCCGCGCGCGGGCGGGCACATCGGCGTTTGCAGGCGTCAATTTCCACTTCGAGGTGTATGGCGTCTCACACGACACGGTGCGGCGGTATGCACTCGCGCCCCAGATGCCACCCGTCGAGTACCTACAGCCCGTGGTGCAGTTCGACGGCGAGGTATTCAGCGCGCACGACCATTTCACGGGCGAGCCCAGCGCTACCGCTTTCCAGCATCGGGTCGATGCAGCCGGAGGCACCAACTACGGGGACTGGGTAGCGGGCAACATTGCAGATCCGGTCAACGTGCCTTCCGGGCAGCGAGTCCAGTTCCGCGACGGATACGGCGGCGCGCCTTTCCCGGTGGATGGGTATGTGGTCAGGGACGGCTTGAGCGGGGAGTTCAACGGCCCAGGCAGGCAGCCGCAGGAGCCGCTGGCGCCGTGGACGCACGTGACTCGACCGGACCCCACGGAAACTGAGGCGGTCTGGCAGCTCGACTGGACGCGGGAGTACCGCGGCGACGGGACACGGGCCGTGTATCACGGCGGCGTCGCGGTCATCCGCCAGGTGAGCAGCCCTGTCCCGACCGACACGATCATTGCGATGTACGCGCTCGGCGCGAATCCGCCGGACTTCCCGGCGGCGGATGTCGAGTTGCCGAGCGCGCCGTGGTTCACCCACGAGCCGCAGCCGACCGCATCGGAGCACGTCTGGGAGTTGGGATGGGACCGAATCTACGTGCTGGGCGAGTTCCAGTCCGCCCGCGGCGAAATCTTCCACCACGCCCTGCGCACGGGTGGCAACAGTCAGGTGGTGCCCCTGGGCGGTGGCGACTACACCGCCAGCCCCACGCGCCGCTTCTGGCAAGAGCGCGACAACGACCGGATGCAAATCACCCCCGGCCTGGTGCCGTCGGGAAACGTGTTCTTCCGGCTGCTGAACTTGCGGATTGACGACGACCGAATGCAGCTTGACTTTGCCACCGGGCAGCGGGGCGACGACCGGGCAGATCTCACGCCACGATGGGAGACTCTGGGCAAGATTGTCTTGTTGGGTGGCGGGCAGTTCTTCGTCGCAGAGTTCTCCGATCCAGAAGTCACAAACTCGGGCATGGCCGGGCAAGACCCGTATGCCTACACATTCACCGGGGACGCGCTGACTCGGTTCCGCGCGTTCCGAGATGCGCTCGCCGCGACCGGCCAGGACGCCGACATGCTTCTGGATGACAACCGCCAGCCGACACCGCGCGGTACGGCACTGCTGGGTGTCGGCACACGCGACCCAATTGCGCTCGCGCCGCTCTTCATCGGAGACGGTGACGACACGCCGATTGAGGCGACCTACGTGCTGCTCGGGGACGGCACCGAGCAGGGCATACGGATTATCTGATGGCCCTCTCAATCCCAGTCCCGGCGAAGCCCTACACGGGGTTGCTCGACACGCGCGGCGTCCCGCTCGACAACCTGCGTGCGCTCATCGGCGCTCCACTTGAGATCCAGCGCGGGAGCAACGGGGCATCGAATCCCCAGGCGCTGTTTGCCACCGCGCAGCTTCTTCGCCCCGGCGCCATCAGCGCGTCCGACCACGACATCTTGGTGGTGCGCGTCGAGGGCGGCGCTGACAGCTTCGAGTGGCGGCTGGATGCGCAGGACTGGCTCGACATCCCCGGCGCCGCGAATCCCGGCGACATCCTAAGCACGGCGGGGGCCAGTATCACGGGCCGCGAGGTGGCCGAAAACGGTGGCGGCAATACGATCATCCTGGGCCGGAACACGGCGGGCCAGGCGCTCCTCCAGCTCGGCTCCTACGCGCCCGCGAGTGTCCCGGCCAACACAGCCGTCATTTTCCGGCTGGCCGTCGTCACCCACAACAGCGGCGTCCTGAAACGCCGGATTGACCCGCTGCGAAATCACGTCACGCGCCAGGTCGTGCTCCATCGTCATGCGGCGGTGCGCCCCGACCCACCGGCCGTCGGCGAGGTCGAGTTCGACGGCATCAACACCATCCTCGCTCGGAACTCCGAGTGGCAGGACATCAATATCAACATTGCGGGCACTGACCCGCTGTGGATTGCGAGCCGGGAGTATCAGTACGTCGCGGTGGTCGACCGCTGGGTGTCCCGGATGGCGTGGAGCATCCACCCGGCCGACTCGACATTCCGCATTCAGTACGCATCGACTCAAGCTGGCCCGTGGCTCGCGGCTGACCCCGGCACGCCGGAGCTCTGGGTCCGCTACCGGCTCGACGACGGCACATGGGCGACGCACCAGACACGGGTGGCGACGGCGTCACGGTCATGGCGGACGCTAGCAATCGTAGGGCTAAGTCGAGGGATTGTTTCGGCTACGCGACCTACTCCTTCCATCGATCTGGCGGACTATGAGTGGCTAGCGTTCCATTACCAGGAAGACATCGATCCTGATACTGCGGGGTCGCAAGGCAACGTCATTTCGGCCTACCTTTCTACCCGAGCGTTTCGAGGTGGCGATACCGCAGACGGTGCGTTGCAGCAGAACTCTTTGGTCTACGCTTTCCCGCGTCTAGGGGCTGCATGGGTAACGCGAGGCAACTATGCGTTCCCTTCGGCCGATGCCTACTCGACTTGGTACGAAGCGGCGAGCGGCGCTGAACAGCGCGGACATATCAACTACTCGGGCGATACTGAGGGTAGTACGGAAGTCAATAGTATTCGATGGTTCCGTGGTTACTCTGCGGTGCTTGGTGTCTTGACCGTGAGGGCGATCTGATGGCGACCATTCACCTTGCGATGGACGCGGCCGCAGGTCTGACGCTTCCGGCCGGTCTGATTCGGGGCTTGAGCGACAGCGAGCAGGGCCTGCGGGATGCCGGATTCGCCGCGGCAACCTACACGGGCGCGCGCCTGACGACCCTCGACGATGCGGCGGGCGACTGGAACGCCGACGTACAGCCCGGCTGGTTCCTCACTGAACGCACGTCAGCGACGGATTACGCTCTAGGGCAGGTGATACCGGCGACGGACCTGGACGACCTCCGTGAGGCTGTCAGGGCGTTTCAGGCGCAGGTGATTCAGTGGTCGATGGAGCTGAATGCGCGGGCGGTGGGGCAGCCACAGGCGAAGGTGGACCAGGGACACGCCCGACTCTACTCCGGGCTCGGGGCGGCGTACCTGATTTGCCGGGATACGGCTCGTGATGTCAACGACCGCAAGCAGTTCGCCACCTTGATGGCGTTCGGGGCGGCGGATATCCGAAAGCCGGACGATTTCTACTCGCAGGACACGCCGAATTACACCGAGCCCGAGCGTGGAGATGCGACGGCGCAGTGGCACGCATGGGTCAACATTGAGGCGAATCCCGTCGCGCAGGTGAATCTCGCGGACTCGGTGGCGGTCGTGGGGGACATCGCGTCAGACGTGAACCTGCTGGCCGACTGGGCGGCCACGATTGCATCGTGACAACAAGGAGAGCAACACATGGGCGTACAGATTTCACTCGCACTACGCGATACCCTGGATGAGTCGTCGGTCCATGCAGGCGGTTTCGACCTGCTGAAACTCAACGCTGACCGGGCGAACCAGTTCGGGTTGATCGTCGGCACGCGCGGCTACCACGAGAAGCTCTGGGCTGCGTGCCGACGCATTTATGGGCGGGTGCCGGACTGGTTCTTCTGCCGGGATATCACGAGCGACAAAGACAAGCGGGCCTTCGGGACGCACTGGGACGAGTATCGACTGTCGCATCCCGGCGTCGAAGAAGTCCGGCTGGAGAAGCGGGCGGTCGCGGCGCGGCTCGTCACTATCGAAAGCAAACCGGCGGCGCAAGTCTCGCGCCGGGTGCGAAACACGTCGAGCGAGTTGAGCGGGACGTTCAGCGTGGAACTGGAGGATTCGATCTCTGTCGAACATTCGCGCGAGATCCAACACGGCTGGTCGGCTGGCAGCGAAACGACGGTCGGGGTTGAGATTGGCGGTGAACTGGCGCAGTCGAAGGTCAAGGTCGAGCAGAAGGTTTCGTTTGGCTACAACGGGAGCTCCACCAAGAGTGAGGCCAAAGGTGAAGCCATTGCCGTGAGCTCGGCCGTCGAAGTCCCGCTCGGCCCGCTCCAGGAGGGCGTCGTGTCGATGTCGTGCAGCCGCGGGAAGATTCTCGTGGACGTGGACTACGATGTGTTGCTTGTCGGGACCGCGATGTTCTGCTTCGCGCAGCGACACCACCACGGCAAGCGCGACCACCTGATCGACCCGAATCGGCTGCTCCTGGAACTGGGCAAGCAGCCGGTGATTCGCGTGACCGAGCGCATGGGACTCGGCTTCGTGTCCGATGGCGAGGCGCGACTGGAAGACGACGCGAAGCGGACGCCGGTGAGTGCCCCAGCTCCGGTCCAGAACGCAGAGCTTCTGGCCACCATCATGGACTACATCGAGGAGCAAGATCCGGCTTCCGAGCACGTCCAGCGGTGGCGGCGCGCACGGTCAGCCCTCGGGGCTCACAACGGCTTCCCCGCCATGACGGCTGACGAGGCCCAGAGCTACGCCGACAAAGGCTGGAAACGGTGGGTGCCAGTGGCCGAGGCGATTCGGGCCGCCGCGTAGCTGCGCAGCCGAAGGCTTGACCGCCACCCTGTCCTCCCCCTACCCTCCCTCCGAAGGGAGCGCAACGCATCCTTCGGAGGGAGACCATGACGAGCATCCACGTCCGGTTGCCGGACGACATTCACCGCAGGTTGCACGAGTTGGCGGACGAGATGGGACTGTCCGTGGCGACCGCGGCGCGGGTGCTTATCTGCTTCGTGTCTGACGGGTAACCCGTGTTCGGCATCATACCTCACACAGAGTCCCGATTTTCCGTCTCATGAGGGCAACACGCTGCCCCGGCATGGAGAATGTTGATGGCTGCATTGATATCACGGTCATGGGCCGCACCGCAGGCATCACACGTCCAGTGCCTTACTCCAAGCCCTGCCCTACCTTTCGGACTCGTGGCGGGAATGCTCCCGCACGACGAGCAGGTTTGGGACGACCAAGCCTCGCTGATTTCAGTGTAGGGGATGCTTGCGTGCTCGCACTTGTATTTCAGCATTCCCTTGAGGCTTGCTAGAGCGCCGTCACGGGCGGACTTCGCCCACCGGGACTTCCCCGACGTGGGTGGCTTCCACGCGCCGATGGTGACGCTACTGGCGGTATTCACGATGGCGCGGGAGAACACGTGCGCATCGTTCTTCCTACGGTTCCGCACTTTCGCGTGAAGGGCGCGGACCCTCGCCTTGTTCCGGGCGCGCTGCTGGATGCCGATAGCGGTTTCCAGTGCGCGGTAGCGGCGGGCGGGGCACTTGAGCCCGTTCGACGCCGTAGCGGCGTCGGCCATGCCGGGGTCAATGCCGATGGGCTAGCGGTCACCGACAGGGCTAGAGGCGGGCACGGTCACAGCGACGGTGAAGTACCACCGTCCGCGGGCATCCTCGACGAAAGCGCCAGAGCGGAAGCTGTTTCCGCGTGCCTCCTGATATCCCGCCAGCCCGTAGGAGTCGCGCAGAACGCCGATGTAGTGACCCTTGTAGAAGATCTGCCCGCGGCGCCACCGAGTGTCGGATCCCGCGAACGGCACCCACCCAAGCGAGTAGCGCCGCGACTGACGGTTGCTCACGCGCCATGCCAAGCGGCGCTTGCGGGCGACGCGCCGCGACGTGGCGTGTGCGCGGCAGACCTCACTGATGGTCCCGGCGCCGATGTAGGTGAACTCGCGCGACGCACCCGACGTGTAGCCGTTCAGGTCGAAATGAGAGGGAAAGTGGCGTCGCTCACGAATCAACCGCTCCGACAAGGCGTTCACGTAGTTCCACGTCACATTTATTTCGCGAGCCATTGCACAGAGCAACGGTGCGTGGCGGTCGCGTACGCGAACCTTGAGCGTTCGGGTATGATTCAGGGCAGCCATTCCGACACCCCTATGTCGGCTCGGTCAGGGGGCGCGGTGTTCCACCACCGCGTGCCCCGCATTCTACCACTAATTCTGCCGCGCCGCCGCCCGTGTAGAATCGGAGCCTCACACACGACAGAGGACACGACCATGAAAGGACTCACACGGACACTGACCGGCGCACTGGCGACGGCGGCGCTGCTGGCGTTCGGGCAGGGGGCGGCGGCGCAGGTGGATGCCACCTACGGCGCGTGCGTCACTATCCCGGACGGACAAGAGGGCCGATACCTGCTCGGGGGGCGTGATGAGTTCTACGACGAGATCCGATGGAGGTTCGCGTGGGACACCAGTCGAGGGGCATCGGGACTGGGAAGGCTGAAAGTTGAGACAAAGACGAAGGCGGCGCTCGGCGGGAACTGGATTACGTCGGTCCGATACAACAGTGTCCGGGCTGGTGCCGCAGACGATGGTGGACTGCGGACTATCAACTACAACGGCGGGAAGGTGCGAGGAACGCTCTGGAACAATACCGCGAGTGTCCAAAACTTCGCGGTGAACGTTCCCGGTCGGCTGAAATTTGCCGTAAGCGGCCACACGACCGGCTTCGATCACAGCGGATGTTCCTAACCGACTCCATCGGGAGAAGGGGTCATGGCATGTGAGATGTTGGACTTCGTGGTTCACCACATCTTGTAACGGATAAATCCGTGTGCTGACTCCTTGCGGCGACCCCAACGTACCTTACGGCGGAGGGGACCGCTAAATGAAGGATGATAACCCGCGGGTCGATGTGACCCGCGGGTTATTGTATTTTGACTGCTCGATGAATCCGTGTAGTATGGATCCACGAAATGCGGAATTGAGGAGTATCTCCCATGAATGACGAGGAATATCTGCGCCAGGATATGCGCATGTTTGCATCTCAAAATCCACATATGCGGGACGCTATTTATGACGCTTTGAAATTCTTGGACAACAAGCCAATAAGGACAGAATCCTCTGCTTGCATTCCCATTCCAAGGTTTAAAGAGACTTCTGACGAAGTCGGTCTATATTGGGACAAGAGGGGAGTGGGGAGTTGTCGTGTATTTACGGAAATACTATTTAGTGGTGACTCCTACTACAGTTATTTTGCCGTGTTGGGTGATGTCTTTGGTCGAACACTGGAAAGATACTCGGGAAGGAGAGAGTCCATTCACGAGGCCTGGCCGAATGACGTGATGAGCATCTTGAATAACCTGCAGTGGTCCGTACCGGAGGCGGTGCGAGATGACCTGATCAAAGAAAACATTGTAATGGAGGCATGACGATGAAAGTTAGACGCAAAGTACCGGACGCTGATGCTTTCAAGATGACGAAGGAAAACATGAAGTCCAAAGAGGGTTGGCCTCAATGGATGATTGACTCCTGTAGTTATGACTCTAGAAAAGCTCTTTTGTACGAGTCCAAGGATACAGGAGAATTCAAAGTACGATCCTCTCATGGACGGCTTGTGCTCGTCATGGAGGATGATTGGATCATACGCTACCAAGATGGACGCATCACATCCGTACCGGACACCGGGCTACTCGCACTCTACGATGTGGTGGACGATGAGTTATTCCTTGTCTGTGATGTCAAGGAAGCAGAAAGAGACTCAATGAAGTTTATAGAGGTCATGCCAGATTCCTTGCCCAAGCCGACAATTTGCTCTGACGATACCGCGGCGGAGGCAGGGGTTGGTGCCCGTTTGATTTACGATATTGAAAATACCTACATCGTCATGGACTTCGACGGTGACGGAAAGGTGCGATACAACGTGACACGAGAATATCCTGAAGGCGTCAACAAGAAGGTCAATGGAGTTTGGGAGGTTGTGTATCGGGAAAATTACAAAGGAGTGCAGTCCATCCGCGATGGATGGCCTAATGAAATAATCGGAATGTTTCATGTGGTAGTGGTAGATTAAGCAGGAACAACGAAGAGGGAAGGACAATGCGTAAAATTCCATTCTACATTGCCGCGTCTTGGGAGACTCGTTACAATACGAGAATCTACGCGCGAGATCTTGAGAGGTTGTCCAGGGCATCCGATCATCCGTTTGAACTGACATGTATGAGCAGATGGCTGGAAGGAGACCCGATGGGAGATCAGTCCAAAGCAGCCAATGTCGACCTGATGGACATTGATCGATCTGACATCTTGATCCTTCGAACCGACCCCAAGGTGTCGCCTGGAAAATTTACCGAGATGGGATACGCTTTGGCACGAAGTAAACCCGTCATCATATTTGGCGGAAATCGGACTGAGTCGGTCTTCTTCCATCACTACAAGGTCAAGATTGTACCGGAGGATGTTGAAGAGGAGGAATGTGTAGCGGCCATATTGAATGTTGTCAGCCAATTGATTGAGCACGGTGTAGTGTGATGAAGGAATGGTCCCCACCATCTTTCCTATACTACGTATCCATGGCTTCTGATGAAGCGATCATTGCACAACTAGGTCTGACAGCATGTCGTATGCCGAACAAGAGTATCAACTTGTATGTCAACCTGTACACGATATGGAACGAGCATCTCAAACGGGCGCAGAGGGATAGTCGAACAAGATGCTTGTGGATGATCCGGACGTGCATGATCAACGGAATTGCGTTGCGACACAAAGGCCGGTTATCCAAGATTGTGTACTGCGACCATGATATACCGGCAAGATTCGTCCACTTGATAT
>JAPORR010000164.1:0-1525 GCA_026710105.1 Alphaproteobacteria bacterium
CATCATGCCGGAGATCCGATTGACGGTTGTTCCGCTGTAGTCGGGGCACATCGAGTCCAGGTCCGCATAGCCGACGCAGTTCACGGCCCCCAATGCGGCAACCAAAGCTGAGGTACGCGAGTGTCTCGGCGACTGTGCGGCGCGTGCGCGTGATCATCCCCTTGCGCTGTCGCGCCAGCATCGCCACATCCGCCGAATCCCCGAAGTCGTAGCGCCGCGTGGGAGGCACCCAGCGGTGCGGTTGCTCAATGGTTTCGATGGTCACCATCATCAATACGTCGCGGATTCCGGTCACCGCTCGCATCTTACGCGCCCGGGCAACCGCCCGCATCAGGTCGCGCACCCGGCCGCAATCATCGCTGATAATAGACGCATTCGCCCACCACCGGAGATGCAGCCCGCCATGTAGTCGCTTGAAACGCTGCGTACCGGCCGCGACCTTGAAGCCACCGGCCTCGACCGCCAGCAGGCCGAAGCCATCGCAGCGGCCATCGGCCGGGCCGATGAACAGGCCGCCACGAAAGCCGACCTCGCCGCATTGCGGTCGGAAGTGCGCCGGATATTCGAGTTCCAGGCCGCGCTCATCGTCGCGATAGCCGCCAAGCTGCCCTCAATGCGCCCGCTGTGCTCCGCCCTCGCTCGTGTCTCACAGCGCGTCGGCACCAGAACGCTATGAGATCAACAGGTGGGACTAGCAAATTTCTACGCCGCCGCCAGCGGGATCGAAGGTGAAAGGTTCAGCCGGGAGGGTCCACCGCGCGGCCTCGACCACTGCGGCCCGGCCGCGCTTGGTTAGCCAGGCGAAACACTCACCGCGCGCCACCACTGGCCACCATAGCCAGCCGTGCACTTCGACACCGAACGAAAGCGTATCGCGGCTCGTCAATCCGGGACGGAGCAGGTACGGACCATCCGGCGCGCCGGATTCGGTGTAGACGTTTGTGCCCCATTGAGTGCTGTACTTCACCCAATCCGCCCCGGCCACCCGTAACCGCTCGCGTTGCGCCGGGCTGTCTGCCCGGTACAGCCTATCGTCAGGCCGCACCAACCGCACCACCTCCAGGTCGAGTTTGCCTCGGATGAGGACCGCATCCGGCTCGCCGAAGGAGAGCGCCATTCCCGGCTCGGTCGCCCAGAATCGTTCATCGCCGGACGGGTCAGGTTCGCATCGCCACAGGTCCACCGGATCGCCCTCCCGACTCGCTCCCTGTCATGAGGTGAGCCCCGAACCCCCTATTGGAGCAGGTTTTTCGAGAAAGCGCCCACCCTCCAGAGACCACATCGATGCCCCGTGTTGGACGGCGCTCAGGGGCGAACCCTGCTCCTGCGCTGTCTCCGCCCCGTCGCGCTGTCAGCGTGGACACCAGTGGGTGCTACGGGCGCGTGTCGGCATCATGCCGACCATGAAGCGCTTCGCTTTTGCTCTCACCCTCGCCGCCGCGTGCGGCTTGGCGGGTATCACTCCGAATGCCAGGGTGACACCATCGCCCGCATGACCGCGAGCACGGCGCGGCAATCGCCCGCC
>JAPORR010000164.1:1556-2007 GCA_026710105.1 Alphaproteobacteria bacterium
CCGCGAGCACGGCGCGGCAATCGCCCGCCGCTCGATGCGCCGGGCCGTCCACCTGCGCACCCGTGCGATTCACCACTGCGGCGAGCGTGTGCCGACCCTTCCCCGGCGCCTCGCCGGTCATGGCACGGTAGTCACCGATCAGGTCATGCCACAGCACCGACGGCATCGAGAGCCCATGGCGATCGGCACTCTGCGCGAGCAGGCGCCGGTCGAAGTCCGCATTCCACGCAAGCACCACAGCCGCGCCATCCAAGACTGCGGCAAGTTCGTCGTGAACCTCCGGCCACGGGCGCGCGCCCTCAGCCTTGAGCCGCCTTCGGGTCAATCCATGGATGCTCGACGCCTGCGCAGGAATTCGGTATCGACAATCAGCACGTCCGTCCGGTCGAGCCATGCGCGCCAGTCCGGTGTCGTCCGCTTCCGTTTCCTGCCAAGCCTCACGAGGAGGAAA
>JAPORR010000152.1 GCA_026710105.1 Alphaproteobacteria bacterium
CTGGAACCGGGAGAAAAAGGATGGCGAAAATTACCCTGACAGCGTCTCGCATGGAAGCGCTGAAGCCCCGCAAGGCAACCTACGACGTCCGGCACACCAAGCTGAGAGGCTTCGGCATGGCGCTCGGCTGCGATGCCGACATCGTCATCCGACCCTCAGATCCCGACACCGGAGGAAAGCTTCGCATCGTTGCGCCCGAACCCGACTGAGAACACCGTTGCACCGCCGACGGGACAGCGGGCCTGGCTGGGCCCGCTGAAGCAGGGTCGGCAACGTTTGACCCGGGAGTTGGATTGCAGTAAAGTAATGTCACTTACTCTTGCCATCTTGGAACCGCCATGCCCCTTCAGGTCACAGCGCGATTGCCGGACCCGGTAGTGGAGGCCCTGGACAGGGCCGCGACAGAGCTCCGGCGCAGCCGCGCGGACGTCATCCGCATCGCCGTCGAGCACTACCTCGAAGACTTCGACGATCTTTCCGCCGCAATCGACCGGCTCCGCGATCCCATGGATCCGGTGCTGGACTGGGACCAGGTCCGGCGTGAGCTTCTCGATTCGGATTAAGGAGAGCGCCGCGAAGGAGCTGCGGCGTGTGGCCAAACCGGACCGCACGCGCATCGTCACCGCCATCGACCGGCTGGCGGAGACCCCTCATCTTGGCGCCGCGCTGAAAGGAGACCTGCGGGGGCTCAGGCGGCTCCAGGTCGGAGACTACCGCATCGTGTACGAAGTCCGGGACGAGGAGCTTGTCGTCCTGGTGGTTCGTGTCTCACACCGGCGAGGCTTTATGGTGCCATAGCCAAGCGGTGAATCGTGGATCATTGAACGCCTCGTCCTGGGCATAGTGGCGCGGGCGCACGGAGAGCGTGGCATAGCCCATCCGACCGCCTCGCCATCCGCTGCATGCCGCGATCAGGCCCGAAGAGACCCACGCCGCTTTCTGCAACCATGTCCGCGACGCCGTGGACCCTGACGACAGGCGCTCGCTGTTCCGGCTGGAGCAGAACCTGCCTGCAACACTCGCCGGGAGCTTTCGCAATCTCTCCGAGGAGTGCTGGCGGCATAGGGCCATCGAACGGCACCGTAGCCGTCCGGGGCGGGTGCTGCTACCGCCTGCTTGTAGAACCGCTTCATGGTGTCAGGCGATTTTCTGCTCACCCCGGATCTGAGTGCGATGCATGACCCGCCGGGCGCTAGCGTCAAAGGCGTCGCGGCGATGGAGTACGCCCAGATTGTTCCAGACCAGCAGGTCGCCTGGCTGCCAGCGGTGACGCCAGACGAAGCGCGGGTCCGAGGCATGGGCCCAGAGCCGGTCGAGCAGTGCGTCGCTCTCTCCCACGTCCAGCCCGACGATCCAGGCATGAGGGCGCCGGCCGAGGAAGAGCGCCCTAGCACCCGTCGCCGGGTCGGTGCGCACCAGCGGCTGGCGTGCGCCCGGCGTCTTGCGCACATCCAAGGTTTTGCGGTGGCCCCGCCGCAGCATACCGGCACTGTTATGTGCGCTGTCATGGACGCAGTACAGCCCCTCGATACGGCGCCTGAGCGCGATGGGGAGCGCCTGCCAGGCCACAAACTGATTCGCAAAATATGTGTCCCCCTGACCTTCCGGCACCTCCAGCGCATGAAGCAGCGCCGCCTTCGGAGGCTTTTCCATATAGGTCATGTCCGCATGCCAGACGGCTTCGCCAGCGCCCAGATTGCCGATGGGGCGCCCGTCCTCAACCACATTGGAGATGACATTGATCTCCGGGAACGCCGACAGGAAAGGCCCGCCATAGGGGTTCGGCCCCGGTGGGTCGAGTTCGCCGAAGACGCGCGAAAAGCCCAGCAGCGCCGGATCATCCAATTTCTGATCGCGCGCCAGCAGCACGAGATGGTCATCCAATGCCCGACGCAGGGCCTTGGCATCGGCCGCACCGACGGGACGCGAGGCATCAAGGCCACGCAGTTCCGCCCCAAGCGGCGCATCGAAAGCAACGATCTGCAAGGGCTTGCACCCTCCCCGGTGCAGAAAAACTGTCGAGGGACGCCAGCTTGCTGAATTACCGGACAGGAGCAAGCCCTGGCCTTCACACGCGGCGGCGCACTTGCACACGGCCACAGGATAGGCTTGGATGCGTGGGACCGTTCCGTCCCGATTCTGGAGCCCCTGTGGATGAACGCCGAAACAAAAGAGTTCAAGTGGGTTGGTACTCGCCCCGTCCGTCCGGATGGAGTGCCGAAAGTCACTGGTCGCGCCCAGTACGGCGCTGATTACCGACTGTCTGGCGAGTTGATCGGCAAAGTATTGCGCAGCCCACATGCCCATGCGTATATCCGGGGCATCGACACCTCGAAGGCTGAGGCCCTGCCTGGTGTCAAGGCGGTCGTCACCGCCGCTGATTTCCCCGACCATGCGTTTGCCTACATCGGCCCGGAACGGGTTGCGCAGAATTTCTGGCATATCACCCGCAACATCATGGCGCGCGAGAAAGCGCTCTATGAAGGTCATGCCGTTGCGGCCGTCGCGGCGCCGAGCCCAGCCATCGCCGAGGAGGCGCTTGCCCTCATTGAGGTCGATTACGAAGTGCTGCCACATGTGATCGATGTTGATGAAGCGATGAAGCCAGATGCGCCTCTGCTCTTCGACGACATGGTGACCCGCGGCATCGAGCCCGTGCCCAACAAACCGTCCAACATCTCGAAGCGGCTCGAATTCGCCATCGGTGACCTTGAGGCGGGCTTTGCAGCCGCCGACCATATCATCGAGAAGAGCTTCAAGACTGCGCCGGTTCACCAGGGCTATATCGAACCCCACGCCTGCATGGCACGCTTCGACGCCGACGGACAGGGCGAAATCTGGTCGTCGAGCCAGGGCCATTTCGTCGTCCGCGCGATGACTGCAAAGCTGCTCGGCGTCAGCCCCGGCGACATCCGCGCGACGGCGCTGGAGATCGGCGGCGGCTTCGGCGGCAAGACCATCGTCTATCTGGAGCCGCTGGCCGCTGCGCTCTCACGCAAATGCAGCCAGCCCGTGCGCATGCAGATGACGCGCGAAGAAGTCTTCAAGGCGACGGGCCCTACCTCCGGGGCCTCCATGACCGTCAGAATTGGCGCGACAAAGGACGGGAAGATCACCGCCGCTGACGCCACTTTCAACTTCCAGGCCGGCGCCTTCCCCGGCTCGCCGGTGATGAACGCCTGCATGTGCGCCTTCGCACCCTACGACATCGAGAATGCCCGCACCATCGGCTATGATGTGGTGTGCAACCGCCCGAAGGCGGCGGCCTACCGCGCGCCCGGCTCGCCGATCTCCGCTTTCGGGGTCGAAAGCGTGCTCGACATGTTGGCGAAGAAGATCGACATGGACCCGGTGGCATTCCGCCTGAAGAACGCCGCACGCCAAGGCACCCAGATGGTCTATGGACCCAAGCTCAGCCATGACGGCTATGTCGAGACGCTGGAAGCGCTCATGGCTCATCCGGACTACAAGAAGCCCATCGGGCCGAATCAGGGCCGCGGCGTCGCCTCTGGCTTCTGGTTCAACGGCGGCGGCGAATCGAGTGCGACCGTGCATGTCAATGACGACGGCACGGTAATCGTCGGCAGTGGCAGCGTCGATGTCGGCGGTTCACGCGCCAGTATGGCGATAATGGCGGCAGAGGCTTTCGGCGTGGATTATGACAAGGTGCGCTGTGTCGTTCCCGATACAGCATCGGTCGGCTACACACATGTCACGGGCGGCAGTCGCGTCACCTTCGCGACTGGCATTGCTGTCCACCAGGCCTGCAACAGTGTGATCGACGACCTACGCCAGCGCGCCGCGATGATCTGGGATGTCGATGTCGAGGCCGTGGCATGGCGGGACGGTGCGGCCCATCCTGCCAGCGCCAATGTCGGCGATTTCGAGCCGCTCACCATCGGTGAGCTTGCGGCCAAAAGGGCACTGACGGGCGGGCCCATCGGTGCGGCGGGCACAACCAATGCCGGTGCCCAGGCACCGGGCTTCTCGAGCCAATTCTGCGATATAGAGGTCGATCCGGAGACCGGCCATGTCCAAGTGCTGCGTTTCATCGCTGCTCAGGATGTCGGCCGTGCCATCCATCCTTCCTATGTTGAAGGCCAGATTCAGGGTGGTGTCGTACAGGGCATCGGCTGGGCGCTCAACGAGGAATATATCTATAACGAGCAGGGTCGGCTGGAAAATCCTGGCTTCCTTGACTACCGGGTGCCAGTGGCCTCGGACCTGCCAATGATCGACGCGGTCCTGGTCGAGGTCCCCAATCCGAGCCACCCCTACGGCGTTAAGGGTGTGGGCGAGGTGAATATCTGCCCGCCCATGGCCGCGATCGCCAACGCCATCGATAGGGCGGTTGGCACGCGCCTATACGAACTGCCTATGTCGCCGCCGAGGCTGCTTGCCGCCCTCGACGCGAACGGGGCGGATGGCGGTGGCTAAAGCCGGAGATGTTGTCGCATGGCTCCGACTGTCCAGGTGCGGTTCACTGAAGGATTCGCGCGCGCCTTCACCGGAGGCGTGCGTGAATTCGAGGTCGAGGCGCGTCTGCTGCGCGATGTCATCCGCGCGATGAATGAGCGGTTCCCGGGCCTCGGCGAACGGCTGGTTGAAGAGACAACAGTCGCCATAGACGGCATGATGCACGAAACAGCCTATTTCCAGCCCGTGCCGCCGGGCGGCGAGGTGTTTTTCATTCCCAAACTGGAAGGCGGCTGACCTCAGGCAGGGAGCGCGCCGCTACCGCCACCTTCTGGGACAGAGAATCAGAGAGGCGAACAGTGGCCCTGGACAAACGCGGCCTGGAACTGACTGCGGCCAGCGACGAAGCGGCGGCCGCCCTGGATACGGCGCTGGACGATTTCCTCGCCTTCGGACGACAAGCTGGCCCGTTGCTGAAGGCTGCGTTTGACGCTGATGCCGAAATGCCGATGGCTCATGTTCTCCAGGGCTGTTTCTTCCTGCTGATGGGCGTCGGTGCCCTTCGTCCGCGGGCCGCGCGATCGGGCGAGCAGGCAGACCGGTTTGCCGCGACGGCGCGCGAACGCGCTCATGTGGACGCCCTCTCGCGCTGGGCTGCTGGCGACACCGCCGGCGCTGTGCGCCGTTTCGAGGACATCCTGCTGGACCACCCGCGCGACATCCTCGCGATCCGCCTTGCGCATTACCTGCACTTCTATCACGGCGCGCTCGCCCAGCACCGGGACAGTGTCGCGCGTGTCCTGCCGGCCTGGGACGAAACCGTGCCGGGCTACGGCTATGTGCTCGGTATGCGTGCCTTCGGGCTGGAGGAGGCTGGCGACTATGCGCGCGCCGAAGCGTTCGGGCGCCGGGCTGTGGCGATCGACCCTTCGGATGCGTGGTCGGTCCACGCGGTCGCTCATGTCATGGAGATGCAGGGGCGCGCCTCCGAAGGTATTGCATGGGTCCGCGAGAACGAGGTGCATTGGGAAAACAGAGTCCATAATTTCCGCCACCATCTGTGGTGGCACCAGGCACTGTTCCATTTGGCACTGGACGAAGCTGATGCTGCGCTCAACCTCTATGATAACCGCTTCCGGGCCGATGAGGCTAGCGACGATGTGCTCGACATCGCCAATGCTGCCTCCATGCTGCTTCGGCTGCATTTCCGGGGCATTGATGCCGAGGGGCGCTGGGAGGAACTAGCTCACCATGCCGCCGCGCGCATCGCAGACGGCGTCTTTCCTTTCTTCGATGCGCATTACATGGCCGCCCTCGCTATGGCCGGCGATACGGATGGCGTGCGGACCCATCTCGACATCATGGCTGCACGCAGCGGAGAGACAACGGCCGACGCCGTCTATAACGATGTCGGCCGGCCGCTCTGCGGCGCCATCGCGGCGTTTGGTGCCGGCAAGCCGCGCCGCTGTTTCGAGCTTCTGGAGCCGATCCGCTATGACCTGGTCCGCCTCGGCGGCAGCCACGCTCAGCGCGA
The DNA here is from genome assembly GCA_026710105.1 of Alphaproteobacteria bacterium. Lineage (GTDB taxonomy): Bacteria > Pseudomonadota > Alphaproteobacteria > Bin95 > Bin95 > Bin95. Next base: position 5,951 of record JAPORR010000152.1, read on the forward strand.
CGTGTTCACGCAATTGCTGATCGCCGCCAGCAAAGAGGCCGGCCACGAACGCGAACGGCGCGCACTATTGGCCGAGCGCGCCGCCCTCAAGCCAGGCGCTGTAGCGTTCTGGATGCATTGAATCGAGGATCCTATCGAATGTACCGGACTAAGCCGTGGCCTCATAAGTTCGTAGCCAGATTCTGATGGGTGCGATCTTTATCATCGATAGAAGCACGAATTCGGATTACGCCGCGCCACTCACTTCAATCCAGGCTTTTCGCTCCGCAGTTGTTGCGGATCCAGGCTCCCAGCCATTCGGAGATGCCGGCCGAGTGCGCGTCCATCATGAACATGTGGGTGGCACCCGGGAATCCGACATCGGGCAGTTCGACCAGTTCCGCCCGCCCGCCGGCAGCCTGCACCTGTTCGCCGAACGCTGCCGTCTCGCGCCTGGCGTCGGACCAGCGCGGCGACTGGTCGATGAAATCCCCGAACAAGAGCAGCCACGGGGCCCCGCTGACCGCTTCGGACGATATTCGTTCCTGCGCCGGCCAGCCTGAACCCTCGGCAGAGACCACGCCGCGCATGCAGTCGGGGGCCTCCAACGCGGCATGACTGCCGAGATAGCCCCCTTGACTGTGGCAGACCAGTACGCAGGGGCCGATCCGCCTGAGCGCCGCGCCAACCCCTCGGATCTGCGCTTCGGACGTCGAAGTCCAGCGGGGCACGAACTGGCGCTGGAAGCTCTCCATCGCTTCAAGGGGAAACCGCTGGCCGTCAAACGGCTTACCCGCTGCAAAATCTTCCGGCCGGCCGAAGCGGAACAGCTCCCACGCCTCGGCCGCCGTCCGCATAACCGGCTCGCCGCCCCAGACCCCCTCCAGCGCGCAGAAGCCTGCCCGGCCGCGCTCGACATTATCGATCACATAGACGGCAAAGCCCTGGCGGAGGAAATCATGCAACCAGCCGGGTCGGCCGTCCGGCGTGGTTTCCCAGCAGGCGCCGGTCAGACCTCCGCCATGAAGCAGTACAAGTGGATGGGGGAAGGTCTGCTCCGCGGGAATGAAATACTGGACATAAACCTGCTCGATCAAGAAATCGCCGTTCGGGTCGTATTGCCAGGTGAGTTCCGGCGTGAAGTGGAGGAGGCGCGTCTCGCGCCCAGTGACCGTCACGGACCGGCCGCCAACATGAAAACTGCCGAAATCCTTCAATGCATACATGGGCGGCCCCCTTTCCTGAGCGTGGCCCCTCTCAAGCGGAGCCCCTCCCAAGCGTGGATTGTGAATCTCCCACCCCTGGCTTGCAAGCGGCGCACGACCTCGCAGGGGTCGCCGCAATGTTTCCTCTCTGGTCGTTCCCAACGAATTGTGACAATTATGCGTCTCAAGGACGCATTCGGGCGCGGCTGGGCTTGCGCCTGTCTGCAAGGTCGCGGATACCCGCCGCTTTGTTTGAACAGACTGGGCGGCAACGTTGCGAACCCCCTTAATTATGCGGACATCAGCGAAGACAGGACGGAACGGCACGCACGGCACGCTTTGCGGATTGCTGGCGCTGCTCTGGCTCGCCGGTGCGCCGGCAGGCGCCGGCATGCCGGCGCCTGCCGTGACCTATGGCGACGCCATGCGCTGGTATGAACGCGCGGCCGAAGCCGGCGACCCGCAAGCACAGTTCTATCTCGGCTATATTCAAGATCGCGGCCTGCATGGAGCCAACAAACTCCAGGAGGCGATTAACTGGTATCGCAAGGCAGCGGCTCAGGGAGAGACTCGCGCGCAATTCCGGCTCGGGCTGCTGTTCGATGCCGACCCCCGCCTACCGCGCGCACCTACCAAGGCGCGGATCTGGTACGAAGCCGCGGCAGCGCAGGGTCATGCGGGAGCGCGATTCAATCTCGCGCGGCTCATCGAGGCTAATGACGCCGCCCGCGCCGCGGAGCTCTATGCGCTTGCCGCCAATGCCGGCATCGGGCGGGCGGCCTTCAACCTAGCACTGCTTCACATCAACGGGCCAGACGAGGTCCACAACCCAGCCGCAGCCTGGCGCTGGGCGCTCCGGGCGCAGGACCTGGGCGCATCAGGGGCGGACGATCTGCGCCGGCGGCTGTTCGCCGCCTTCAACGAGTAAGCCGGCGGGACGCGGCGAGTCGATGCGGCAACTCCGCCATGATGGCGGCGCGTTCTGCCTCCGCCATCCGCGCCCAACGTGCGATTTCTGACAGCCGGCGACCGCAGCCCTCGCAATGCTGTGTCTCCGTCGAGATGCGGCAGACCCTCACGCAAGGGCTGGCGATGGGGCGCGGTGCAGTCATCACCTTGGAGGATAGGACGAAGGCGCAACAGGCCGCAATGCTGCCGCAGGCTACCCCGCATAGCATGGGTGCTTTGGCTTGGCGCTGTGCATGGGGTAAACCCTGTGGGCGCGGCGAGAAGGGGAGGGTACGGCTCATGGGACGGACCATCGCGATCATCGGCGGCACGGGCGCGCTCGGTACGGGCTTCGCACGGCGCTGGGCGAATGCCGGCCACAAGGTGGTGATCGGGTCGCGCACTCAGGAGCGGGCCGCTGCGGCCGCAGCGGAAGCGGGCCACGGCGTGGTCGGCCTCGTCAATTCCCAAGCCGCCGCCGCCGCTGATATCGTGGTGCTGACTGTGCCTTACGCTCATCACAGGAGCACGATCGAGAGCATCGCAGACGGCGTCGAAGGTAAGATCCTGGTGGATGCGACCGTGCCGTTGATGCCACCCAAGGTCGGCACTGTGCAGCTGCCCGAGGCCGGGTCGGCGGCCGTCGAGGCGCAGGCCTGGCTCGGCGCACGTGCGACCGTGGTGTCGGCGTTCCAGAATGTAGCGGCAGCGCATCTGCAAGCAGCCCATGAGATCGACTGTGATGTGCTGGTGGCGGGCGACAAGCTGGCCGCGCGCGAGACGGTGATCGGGCTAGCGCAGGACCTCGGTCTGCGCGGCTGGCATGCCGGACCGCTAGCCAACTCGGCCGCCGCCGAGGCGCTGACCTCGGTCATCATCCAGATCAACCGCCGCTACGGCATTGATGGCGCAGGTATACGAATTACCGGGACGCTGGCGGCGGCACCGGAGGACACATGACCCGGCGCCTGGAACTGGTTGCGCTGCCCGGCCTGCCGATGGTCGAGCCAGGCGACGACCTCGCCGGGCTGATATCGGAAGGGCTGGAGCGAGCAGGAACCGGGCTCAAGGCCGGCGACATTCTCGTGGTCGCACAGAAGGTCGTTTCCAAAGCCGAGGGGCGTTACGCCTTTCCGGCCGGGACGACGCCTTCGTCTGCTGCGAAACGGCTCGCGGCGCTTACGCACAAAGACCCTGCTCATATTGAGATCCTGCTTGGGGAAACGGCGGAGGTCGTGCGCCACCGGCCGGGTGTGGTGGTGGTCGAGCACAGGCGCGGCTATGTGATGGCGAATGCCGGCATAGACCATTCCAACATCGAAGCCGGGCGCCTGCTGCTGCTGCCATGCGATCCAGACGCGTCCGCGAGGGCGCTGCGCACCGCGCTGGCGGACCGCTGGGGCGTGGCACCAGGCATTATCGTCTCTGACAGCTTCGGGCGTGCCTGGCGGGTTGGCACCTGCGGTGTCGCTATTGGTGTTGCTGGCCTGCCGGCAATCGACGACCGGCGCGGCGCGGCGGATCTGTTCGGCCAACCACTGGAAGTCACCATTGTTGGCCAGGCAGACGAGATCGCCGCCGCCGCGTCGATTCTTCAGGGACAGGCCAACGAGGCAACACCAGCGGTGCTGGTGCGCGGGCTCGACCTGCCAGAGGACGATCGTGGCGTGGAGCCATTGCTCCGCGATCGGGCCACGGACCTCTTCCGGTGAAGGTTACGGCGCTTTCTGGCGGTGTCGGCGGCGCAAAGCTGGCAGAAGGGCTCATGCGCGCCGGCGCCGAACTGACGGTGATTGCCAATACCGGGGACGATTTCGAGCATTTGGGCCTTTCGATTTCGCCCGATATAGACTCGCTGGTCTATGCGCTTGCAGGCCTTGCTGACCGGGAACGGGGCTGGGGCCGGGCGAACGAGACATGGTCGTTCATGTCAGCGCTGGGAGCGCTCGGCGGTGAAACCTGGTTCAATCTCGGCGACGGCGACCTGGCGATGCATGTACTCCGCAGCGAGCACCTCGCGGCGGGGGCGCCGCTGTCGGCCGTCACCGCCGCGATGGCCCGGCAGCTCGGCCTGGGTGCGCGCGTGATTCCGGCGACCGACCAGAGATTGCGCACCCTGGTCGAGACCGAGACCGGGCGGCTCGCCTTCCAGCATTATTTCGTGCGTGAGCGCACGGCCCCGCGCATCGCCGGTTTCACTTTCGAGGGTGCAGAGGCCGCCCTCCCAGCACCCGGGGCGCTTGAGGCGCTGGGCGATGCCGAACGCATCGTCATTTGCCCCTCGAACCCCTATATCAGCATCGACCCGATCCTCGCCGTCGCAGGCTACCGGGAAGCCGTGCAGAGTGCCGTCTGCGTGTCCCCCCTCATCGGCGGCAGAGCCGTGAAAGGACCGACGGCGAAAATGATGTCAGAGCTTGGGCTGGAGCCGTCGTCGCAGGCGGTCGCGCGGCATTATCGTGGCTTGATACGCGCGCTGGTCATTGATGAGGCGGACGCGCATGAGGCGCCGAGCGTGGAGGCCGAGGGCGTGCGCGCTGTCGTCGCGCCCACATTGATGACCGGGCCGAAGGACGCCGAACGGCTAGCCCATATCGTTCTGGAAGCCTGACATGCCGGACCCGCTCGGCAATTTCTCCTTCACCTGGCCGCTCTATGCGGCGTTTCTGGTCGCCTATCTGCTGGGCAGCATCCCCTTCGGCCTGCTACTCACCCGCCTCGCCGGGGCGGGTGATCTCAGGCAGGTCGGCTCCGGCAATATCGGCGCGACCAATGTGCTGCGCACCGGGCGCAAGGGGCTGGCGGCGCTCACCCTGCTGTTCGACGCTGGTAAGGGGGCTGCGGCAGTGGCAGTAGCGGACCACTGGTTCGGCCCGAGCATGGCGGTGTTCGCGGCACTCGGCGTGATCGCCGGCCATGTTGCGCCGGTTTGGCTGCGCTTTCGCGGCGGCAAGGGCGTGGCGACTACCTTCGGTGTGTTGTGGGTGTTCTCCTGGCCGGTCGGCGTGGCGGCCGCGGCCATATGGCTCGCGATGGCCTTGCTCTTTCGCTACTCGTCTCTGGCGGCGATCCTCGCCATCGGCTCCTCGCCGGCCTGGGCCTGGGCGCTAACCGGGGTCGCCGAAGCGGAGGTGACCGGCCTGATTGCGGTCGCGGTGGTCGCGCGCCATGCCGGCAATATCCGCCGGCTGCTGAAAGGTGAGGAAAGCCGGATCCGGTTTCGATGACGGTTGCGCCTTGCATGGACGCTTGGCATCGGGCCGGTACACTATTTCGAGCTTGTCGAGCAGCTCGGATCACCGAAAGCGGCGCTGGAGGCGCCGCCCGGCTTCCGAGCGGGAAGTGGAGAAAAGGCTGGCGGCTTTGGACCGACTCGAGGTCCTGCCAGTCTGGTTCAGCGATGACGACTACCCCGAGGTACTCTCGCGGATTGCGGACCCGCCGCCCTTTCTGACGAAGCTGGGCGACTTGGCGCTCGCGGCGGCGCCGGTCATCGCCATGGTGGGTGCCCACAATGTCTCCACGGCCGGCCAGCGCATTGTTGAGCGGCTGCGCGGGTGGCCGACGACGAAGGCCGCGAGGTGGGGGCTGTGCCCGGCTCGCCGCTGGACCCATGCAATGCCGGCCGTCACGACCTGATCCGCAATGGCGCTCGTCACCCGTGCCGAGGACACTGCCAAAGCGCTCGCCGACAGCATCGCACCAAAGCCGGCCCGCGCCATATCGCCGCCGCCGGCCTCTGCCACTTCTACCGCCGTCAAAGACGGCGAGAGTGGATCCGCGCTGCTCTCGGCGCTTGGCCTCGTGCCTGTCACGGTTGACGAACTGGCCCGCCGGTGTCACTTGTCGAGTGTTGTCGTGGCCGCCATGCTTCTGAATCTTGAGCTAGCAGGCCGTGTCGAACGGCATCCTGGGCAACGGGTTTCGTTGATATCGAGATGAGTGCTGAGAATATCGTCGTCGTGGAATCGCCGGCCAAGGCAAAGACGATCAACAAATATCTGGGAGGAAACTTCCGGGTATTGGCGAGTTTCGGTCATGTTCGCGACCTGCCGCCCAAGGACGGCTCCGTAGCCCCCGACAGGGATTTCGCCATGTCGTGGCAGATGGACGAGCGCGGCAGGAAGCATATCGGCGAGATCGCCAGGGCGGTGAAGGGCGCTTCCCGGCTTTATCTCGCCACTGACCCCGACCGTGAGGGCGAGGCAATTTCCTGGCATGTACGCGAGGCCTTGGCGAGCCGCAAGGCATTGAACGGGGTCGAGGTCAGCCGCGTCGTCTTCCACGAAGTTACCAGGAACGCGGTGCTTGATGCGGTCGCCAATCCGCGCGGTATCAACCAGGAACTGGTGGATGCCTATCTTGCGCGCCGTGCGCTCGACTATCTGGTAGGCTTCACGCTCTCGCCGGTGCTCTGGCGCAAGCTGCCGGGCGCGCGTTCAGCAGGGCGGGTGCAGTCCGTGGCGCTGCGCCTCGTCTGTGACCGGGAGGCAGAGATCGAGTCGTTCCGGGCGCGCGAATACTGGACCGTCGATGCCGATTTCGAGACCGCGGCCGGTGCGGTGTTCCGTGCCCGACTCACCCATCTCGACGGCAAGAAGATCGGCCCCCATGCGATAGCGGACGAGGGGGCGGCGCTGGCCGTCAAGGTGCGGCTAGAAGACGCTGCATACCGGATCGCCGCTGTCGGGAAAAACCAGGGGCGCCGCAATCCTGCACCACCCTTCACCACTTCAACCCTCCAGCAGGAGGCGTCACGGCGGCTCGGTTTCGGCGCCGCGCGTGCCATGCGCGTTGCCCAGCAGCTCTATGAGGGCATTGATCTCAACGGGGAGAGCGTCGGGCTCATCACTTATATGCGGACCGATAGCGTGGCACTGAGCAACGAGGCCCTGGACGGGGCACGCCGGCTGATTGGCCCGGAGTTCGGCGAGGCCTATCTGCCGCCGAAGCCCCGGCGTTATCGCTCTTCGGCACGCAATGCCCAGGAGGCCCATGAAGCGATCCGCCCGACGGATATGGGCCGGCGTCCGCAGGATGTCCGTAGCCTGCTCGAATCGGACCAGTTCCGGCTCTACGAGCTGATCTGGAAACGCGCTGTCGCCAGCCAGATGGCCGCGGCTGTATTCGATCGCACTACCGTCGATGTGGAGGCGACTGACGGCCGTGCGACGCTGCGAGCGACCGGCTCCGTCATCCGCTTCGATGGCTTCCTGAAGCTCTACCGCGAAGGCCGCGACGACGCAGCGGATGGCGAGGATGAGGGTCGGGCGCTACCGCTTGTCGCCAAGGGCGAACCTGCGCAGCGCAAGGCCGTGGAAACGGAGCAGCACTTCACCCAGCCACCGCCGCGCTATACGGAGGCGAGCCTTGTCAAGCGGCTGGAAGAGCTCGGCATCGGCCGACCCTCCACCTATGCCTCCATCATCCAGGTGCTGCAGGACCGCGACTATGTCCGGTTAGAGCGCAAGCGGTTCGTGCCCGAAGACCGCGGGCGCATCGTCACGGCGTTCTTGCGGAATTTCTTCGAACGCTATGTGGAATACGAGTTCACCGCCGATCTGGAGGAAAAGCTCGACGCGGTCTCGAATGGACGCATCGAATGGCGCACGTTGATGCACGAGTTCTGGGACGCCTTTCAGGCCAAAGTCGAGGAAACGCAGGAGCTACGCATCTCCCATGTCATTGATGCACTCGACAAGGAGCTGGACGCGCATTTCTTCCCGGAAACCGAAGACGGCAAGGATCCGCGTCTCTGCCCGGTTTGCAGCGAGGGCCGTCTCGGTTTGCGGCTGGGCCGCCACGGCGCCTTCTTCGGCTGCTCGCGCTATCCCGACTGCCACCATGTCCGCCCGCTGACGGCAGCGGAAGGCGAATTCGAAAACGGTCCGCGCATTCTCGGCAACCAACCGGGGAGCGGGCTGGAGGTCTCGGTGCGCAAGGGGCCCTACGGCTTCTATGTCCAGCTTGCGGGAGAGAACGGGACCAAGCCAAAACGCGTCTCCGCCCCGCGCGGTGCTAATCCGGCCGAAGTCACCCTGGAGCAGGCGCTGGGCCTCCTGTCCCTGCCACGCGAGGTGGGACTGCATCCCGAAACCGGCAAGCCGATCTCGGCCGGTATCGGGCGCTACGGCCCCTATCTCCGCTATGACGGCGCCTATGTCTCGATCCCGCGCGATGACGATGTGCTGGCGATCGGGCTCAACCGGGCCGTGGTGCTGATCGCGGAGAAGAAGAGCGGCCGTGCCGCCGGACCGTTGAAGGAACTCGGCATGCATCCCGCAGACGGTAAGCCGGTCACTGTGCATAGCGGCCGCTACGGACCCTATGTGAAGCACGGTCGCATCATGGCTTCGCTGCCCAAGGGGCAGGAGCCCGGGGAGGCGACGCTCGAAATTGCCCTGCCATTGCTGGAGCAGAAGAAAGCCGTTGCCGGCAAAGCGGCTGGCCGCAAGGCGCCCGCACGCAAGACCACTGCGAAGCCGAAAGCCGCTTCCGGGACGGGCGCCCGCTCGCGCAAGGCCGCCGCCGCAAAGAAGCCCGAACCGCGTGGCGCTGCCTGACCGCAACGACCTGATCGCGTTCATCGCGGAACATGGCGGGCCGGTAGACCGCAAGCAGATCGCCCGTGCCTTTCGCCTCAAGGGTGCCGAGCGCGCAGCATTGCGGAAGCTGTTGCGGGAGTTGGAAACCGAGGGCGCCATAGACCGCCGGCAGGGCCGGCGCGTCGCCAGCGGCCTTCCAGAAGTAACCGTAGTGGAAGTGACGGGGCGCATGGAAGACGGCGCGCTACTCGCATGTCCGGCGAGGCGGAAGGGCGTGCCTGCACCCGACATCGTCGTCAATGAGCCGGGAGCGGGGCCGCTTCCCGCCACAGGCGCTAAGCTGCTGGTGCGTCTCAGGCCAGCGGGCGACGGCGGCTATTTGGCCCGCGTCATCCGCCGACTGACGGCCCCCGCCGCCGACATTCTGGGCATAGTGGCGGAAGACGGGGGCGGGCTGGTTTTTCGGCCCGCAGATCGAGGGCGTCATCGGGAGTTTACCATATCGGAGGCGGGCGGCGCGATGCCGGGCGAGGTCGTCCGCGCTGCGGTTTTGCCGGGGCGGCGAGGACCGCGCCGCGCGATCCGCGTGGTCGAGCGCCTCGGCCGTCATGACGGGTCGGGCGCGCTCTCGACGCTCACCCTGCTGGAACACGGCATCAAGGAGCCGTTCCCACCGGAGGCGCTGGCGGAGGCGGACGCCGCGCAGCTGCCAGATCCCGCCAGGCGTACTGATCTCACCGGCATGGCGTTCGTGACCGTGGATGATGAAGACGCCCGCGATTTCGATGATGCGGTGTTCGCGGAGCCAGACGGTGAGGGGGGCTGGCGCGTCACTGTTGCCATCGCCGACATCGCCTCCCTTGTGATGCCTGGAAGCGCCCTCGACCGCGAGGCGGCACGGCGCGGCAATTCGGTGTATATGCCAGACCGAGCCGTGCCGATGTTGCCACCCCGCCTTTCCGCCGGGCTCGGCAGCCTCCTGCCTGGCGAGGAGCGGCCCTGCCTCGCCGTGGAGCTGCGGATCGGACCGGCAGGTGCCCTGCGCGGTCACCGCTTCCGGCGCGGGTGGATGCGCTCTTCGGCCCGGCTCACCTATAACGCCCTTCAGGAGGCGCTCAACGGGCCGGATACGCCTCCACATCTGGCGCATCTGGAAGGAGCCTTCCGCGCCCTAGAGCGCGCCCGACGGCGGCGCGGGGCACTTGAGATCGATCTGCCAGAACGCCGGGTGGTCTTCGACAGGGAAGGAACACCCATTTCAGTGGTCGCCCGCGACAGGCTAACGGCCCACCGGATTGTCGAAGAGTTTATGATCGCGGCGAATGTCGCCGCCGCTGAAACGCTTGAGGCAAAGGGCCAGATCTGCATGCGGCGGGTCCATGATCGGCCAGACCCAGCAGCGGTGGAGGCGATGCGAAGCCTACTGCGCGATCTGGGTTATCCGGTTTCCTTCGGCGAATTGCAGCGCCCGAAACAATTCAACGCCCTGCTCGCCCGGCTAGCGGACACGCCGTTCATCGCGCTGGTACACGAACTGGTGCTGCGCGCCCAGTCCCGAGCCGTCTATACACCGGAGCTGCGTGGCCATTTCGGCCTTGGTCTCGCGCGCTATGCGCATTTCACCTCGCCAATCCGGCGCTATGCCGACTTGATCGTGCATCGCGCGCTGATCGCTGCGCTCGGCCTCGGTGCCGGCCGGCTCACGGACGAATCCGGCTTCTACGAGCTCGCCGCGCATATCTCCACGACGGAGCGGCGCGCGGCCGCGGCGGAGCGGCGGGCGCTCGACCGCTACGCTGTCGCACTGCTGGAAGGACGTGCGGGAGAGGTTTTCGAGGGGCGCATCGTCGGCGTCCAGCGCTTCGGCCTCTTCCTGCGTCTGGCCGAAGAGGGCTTGGACGGCATGCTGCCCGTCGCCGCGCTTGGCAGCGGGTATTTCCGCCATGATGCGCGACGCCATGCCCTCATCGGTGGTGCTGCCGGCCGCGCTTACCGGCTTGGTGACACGCTCCGCGTCCGCCTCACGGCAGCTAACCCCATCAACGGTGGTGTGACACTGGCTTTGGCAGAAGGCGGATAACGGCGTCCCGCTCGCCGGTTGCTTCGACCATGCCGCCCGGCGCTTCCGGGGTAGCGACCGGGGCGCTATGTTGAGCGGTACTCGAGGAGGGAAGGGTCGGCCATGCCCGCCAATAGGAAACTGTTCGTTCTTGCCGGCGACGGCATCGGTCCCGAGGTCGTGGGGCAGGTGCGCCGCGTGGTGGACTGGATGGACCAGCGCCGCCATGTCTCTTTCGATATCGCCGAGGGTCTGGTCGGTGGGGCGGCTATCGATGCCCACGGCCTGCCGCTTGCCGACGAGACGCTGGCCGATGCGGTCGCGTCGGACGCGGTGCTATTCGGCTCGGTTGGCGGACCGAAATGGGAGGCCCTACCCTTCGAGATACAGCCCGAGCGCGGCCTTCTGCGGCTACGCAAGGAGATGGACCTGTTCGCCAATCTCCGACCCGCCATCGTGTTTGACGCGCTGGCCGACGCCTCCTCGCTCAAGCGCGAGGTCGTCTCCGGCTTGGACATCATGATCCTGCGCGAGCTCACGGGCGGCATCTATTTCGGCGAACCGCGCGGCATTGAGGACCTAGGCGATGGCGTCCGGCGCGGCGTCAACACGCAGGTCTATACGACGCCCGAGATCGAGCGTGTCGCCCGGGTCGGCTTCGAGCTGGCCCGCAAGCGCGCCAACCGCGTCATGTCGGTCGAGAAGGCCAATGTCATGGAGAGCGGCAAGATGTGGCGCGAGGATGTACAGCGCATCCGTGACGACGAGTTCCCCGATGTAGAGCTTGCGCACATGTATGCCGACAATTGCGCCATGCAGCTTGTGCGCAACCCGAAGCAGTTCGACGTGATCATCACAGACAACCTATTTGGCGACCTGCTGTCGGACTGCGCGGCGATGCTGACCGGCTCGCTCGGCATGCTGCCCTCGGCCTCGCTCGGAGCGGAAGATCCGGTGACGGACCGGCGCCTCTCGCTCTATGAACCGGTGCATGGCAGCGCGCCCGACATTGCCGGGCAGAACCTTGCCAATCCGCTCGCCGAATTACTCTCCTTCTCGATGATGCTGCGCTACAGCTTCGACATGGGCGAGGATGCGGACCTTGTGGATCGCGCAGTGGAGACCGTGCTGGCTGCGGGCGTGCGCACCGCTGATATCGCCGAGCCAGGCCGCCGCCCTGTTTCCTGCTCCGCCATGGGCGACGCTGTGCTGGCGGCACTGGACAGGCTGGCGGCGTAGTCTCCTGAAGACACTTGCCCCCGGCAATCGATGACGGGACAGCTTGAATGAGTGAAGCGCCGTATTTGCAATGGCGCGCTGCCACGCTGCTTTCAGATGCGGCGCGGTGGTTCCCAGCCCGGTGGAGCGATCTCGAAGCCTTCAAAGGTGAATGCGGGGGCGACGATGCAGCCGGCGAGGCTCCACGGACCGAAGGACTGGCAACGCTGCCACTCGTGTGTCGGCACGACCGCCTGGAGCTCATGGCCCGCCTCTAGCGGCCCAAGCGTCACACGCCCGGTGTCCATCTCCAGGACCAGCGGCGCGCCGGCATGCCAGACCCAGATCTCCGACGCATCGACCCGGTGCCAGCGCGACGGCTCTGCTTCCAGGAGGAAGTAGATCGAGGTGACGGCTGTCCGCCCCGTGCCCGGCGCACGGTAGATCTCTCGATAGAAGCCGCCTTCCGGATGCGGTACCAGGCCGAGACGGCGAATGACATCTTCCGCGTTCATGCTATCTCCATGCTCTCCGTCACTTGGGTGATGGCGTCCAGCTTCTCCTGTCGGTGCCGCCCTGCTGTTTCTTGCTGTTACTTGTAGGGGTCGGCGGCATCACGCAGGCCGTCGCCGAGGAAGTTGAAAGCGAGCACCGTCACGACGACTGGCACGACAGGCAGCATCAGCCAGGGATAGAGCGTCACGACATTCATGTTCTGCGCCTCCGCTAGCAGCACGCCCCAGCTTGTCACCGGTGGCCGCAGGCCGAGACCGAGATAGCTGAGCGCCGTTTCGCCAAGGATCATGCCCGGGATCGATAGCGTGGCCGAAGCGATCAGGTGGCTTGCGAAACCGGGCAGCAAGTGGCGCCCGATAATGCGCCCGGGTCTGGCACCCATCAGTTGCGCGGCGGTGCAGAAATCCTCTTCCCGCAGTGCCAAAAGCTTGGACCGCACGGCGCGTGCAAGCCCCGTCCAGTCGAGCAGGCCCAGAATGATGGTGATGCCGAAAAAGACCAGCACTGGCGACCAGGTGACCGGTAGGGCGGCCGACAGCGCCATCCAGAGCGGCAGTTCTGGGAAGGAGCGCACGATCTCGATGATACGCTGCGAGATGCTGTCCACCCAACCACCGTAATAGCCGGCGAGCCCGCCGATGACGATGCCGAGCGCGAACGAGATGGCGATACCGAACAGGCCCACCGTGAGCGAAATGCGCGCACCGTAGATGATGCGCGAGAGTACGTCGCGCCCGAGCCGATCCGTGCCGAGCAGGAAGAGGGTGGCGCCATCGCGGTCGGCTGGGCAGACGAGATGCAGATCCGCCTCGAACAGGCCCCAGAAGCGGTAGCTGTCGCCACGACATAAGAAGCGCAGTGGATAGATCTTTTCCGGATCCTCGACATAGACGCGCCTCAATTGCGTGAGGTCAAGCGAACGGGAATAGCCATAGACGAATGGCCCGACGAACGCGCCGTCATGGAAGAAATGCACGGTCTGCGGCGGCGCATGGATATGGCGGATATTGCGACTGTGCAGGTTGTAGGGCGCCAGGAACTCAGAAATGAGAACTGAGGCGTAGAGCAAGAGCAGCACGACGCCGGAGGCCACGGCGAGCTTGTGGCGCTTCAGCTTCCACCACATCAGCTGCCATTGCGTGGCGAGGTAGTAGCGTTCCTGCTCGGGCGTCAGCGCCTCGGTTGTATGCGGATCCCACGGCGCAGTATCGACGAAATGTTCGGGCCGGTTATTCATCGCTGGGCGCGGCCCCCGAGCCGGATGCGCGGGTCTAGCAGGGCGAGGGCCAGATCCGACAGCAGCATACCGATGACGGTCAGCAGCGAGAGGAACATGAGGAACGAGCCGGCGAGGTACATGTCCTGGCTGCGCAGCGCGTCGATCAGCATGGGCCCCGTGGTCGGCAAGCTCATCACCATCGACACCACGGCCGACCCGGAGACGATCTGCGGCAGCATGTTGCCGATATCCGCGATGAAGGGGTTGAGCGACATCCGCACCGGGTATTTCAGCAGGAGACGTAGATTGGGCAGCCCCTTGGCGCGGCCGGTCACGACATACTGCTTCTGCAACTCATCCAGCAGGTTGGCACGGAGCCGGCGGATCATGCCGGCTGTGCCGGCCGTGCCGATCACCGTCACCGGCACGATCAGATGCTCCGCTATTGAAACCGCCTTCGCCCATGACATGGGCTGCTCGGCATATTGCGGATCCATCAGCCCGCCGATGGAAATTCCGAACTCGACCTGAAGGACATACATCAGCACCAGCGCCAGCAGAAAATTAGGTGTGGCGAGACCGAGAAAGCCGAGAAAGGTGAGCCCGTGATCGCCCCAGGAGTATTGATGCGTCGCGGAATAGAAGCCGATCGGGAACGCCATCACCCAGATGAAAATGACCGTCGAGAAATTGAGCAGCAGCGAGAGCCACAGCCGATCTCCCACCACATCAGAGACCGGCAGGTCGTATTCGAAGGAATAGCCGAAATCGCCCTGGAGCATGCCGAGCACCCAGAAGCCGTATTGCTTCCAGAGCGGCTGGTCGAGACCGTATTGCTTGCGCAGAAACTCGATCTTGCCACTATCCGCTGCCTCGCCCTGAGACTGCAGCTCGGCGATATGAGTGGTGAGATAGTCGCCCGGCGGAAGCTGGATGATGACGAAGATGATGGCACTAACAACCACGAGGGTTGGAACCGCGATAAACAGGCGTCGGACGATATAGGCCAACATCCCTCGTCCTTTCCCGCTGTCAGTGCACCAGCCAGAACCGGTCAGGGCGGAACATGCCGAAATGCGCCCCCGGCTCCCAATTGTAATAGCCCTTTTCCGGCACGCCCTGGAGGCGCTCGGACACGACCACAGGCTGGCGGATACCGCCGACGATACCGAGCACGAAGACTTCCTCGGCGTGGATTTCCAGCATCTCGCGCCATATGCGCTGGCGCTCCTGGGAGTCGCGGGCATGCCGCCATGATTCGTTCAGCGCGAAAAGCCGCCGCGGCGCGTCCATATCGACCGGCTCGCCCGCCACGCCGCCGGTCTCGCGATACTGGCCCCATTTCGGCCATTGCAGTTGCTGCTGGCTGGTGGGAGCGAGCTCGGCAGGGCTCATCTCGGCCGATGCGAGGCCGTTTTCCCAGCCCGACCAGATCGACATCAGTGCCTGGCCGGAAAAGATACGGTTGCGCAGCAATTCGCGCTGGAGTGGCTTGGCATAGAGCGCAATACCGAGTTTCAGCCAGTTGTCGCGGACGAGTTGCAGGATATCCGTATGTTCGGTGCTTTCGCCAGCCGTCTCGACGATCAGTTCTGCTGGGCGGCCGTCGGGCAGCAGGCGGAGCCCATCATCGCCCCATCTGAGGCCCGCCTCGTCGAGCAGCGCATTCGCTGCATCGGGATCGTAGCCTGACCAGCGTTGCCTGAGCGCCTCGTCATAGAGCGGGCTTCCTGGAAGCAGGCTATTATTGCCGGTCAGCGCGAGGCCGAAATAGATGACCTCATTGACCTCCTCCCGATAGAGGCCAAGCGACAGCGCCCGGCGCACCCGCCGGTCCCGGAACAGCGCCCGCCAGACGGGGTCGGCGGCGTTAAGATTGGGATAAAGCGCCGCATGCGCGCCCTTGCCAGTGCGCCAGAGGCGAACTTTGTAACCGCCTGGCTCCTCACCGCGTTTCAGGAAAGTGACATTGTCGAATCTGAGATAGCGTGCCTGGAGGTCACTCGCGCCGGCCGCTGTCTTCGCCGGGATGAGGCCACTCGCGGCGATGTTCATCACCACCCGGTCGATATAGGGGAGCTGGCGGCCGGCCCTGTCCATGCGGTGGTAATAGGGGTTGCGGACGAAAACGAAGCGGTCCGAGGGCGCCCGGGTGACGGGAACCCAGGGCTGCAGGGTCGGCAGGTCCGGGTTGTCGTTTTTGTACTGGCTGTCGAGCTTGTTGTGTAGCGCCGCCCAGGAGCGCCGCCGCGCCTTTTCCACGGCCCGGGCCAGCGTCCTGCGTGGCGCATGGGCGGCGTGGAAGTGCTTCAGGTAATGTGCCGGCCGGTAGATATAGAGCGGCCGCGCACCGGCGAGCGCAGGGAGGAAGTCCGCATTCGGCGTTTCCCAGCTATAGCGAACCGTCGTTTCGTTCAGCACTTCGAAGACCGGCGGCTTGCCGTCCGCAAGCATGACCGCTGGCGGCCCGGTCGGCGATAGCTCGGAATTGTTGGCGACATCCTCCCACCAGTAGCGAAAGTCCTCAGTGGTGAAGGGATGCCCGTTGGACCATTTGTGGCCCGGCCGCAAGTGGAGTGTGAAGATGCGGCTGTCCTGCACTTCCACGCGGTCCAGCAGGTCTGGTTCCAGCATCAGTTCCGGCGTGTAGCACAGCAGCCGCGCATAGCCGTACACCACCATCTGGCGCGTATCCTTGGCCTTGGCCATCAGCATGCGCAGTGCCCCGCCATGCTGGCCGGGTCCGGCTTTCCGGTCGAGATACGGCACGGCCGGCAGGCGCCGTTCGACCGGTGGCAGCGTCCCAGCGCGGACCTGCTCGGCCAGGGACGGCGTTTCGACCGGCGCGGCTAGAGAGGTACCCGCGAACAGGACGAGTGGGAGCAGGAGGGCAACCAACAGTCTCATATAGCGCCCCCATCGGCATCCAGCCCGAGGCGGACGAAATGGCCGTCCTCGATCTGCCGGAACGCGCTCCCCGCACCAGCGGCAAGCCGGAAGGGGCCGGGCCACAGTTCCGGTTTCGAGGCCCGTTCGTCGGCAAGCGCCTCAAAATCCAGCGGATAATCGAGATCGGGCTCCGGCACCGCTGCCAGCAGGGCCCTGGTGTAGGGGTGGCGCGGATTGCGGAACAGCGCTTCGCACGGCGCAAGCTCTACCAGCCTGCCGGCACACATCACGGCGATGCGGTCCGCCATGTAATCGACCACCGCAAGGTTGTGGGACACGAACAGATAGGTAAGGCCAAGCGCTTTCTGGAGGTCTTTCAGCAGGTTGAGAATCTGCGCCTGCACCGACACATCAAGCGCCGAGACGGGCTCATCGCAGAGCAACAGTTCCGGCTTGAGCGCCAGGGCGCGTGCAATGCCGAGACGCTGGCGCTGGCCGCCGGAAAAGCTGTGCGGATAGCGGTTGAGATAGCGCTCATCAAGGCCGACCAGGTGCATCAGTTCACGCACGATTTCGCGGCGTTCCTCGGGCCCGGCCAGGCGATGCACAACCAGCGGCTCGGAGATGATATCGAACGCCGTCATGCGCGGATTGAGGGCGCTGAACGGGTCTTGGAACATATATTGGATGCGCCGGCGGTAGGCGAACAGGCTCTTCTGCGGTAGGCGCAGCAGGTCGACCGCAGCGCCGTTGTCGTCAAACAGCACCTCGCCCCGGTCGGGTGTCAATGCGCGCATGATGATCTTGCTCAGCGTGCTCTTCCCGCAGCCGCTTTCCCCGACCAGTCCCAGACATTCGCCACGCTTGAGCCGGAAGCTCACATTGTCCACTGCCAGCACACCATCCTCGACCCCGCCGCCGAAGAGGCCGGCCTTGCGGCTGCCGTAACGTTTGGTAAGGCCGCGAACTTCCAGCAGCGGGCGGTCCGCAGACGTCATCGGGCGGTCTTCCCCGGCGAGCAATCGTCCGGCTTCCGGGCGTGCCTCGCGGATCGGCGTCAGCCGTTCGCCTTCTGCCATGTGGAAGCGGGGCACAGCGCGCAACAGCGCCTTCAGATAGGGGTGCCCCGCATGCCGGAACACATCTTCGGCCGCACCGGCCTCGACGATGCGCCCGCGATACATCACCACCAGCTCATCGGCCATATTGGCGACGACGCCAAGATCGTGGGTGATCATCAACACCGCCATGCCGAGTTCGCGCTGCAGGTCCTTGACCAGTTTCAGGATTTGCGCCTGCACGGTCACATCGAGAGCGGTGGTCGGCTCGTCGGCGATCAGCAGCGCCGGGCGGCAGATCAGCGCCATGGCGATCATCGCCCGCTGGCGCAGGCCTCCCGACAGCTCGAAGGGATAGGTATCGAGCGCACGCTCCGGGTCCGGAAAATTGACCAGGCGCAGCATGGCCGCGGTCTCGGCACGCAACGGCCCTGCCGCCGCGCCTCTGTGCAGCCGGAGCGCTTCGGAGACCTGGTCGCCTATGGTGTGCAGCGGCGACAGCGAGGTCATCGGTTCCTGAAAGACGATCGATACCGCGCCGCCGCGCAGACCGCGCATGTGGCGACCGTCCGGGTCGAGCGCGGCGATGTCTACTTCGGGCAAGCCTTCGCGCCGGAGGCGGATCGAACCCGAACGGATCGCGGCGACGCGCGGCAGAATACCCATGATCGCCTGTGCGGTCACCGACTTGCCCGACCCCGATTCTCCGACCAGGGCCACAGTCCGGCCATGTGGGACGGAGAAGGATACCCCGTCCACGGCCCGAATCGCGCCGCCCGGGGTCTCGAAATCGATCACGAGATCGTCGATGTCCAGGAGCGCGCTCAAGACGCGACAACACCCTCGAAGCGGGCGCTCAACGCTCTGCCTCGGGATCGACCGGCCAGACGCCAAGCGCCTCCAAGTTAGCGAGCGTGGTCGGGTCAAGGGTCAATGCATTCTCTGCCGCCGCCCTGGCCGCCCGTGCCGCTACGAGATTAAAGCGGTCGAGATTGGAATCAATAGTGATCGTCGTCCCGCCGCTCACCAGCTTCAATTGCATCCAGCCATGACCGCGTTCCTTGCGCGTCGAATAGAAGCGCAATGACAGCTTGTCGAGCGCCGCCCAGGAAACCGTGCGCCCGGCGGGGCCGAGAACTCTTATACTGATGGAACTCATCTGCACGGTCGAGCGGTGTTTCACCCAGGTCATCACCGCGAAGCCGCCGAACAGCAGCGCCAGCAGGCCGAGTAGCCAATTACCAAAACTGCCGGGCGGCACCCATGGCATCGGCAGCAGCGCAATCGCCAATCCGATGGCAGCACGCAGATAGTCCGGCCATAGCGAGCGGGCCGGATATGCCAGCGCTACGCCAGCGCCTGACACGTGTTTGAGGGGCTTTGCGTCTGCGCTACCGCACACGTTTGAGTGCCGTGCGGGTAAAGTCGCTGAGCTCCAGGTCGGTCCCGAACTCGTAGTCGGACCAAGTCAGCACAGTGCTCTTGCCGGTAAGATGGTTCGTCATCGTCACCGTGCGGCTCCGCCAGAAACGGTCGAGATATTGCTCATAACCCTCCGCGACCATCGTCTTGAGATGCGCGTCGCGCCGGTCGAAGAACTGGGTCTGCATGATGCGCAGCTCCTCCCGGTCGAGCCAGACCAGCTGGCGCGTATATCCGGAATCCGCGCTGGTTGGAATGCGCTCCAGCACAGCGCATTGCAGTGCCCCGCAGGGCTCGTCGCGCAGAAGTCGATAGGTGTATTTCTCTACTTCGGGGGAGCCAAGGTCCTCATAGGAAAACTCGCTGCCCATGAAGGAGCCGGACTGGTTCGAGGAACTAATGCGTTTGACCCGCTTCAGGGCGGGCAGATAGAGCCACTGTTCGTCCGGGACATCCTTATGGGCATGGACCAGGAACGCCGTGCCCTTGACATCGCGCGGCCTGTCGAACACGAACAGGGAACGGTCGCCGTCATCCTCTACCTCGATGACCTTCAGGCGGACTTCACGCCGGCTTTCCTGTCCGCGCTTGTTGCGCAGCGTCATGGTCAGGTTTGCAATGAAATTGCCGAACCCCTTGTCCCGGTCGCGGGCCTCGATAGCAATCTTCAGGCCCGCTTCTTCCGGGCTATCTGCCGCGCGACCGTCTGCCGATACCGCTACCCAGGCGAAAACAGCAAGCAGGGCCGCAGGCAGAGCGGTTGTCGATCTCCGAAAAAAGAGGCGGATCAACGTTTCCTCCTGTCGCGCCGAAAGGCTCTACGCGCATAAGATAGCACAGGAAGCACCGAAACCGGCCATGCGATCCGCCAGCGTTATGGACGAGGCTCTCCGCCATCATGGCCAAGCTCGATCCGGCCCAATAAAACATCCTGCATCACTCACCTCCAGGCACCCAATCACGTGCCAGGAAGTCTGAATCCAGAACCAAACCGTCACCTATCTTCCAAAAGCGATTTCCCTGGGTCAAGGTGGAACGCTGGATGAAAGGGATCGGCTATCAGAAAAACTGCGCCAGTACTCGGTCTGGCGGGCGGTGCCCGTCCACGAAGGCCTTGATGTTGACGAGCACCCGCTCGCCCATTTCCACCCGGCCTTCCAGAGTGGCTGAGCCCATATGCGGTAGCAGCACGACATTATCGAGCTCGCGCAGCTTCGGGTCGATGGCGGGCTCGCGCTCGAAGACATCAAGCGCAGCGCCGGCTAGTGTGCCGGCCAACAGCGCGTCCAGCAGCGCCAGTTCGTCGATCACCTCCCCGCGCGAGGTGTTGACGATATAGGCATGCGGCTTCATCAGTGCGAGTCGGCGCCGCGACAGCAGGTGGTAGGTCGCGGGCGTGTGTGGGCAGTTGATCGACACAATGTCCATGCGCGCAAGCATCTGGTCGAGGCTCTCCCAATAGGTCGCTTCGACCTCCGCCTCGATATCGGGGTCCGTGCGCTGGCGGTTATGGTAGTGGACCGAGATGCCGAAGCCGCGCGCGCGCCGCGCTACCGCCGTCCCGATACGCCCCATGCCGACGATTCCGAGTCTCTTGCCGTAAATCCGGTGGCCCAGCAGCGCGGTTGGCGCCCAGCCCAGCCAGCCGCCAGTCCGCACCAGGCGCTCACCCTCGATAAGCCGCCGCGAGACCGAGAGGATGAGCGCCATGGTCATATCGGCCGTATCGCCTGTGAGCACGCCCGGCGTATTGGTGACGATGATCCCTCGTTTATGGGCAGCCGCAAGATCGATATGGTCCACGCCGGCACCGAAATTGGCCAACAATCTGAGCTGTGGGCCGGTAGCCTTCAGACATTCCG
The DNA here is from genome assembly GCA_026710105.1 of Alphaproteobacteria bacterium. Classification (GTDB taxonomy): domain Bacteria; phylum Pseudomonadota; class Alphaproteobacteria; order Bin95; family Bin95; genus Bin95. Next base: position 26,871 of record JAPORR010000152.1, read on the forward strand.
CGTCGATGCGGTCCGTCACGGTTGGCACCAGGACATCGGCTCGGCTCATGGCGTCGATCAGTTCGGCCCGGCCCATCGGCCGGTCGCTGTCGTTCAGTTCGGTGCGAAACAGTTCCATCATCCGCGTCTCCACCGCATCCGGGAGCTTGCGGGTAACAATGACAAGCGGTTTCGCTGACACGGACCGAGCACCTATGGCGTCTTCGCGCAGAACGGCAAGCGGCTGCAGCCGACAACAGAAGAGGCGGGAACGGTTCCGTCCATGGTCGAACGCTCTAGCAAGCCGCGCGAACGGAGTCCACTGCCGGACCGTCAGCTACAGCGGTCAAGGCGGTCGAGAAAGTCGCCATAAATGTGATTGAACGCCTCGGTGCGGCCCCAGTTGGGACAATGGGCGGTCCCCTTGATCACCGCCATCTCCGCGTTCCGTCTCGCTCGACTGTCCGGCGTGGTTGCATCACACCTTTCTCCTGTTGCGCGCCACCGCTCGTTCGGCGAAGAAGGCGGCGGCAACGCGCTGTGGTTCGCCGTCCAGATAGGCAGCCTGTTGATAGCGCATCGCCGCCTGCACGGTCTCGTCATAATCCGCCTGGGTGCGCTCCCGCAGGCGTCGCTTGGTCAGCCGGACGGCGAGTGACGGCAGGGCGGCCAGCTCCCCGGCAAGCTGCATTGCCCGTGGCATCACATGTTCCGGCGCGACGATTTCATTGACCATGCCCCAGGCGAGGCAGGTCTCGGCATCCACCAACCGACCCGTTAGTGACAGCTCGACCGCGCGTGCATGGCCGACCACGCGCTCGATGATGAAAGGCCCGACTGTGCTCGGAATGCCGGCACGCACCTCCGGCTGGCCCATGCACACCTCCGCATGCGCGATGCGGATATCGGCATGCAGCGCGGTCTGTAGGCCGAAACCGGCGGCAAGGCCGTTCAGCGCCACGATGACCGGCTTCTCCAGCGCCCGCACGGATTGATAGAGTGCGCCCAGGTGCAGGAAATGTTCCTGCACGGTCGTCGCGTCGAAACCGGCGGAATCGTTCAGATCTTGTCCCGCCGAGAAGGCGCGTCCACCCGCCCCGGTCAGCACGACGGCACGCACCGCGTCATCGGCATTGAGGCCGTCCAGTACTTGCGGCAGCAGATCCCGCATTTCGAGATTGAGCGCATTCAGTGCCTCTGGTCGGTTCAGCGTCACCACAGCAATGGCGCCATCGCGGCGCTCCAGAACGGGCGGCGGAGTCATGGGTGGCGCTGTCCTTCCCTCAAGCAGGTTCCACGAAACTGTCGACCAGGGTCTTGCTGCCGGAAGTTTCGAACTCGACGGTGAGCTTATGGTGATCGATGGCACATACGGTTCCATAGCCAAATTTACGATGGAACACACGCTGGCCGACCTCGAATTGGCCGGCGCGATCCTCGCGCGGTTTCACCTCCCAGGCGGGTGCATTGATCACGCGCCCGTCGCCCGCGCCGTAGCGCCAGGCTGGGGCCCGCCCGAACATCTCCTCCATGTGCCGCTCCACATGCTCGTCGGGCAATTCGTCGATGAAACGCGAGGGAAACGGAGTCAACCAGCGCCCCGCAACCATGCGGCATAGGGCCGAGGACACGACGACATGCCGGCGCGCGCGGGTGAGGCCGACATAGGCGAGGCGACGCTCCTCTTCCAGCCCGGCAAGGCCATTCTCGTCCATGGCGCGCTGGTGCGGGAAGAGGCCCTCCTCCCAGCCCGGCAGGAACACGATGTCGAATTCGAGCCCCTTGGCACCATGCAGCGTCATTAACGAGACGCTTTCCATTTCGCTGCCACCTTCGACTTCCATGACCAAGGCGACATGCTCCAGAAAATCTTCGAGGGAATCGAATCTGGCGATCTGCTGTACGAGTTCCTCCAGATTTTCCAGCCGGCCCGGGCCGTCAGGGGCCTTATTCTTCCGCCACATCTCGCGATAGCCGCTCTCTTCGAGGATCGCGTTTGCGAGATCAGCATGGGGTTCTCTTTCGAGCCTGGCCCGCCAGCCGTCAATGCTGCGGCAGAAACTGGCAAGCGTATTGCGGGCATTGACTCTCAGTTCTTCCGTCTCGACCAACCGGCGGGCGGCCTGCCCGAGCGGAATCTGCTCCGCACGCGCGAGCCGGCGCAGTGGCTGCAGGGTGGCGTCGCCGATGCCGCGTTTCGGCAGGTTGACGATGCGCTCGAAGGCAAGATCGTCCTCGGGAAAGAGGACCGCGCGCAGATAGGCGATGGCGTCGCGCGCCTCGCGCCGCTCGTAGAAACGCGGTCCGCCGATCACACGGTAATTCAGCCCGAGCGTGACGAACCGCTCCTCGAAAGCGCGGGTCTGGAAAGAGGCGCGCACCAGCACCGCTATCTGGCCAAGCCCGATGCCAGCGTGCTGCAGGGTCTCGATTTCAGCGCCGACGAGCCGGGCCTCCGCCTCGCCGTCGGGGACGGTATGCACAACGAGCGGCCGCGAGTCTTCGCGGGTTGTCCAGAGCGTCTTGCCGAGCCGACCGTGATTGTTGGCAATCAGTCCAGAGGCGGCGCCCAGAATGTTGCCGGTCGAGCGGTAATTCTGCTCCAGCCGAACAATCTTCGCGCCCTCGAAATCATTTTCGAAGCGCAGGATATTGCCGACCTCTGCCCCGCGCCAGCCATAGATCGACTGATCGTCGTCACCCACGCAGCAGATATTGCGGCGGTGCTGAGCGAGCAGGCGCAGCCAGAGATACTGAGCGATATTGGTATCTTGGTATTCGTCCACCAATATGTAGCGGAACTGCTCCTGGTAGCGTTCCAGTACCTCCGGGGCGCGCTGAAAGATCGTCAGGTTGTGGAGTAGTAGGTCTCCGAAATCGACAGCGTTGAGCACCGCCAGCCGCTCCTGATAGGCCTTGTAAAGCGCCGGCGCGCGGCCGGCGGCGAAGTACTCCGCTTCACCCGCCGGCACTTGATCCGGGCGCCATCCCTTGTCCTTCCAGCGCTGGACGATGGCCGAAAGCTGGCGTGCGGGCCAATGCTTTGCATCCACATCGGCCTCGGCCAGCACCTGCTTCAACAGGCGTTCCTGGTCGTCAGCGTCAAGAATCGAGAAGGAGGGTTTGAGGCCGGCTAGTTCTGGATGCCGGCGCAATATGCGCAGCCCGAGCGCGTGAAAGGTGCCGAGCCAGAGACCGGCGCTCATCTGGCCGATCAGCGCCTCGACCCGCTCGCGCATTTCGTGCGCCGCCCGGTTGGTGAAGGTAACCGCAAGGATCTGGCTGGGCCAGGCGCGCTTCGCCGCCAGCAGGAGCGCCAATCTGGCCGTCAGCACCCGCGTTTTCCCGGTACCCGCGCCCGAGAGCACGAGCAGCGGCCCGTCCAGTGTTTCGACCGCCTCGCGCTGTGGCGGGTTCAGCCCAGCGAGCCAGGGAGCGGGTGCAGCGGGCAGGGCATCTTCCATGCCAATGCTATAGCACGATTCCCTAATCCATCTCCGCAAGGAAGCCGCGTGCAAGACCTAGGAACTCGTCCAGCCGGTCGTGATGCACCCAATGGCCGGCACCGGAGACGTCGACACAGCGGGCATTGTCGAAATGCGCGGCACGGCCATCCTTTTCCGGGTCGCCGACCCAGCTTTCGAGGCCGCGCACCAGCAGCGTTGGGCAACGTATCCGGGACCAGAGCCGAAAGCTCTCTTCTGGGTGGATGCCGACCGGGCGGTCGGCGCGACTGTAATTGTCGAACTTCCAGCTGTAGGTGCCATCCTCGTTCTGGTTGGCGCCGTGGACGGTGAGGTGCCGGGCCTGGGCTGCGGTTAGGCGGGGATTGGCCTCCTGCATCCGCCGGCAAGCATCTTCAAGGGTTCGGTAGCGGCGCGGCAGCCGGCCGGAAAGGCCTCGCTGCGCTTCGATCCACTCCCTGAGCCGGTCATCAATGGCGCGGTCCTCGCGAGCGGCAATCTGGGCGGGTGAGGGGCCGAGCCCTTCGATGGCAACGAGCGCCTTCACGGTTTCCGGATAAACACCCGCATAATGGAGTGCGATGGAGCCGCCGAGCGAATGGCCGATGACCGTGACCGGGGCAAGCTGCTTTTGGTGGACGAGTTGCGCGATATCATAGACATAGTCCGCCATGGCATAGGCGCCGCCGACGAACCAGGCGCTGTCGCCATGGCCGCGCAGGTCGGGCGCGAGGATGCGGTAGTCTTGCCGGAGCGCCTCCGCCACCCAGTCCCAATTGCGGCAATGGTCTCGCCCGCCATGGACCAGAAGCAGAGGCGGCGCGTCCGCATTGCCCCAGTCGACATAGTGCAGACGCAAACGTTGCGAGAAATAGGAATGGCTTTCAGGCCCCTGCACAGCAGACCTCCCCGGCGGCGGACGCATGGTCGCGGACACCCTTGAGTCATGGACGCCCTTGAAATGTTCAGGTGCGAGGCCGGTCAGCATACGGGCCGCGCTTTTCCACCACTACCGCCCTTGAGGCACCTATGCGACTATATCCACGCTGGCGGATGAAGGAGTGCGAGCCGTGCTGACCGTTTATGGCCTCAAGACCTGCGACGCCTGCCGTAAAGCACGTAAGGCGGTAGGCGAACACCGTTTCCACGACCTCCGCGAGCACGGGCTGGACGCCGCCCTGCTCGACCGATGGATCGCCGCACTAGGCTGGCAGGCGTTGCTCAACCGGCGCAGCACGACCTGGCGTTCGCTCGACGAGACCGACAGGGCCGGGTTAGACGCCTCCCGGGCACGGGGCCTGATGCTCGCGCATCCAGCCCTGGTAAAGCGCCCGGTGATCGACGATGGCGGCACGGTGCGGATCGGAGTCTGAACTATTCCCTGTTGCCGAATAGGCTCAGCAGCAGCAGGAACATGTTGATGAAGCTCAGATAGAGCGACAGAGCGTCCATCACCGATTTCTTGGCCATCACGGCGGTGTCGTAGCCATGATAATACTCGCTCTTGATGCGCTGTGTGTCATAGGCAGTGAAGCCCGCAAACACCAGCACGCCGATCACCGACACAGCAAAGTGCAGCGCGCTTGAGGCGAGGAAGATGTTAACCAACGAGGCGATGATGACACCAATCAGCCCCATCACAAGGAAGGAGCGCATGCCCGAGAGGTCGCGCTTCGTCGTATAGCCGTAGAGGCTCAGGCCGGCGAAGGCAGCGGCAGTGATGAAGAACACGCGCGCAATGCTGGTGCCCGTATATTGTAGGAAGATTGAGCTGATGCTCGCGCCCATAAGCGCGCAGAACACCCAGAACAGACCCTGCGTCGCCGACGCGCTCAGGCGCTGGATGCCGAAACTCAGCACCAGGATGAAGGCGAGTGGCGAAAGCATCAGCACCCATTTGAGCGGCGAAAGGTAGATCGCCTGCCCGAAGGCCGTCAGCGCCATCTGGCCGCTGGGCGTCGGGCTCACCGCCATAGTGAACACCAGATAGGCGACAATGCCGGTCAGCAGTACGCCCGAGGCCATGTAGTTGTAGATGCCAAGCATATGCTTGCGCAGGCCGGCATCTAGAGCCGCCGTGCGGGCATCGGTGTGAGTGGCGGCGCGCGCCGTTGTCCTCAGATTGTCGAAGGCCATTTTCGGTCTCCGTTAGCTCCGTTAACGTTGTCAGTCTTGCAGGCCAATATCGTGACGGCACCCGTCCAGTTCAAGCCCGGGCGGCAAGCGGTCACGTGCCTCACAACAGGTCATTTACACTGTCCTCTCAGGCCACGCATCGAAAAAGGCATGTCGGGCACCTAGCCCCTCCAAGGCCCGGTGTGGCTGGTCGGTAATGATCCGAACCGACTCACCCAGCAGGAGAAGGTCGGGCCCGCGCGCGGCGTTCATCTCCTTCTCACACATGAAAACTCTCGCCGCAGCCGCAAGTGCCCTTGGCGTTGGGGTTTTCGAAGGTGAAGCCGGACTCGAAAACGTCTTCCTGGTAATCCATCACCGAGCCGATCAAGAACATGACCGCAGTCGGGTCGATCAGCACGGTCACGCCGTTGGACTCGATGGCCTCCTCATAGGGCTTGCGCTCGCTGGCATATTCGACGGAGTAGGAGAGACCGGAGCAGCCGCGCGAGCGCACACCGACGCGCAGGCCGACAGCAGGCTCTTCCGAGAGCGACATGAGGTAGCGCACCCGCTCGGCGGCGGCGTCCGTCATCCGGATCATCGGCTCTGGCATGTCTGCCTCCCTTTCCTTACCACATGTCGAGCGCGAGGCGGGCCTCTTCGCTCATCCGCTCCATCGTCCATGCCGGCTCCCACACCAGCAGCACCTCGACCTCGCCGACGCCCTGCACCGCCGCCACGGCTTCCGCCACCATGCCCGGCATTTCGCCGGCAACTGGGCAGCCGGGCGCGGTCAGGCTCATCTCGATGCGGACGGAGCCATCCTCCGCCTGCTCCATATCGTAAATGAGGCCAAGTTCGTAAATGTCCACCGGAATTTCAGGATCATACACCGTCTTGAGCGCCGCAATCAGGTTCCCGCGCGGCGCGGTCGGCGAGCCGGGCTCGAGTGGCGCCCCCGCCTCGGCGCGGAACTCCTGCAGCGGCTCGCCGCCCATCCAGTGCTCAAAGGGCATGGTCCCTTCCATCGCCGCCCTGTCCCCGTCTATTCCGTTGTCACCGTCTTCTTACCGTCGAGCGCAGCCGTGAAGGTGTGCCACGGTAAGGTCGCGCATTTTACCCGCATCGGAAACTGGCGCACACCCGCCATGACCTGCAGCCGGTCGACCTCGTCCTCGAATTCCGACGGCACATCCATCGGATCGAACGTTTCATCCGTGCAAACGGCGTGGAACACATCGAACAACCGACGAGCCTCTGCTTCGCTCCGTCCTTTCAGCAGCTCGGTCATCATTGAAGCGGACGCCGTCGTGATCGCACAGCCGTGGCCCTGAAACGCAACGTCGCCGAGCCGCCCCGCCTCATCCCGCTTGACGAACACCTGCACCCGGTCGCCGCAGAGCGGGTTGTCACCTCTCGCCTCGCCGTCGGCGTCCGCAATGTAACGGAAATTGCGCGGATTGCGGCCGTGGTCGAGGATCACCTCCTGATACAGTTCGCGCAGCTCGTTCATCGGCCGAAAATCCCGGCAACCTCGTCCAGTGCCTCGACCAGCCGGTCCACCTCGCTCTTCATGTTGTAGAGCCCAAAGGAGGCCCTGGCCGTCGCGCTGACATCGAAGCGCTCCATCACCGGAAAGGCGCAGTGATGGCCGGCACGCACCGCCACGCCCGCCCGGTCCACGATAGTGCCGATATCGTGGGGATGCGCCTGCTCCATGGTGAAGGAAACGATGGCACCCCGCTCGCGCGCCTGGCCGACGATACCTAAGCCCGGCACGGTGGCGAGCCGTTCGCGGGCATATTCGGCGACCTCCGTTTCATGGGCAAGGATCGCCTCGCGCCCGATCGACTCGATATAGTCGAGCGCTGCGCCGAGCCCAACTGCCTCAACGATAGCGGGCGTACCGGCCTCGAATTTGTGCGGGGCGGGCTTGAAGCTGCTTTTCTCGAAGGTGACATGTGCAATCATCTCGCCGCCGCCCTGGTAGGGGGGCATGGCGTCGAGCAGTTCCTTCCGGCCCCAGAGGGCACCAATGCCGGTCGGCCCGTAGGTCTTGTGCCCAGAGAAACAGTAGAAATCGACATCGAGGTCTTGCACATCGACAGGCATGTGCGGCGCGGCCTGACAGCCATCCACCATGATGAGCGCGCCCTTCTCATGCGCCATCCGCGCCATCTCCCGGATCGGCAATACGGAGCCAATCGAATTGGAGATATGGGTGACCGAGACGAGTTTTGTCCGCTCGTCCAGCAGGTCGGCATAGGCGTCGAGATCTACCTCGCCCACATCGTCCACGGGGATGACCGCGAGCTCAGCGCCTGTCTCATCACGCAACAACTGCCAGGGCACGATGTTGGAATGGTGCTCCAGCGTCGAGATTACGATCCGGTCGCCTGGCCCGACATTTGCCCGACCCCAGGTGGCGGCAATAAGGTTGCAGGCTTCGGTGGCGCCCCGCGTCCAGACGATCTCGTCGGCCTTGCGCGCCGCGATGAAGCGCGCCACCGTTTTCCTGGCTGCTTCGAACTGGTCTGTGCAGGTCTGGGAGAGGAAATGCACGCCGCGATGGACATTGGAATAGGTCTCCTCCATCACCTCTGTCATTGTGCGGATGACCTGGCGCGGCTTCTGGGCACTCGCGCCCGTGTCGAGATAGACCAGTGGCTTGCCAAACACTTCGCGCGCGAGGATCGGGAAATCCTCGCGGATTGCCAGCACATCGTAATTCGGCCTCGCAAGCGGGCTGCTGTCTGGGCTCATGCGCCCACCTCCAGAAAGGCATCGATCCGATCCTCGACAGCCCGCCGCAGCGCATCCTCCGGCGTCTCGTCAAGGATCTCTGAGAGGAATGCGCGCACCAGCAGCCCGCGGGCACTGTTCGCCGGAATACCGCGCGAGCGCAGGTAGAACAGCGCGTCCCCGTCTATATCGCCAGCAGTTGCGCCATGGCTGCACTGCACGTCGTCGGCATAGATTTCGAGCACCGGCTTGGCATCGATCTCCGCCCGGCCGGAGAGCAGCAGAGCGCGGTTGAGCTGCTGGCCGTCGGTCTTCTGCGCACCCTCGGCGACGATGATATGGCCCTGGAAGACACCGCGCGCCTGTCCGCCTATCGCCCCCTTATAGACCTGCCGGCTGGTTGCACCCGGCGCGCGATGCTCGATTCGGCTCGTGTGATCGGCCAGTTGCCGGCCCGCGATGGCATAGGCCCCGTTGAGCGCAAGTGTCGCGCCTTCGCCGAAGATGTCCGCCTCGATCTGGTTGCGCGACAGCCGCGCGCCGAAGGTGAACACCGCGCTCTCCAGAACCGCATCCCGGTCGAGCTGGACGGGCATGAACCAGAGATGATGCGCATCCGCCCCCTCTTCCTGCAGCTTGGTGTGGTGGAGTTGCCCGCCAGCCTGCACCTCGACCTCGGTCACGCCGTTGACAAAATAGGCTCCCTTGCCGAGCGCGATATGCCGCTCAATGACCCGGGCCGTGCCGCCGGACGCGATGACAATGCGATTGCGCGACTGCGCCACAGGCCCGGTCGGGCTGGGGACCGTGGCATGAACGATCTCGATGGGCTCGTCGCGGATCTCTGCGATGGTCAGAACATAGCCGTCACCGGCCATGGCTGCGTTGAGCGCGACCAGCGCCTCGTCCTCTACCCCTGCCCTATTGTCCGGCCCGGCCCAGCGACCGACAGGAACCGTCGTCAGATCCTCCCGCAGGAAGCCGTTGACCAGCACGATTCGTGGCCCTGCGTTGAGGAATGGAACCACCGCATCCCTGTCTGGCTCTGCCGGCCGGAAGCGTTGGCGCGCGAGCGGACGCAGGCTGGTATATTTCCACGCTTCGACTCGGTTGGTCGGGAAGCCTCTGGCGGCGAAGGCCTCGAAGGCAACATCGCGCTCACCTGGCAACGCAGCGCGGATGCTCTCGAACGCCTCGCGCCAGGATTCGACGCCCGAACTCTCGACTCGGGTCGTCATGCCGCCTCGCTCAGTATGTCCGTGTAGCCCCTAGCCTCCAGTTCGCGTGCCAACTCACTGCCGCCCGAACGGAGAATCCTGCCCTTAGCCAGCACATGCACCCGATCAGGCACGATATGATCCAGCAGGCGCTGGTAGTGGGTGATGATAAGCATGGCCCGGTCCGGCGAGCGGAGCGCGTTCACCCCTTCGGCGACCACCTTGAGCGCGTCGATGTCGAGGCCGCTGTCGGTTTCGTCGAGGATCGCAAGCCGTGGCTCAAGCAAGGCAAGCTGGAGCATCTCGTTGCGCTTCTTCTCGCCACCAGAGAAGCCGACATTGAGCGCGCGCTTCAGCATGTCTTCGCCGATGCCGAGCGCCCTCGCTTTCTCCCGGACGACGCGCAGGAACTGCATGGCGTCGAGCTCATCTTCGCCCCGGCCGCGCCGCAACGCATTCAGCGCCGTACGCAGGAAGGTCATGGTGCCGACGCCCGGAATCTCAACTGGATACTGGAAGGCAAGGAAGACTCCGGCCGCCGCGCGCTCCTCCGGCTCCAGCGCTAGCAGGTCGCGCCCGTCATAGAGCGCCTCGCCACGGTCCACCGCATAGCCCTCGCGGCCCGAAAGAATATAGGAGAGCGTGCTCTTGCCGGAGCCGTTCGGCCCCATCACAGCATGGATCTCACCAAGGCCAACCGAGAGGTCGAGCCCGTTCAGGATCGCCCGGCCCTCAACCGAGACGTGCAGATCACGAATTTCAAGCATCAGCCAACCGATCCTTCAAGAGAGATGCCGACAAGCTTCTGGGCCTCGACCGCGAACTCCATCGGCAATTGCTGCAACACTTCACGGCAGAACCCGTTGACAATCAACGCCACCGCCTCCTCCTCATCGATGCAGCGCTGGCGGCAGTAGAAGAGCTGGTCTTCGTCGATCTTCGAGGTCGTCGCCTCGTGCTCGACGCGGGCACTGCGGTTCTGACTCTCGATATAGGGGAAGGTGTGCGCCCCGCAGTGTGAGCCGATGAGCAGCGAGTCGCATTGCGTGTAGTTTCGGGCGCTTGCCGCACCTGGCAGCATTTTGACGAGGCCGCGATAGGCGTTGCTCGCGCGGCCTGCGGAAATGCCCTTGGAGATGACGCGCGACCGCGACCGCGGGCCCATATGCACCATCTTGGTCCCGGTGTCGGCCTGCTGGTAGTTGTTGGTGATGGCGATGGAGTAGAACTCGCCGACCGAGTCCGCGCCGTGTAGCATGCAGCTTGGATATTTCCAGGTGATCGCCGACCCCGTCTCGACCTGGGTCCAGGAAATCTTCGAGCGCGCGCCGATACACGCCCCGCGTTTGGTAACGAAGTTGAAGATGCCACCAATTCCGTTCTCGTCGCCCGGATACCAATTCTGGACGGTCGAATACTTGATCTCCGCATCGTCCAGCGCCACCAACTCGACAACCGCGGCATGTAGCTGGTGCTCGTCGCGCATCGGCGCTGTGCAGCCTTCCAGATAGCTTACATAGGAAGAATCCTCGGCGACGATCAGAGTGCGCTCGAACTGTCCGGTATTGGCCGCATTGATGCGGAAATAGGTGGAGAGCTCCATCGGGCAGCGCACGCCTTTCGGCACGAACACGAAGGATCCGTCCGTGAAGACGGCCGAGTTGAGTGTGGCGAAGAAATTGTCCGTGTAAGGCACCACCGTGCCCAGATACTTCCGGACGAGCTCCGGATATTTCTGCACCGCCTCAGAGATCGGGCAGAAGATAACACCGTGCTCCTCCAACTTTGCCTTGAAAGTGGTGGCGACGGAGACGCTGTCGAACACCGCATCCACCGCCACACCGGCCAGCATTTCCTGTTCGCGCAGCGGGATGCCGAGCTTGTCATAGGTGGCCAGCAATTCCGGATCTACTTCGTCGAGCGATTTCGGCCCTTCCTTCTGCTTGGGCGCCGAGTAGTAATAGGCGTCCTGGTAGTCGATCATCGGGATGCCGAGCTTCGCCCAGTCCGGCTCGGTCATGGTCTGCCAGTGACGAAAAGCTTCGAGGCGCCACGCCAGCAGCCATTCTGGCTCTTCCTTAATGGCGGAGATGAAGCGCACGATGTCTTCATTCAGCCCCTTGGGAGCCTGCTCGGACTCGATATCGGTGACGAAACCGTATTTGTAGCGGTCGCCGAGCGAGCGCACCTGCTCGACGGTTTCGGCGGCAACGCGGCTCATGGGCGCAACTCCTGAGGCTCGAAATCCTTGGGCTCGAAACGCGAGAAATCCTGCATCGGGGCCAGCATGTCGGCGAGTGTCACGGCTTCCAGCGCGCCCCGGACTGCATTATTGATTCGGTCCCAAGAGCCACGCAGCAGGCAGGTTGCCTCAATCGCACAGTCGCCACCGTCCACGCAGGCGGTGAGGGCGACCGGGCCGTCGACTGCCAGCACGATTTCGGCAACGGAAATGTCACCCGGCGGACGGTCAGCCGTGTAGCCGCCATGTGCGCCGCGAACCGACGCCGCAAGCCCGGCATGGGCCAGCGCTTTCAGCACCTGCGACACGGTGGAGGCGGCAAGACCCGTCGCCTCGGCAAGCTCGCTGGCCGAGCGCGGCCGTTCGGGCTGGGACGCTAATTGTCCTAGGACGACAACGGCATAGTCATTCATCCGGCTCAGTCTCAACATCGGCTTAATCCGTAGTCAATCACTCCGGATTGCAAATTGGACTGAAACGATACGGATTTCAAGCCCTGTGTTGCGCGACGGAATGCCCGTGCCGCCGTGTGCCGCCGCCGCTATAAAGGGCCCCTATGGATATTAGACGATCCTCGGCTATCTTGATGCTCGCTGTCTGCTCAGCTGGGCAGCGAGCACTCGATGTCTGAATCCGCCCTCGACAGCCAGGCAAGACAGCTTTGAAGCCCATGTTCGATCTCAGCGGCAGAACCGCGCTGGTCACCGGCGCATCAGGCGGCATCGGCGCTGCAATCGCACGCGCCCTGGCAGCGCGGGGCGGCCGGGTCGGCCTCTCCGGCACTCGCGAGGCGGCACTGGAGGCATTGGCGGGGGAATTGGATGGCGCTGCGGTCTTGCCCTGTGACCTTGCCGACAGCGCAGCGGCGGACAGCCTTGCGGCGCGCGCAGAAGAGACGCTTGGGCCCCTCGACATTCTCGTGAGCAACGCCGGCGTCACGCGTGACGGGCTCTTCCTGCGCATGCGCGACGAGGACTGGCAGACCGTGCTCGATCTCAACCTGACCGCCGGCTTCCGCCTTGCCCGCGCGGCACTGCGCGGCATGATGCGCCGCCGGCACGGGCGTATTATCGCCGTCTCTTCCGTGGTCGGTGTCATCGGAAATCCGGGCCAGGCCAATTATGCAGCCTCCAAGGCGGGCATGATCGGCATGGCCAAGGCCGTCGCGGCCGAGGTGGCGGGACGGGGCGTCACCGTCAATTGCATCGCACCCGGCTTCATCGATACCGCTATGACGCAGGACCTGAACGAGACACAGCGGACCCAGGCCCTCGGGCGGGTGCCGGGCGGGCGCTTTGGCCGTCCCGAAGACGTGGCCGCTGCGGCGGTGTTCCTCGCCAGCGACGAGGCGGCCTACATCACGGGCCAGACCTTGCATGTGAACGGCGGCATGGCGATGATATGATGAGATTTTATATCGCCCGAGTTGGCGACCCGTTTTCACTTGGGCGCTGGCCCGCCTCCACAGGCTGTGCTAAGAGGCCGCCTCCCCGATGTCGGGGCCTGGAATCCGCAGCGGTAAGCCTGCAAGAACACTCCTGAAGGGAGGGGAATGAATGAGCGATATCGCCGATCGCGTTAAAAAAATCGTCGTGGAGCATCTCGGCGTGGACGAAGGCAAGGTCGTGGAAGGGGCGAGCTTTATCGACGACCTGGGCGCTGACAGCCTCGATACGGTCGAGTTGGTGATGGCGTTCGAAGAGGAATTCGGCGTTGAGATTCCCGACGATGCAGCCGAGAAGATCGTGACAGTCAAGAACGCGATCGACTATATCAACGAAAACGCTTGACGCGGCCGGGGGAATTCGGCGTGCGCCGTGTGGTGGTCACCGGGATGGGGCTGGTCTCACCGATGGGAGTCGGTGTCGAACCTTCCTGGGAAAGGCTGATCGAGAGCGAATCGGGCATCGGTCCTATCCGGGCCTTCGATGTGTCCGATCTCCCCTGCCGGATTGCGGGCCACTTACCCGTCGGCAGCCGCGAGGAGGGTCGCTGGGACCCGGATGAGTGGCTGCCCGCCAGGGAACGGCGCAAGCTCGATTCGTTCATCATCTACGGCATGGTCGCAGCCGACCAAGCAGTTGAGGATTCAGGTTGGGAGCCACAAGACGAACAAGGCTGCAACCGCACCGGCGTTATGATTGGTTCCGGCATTGGCGGCCTACAGACTATCCACGACGCCGCGATCCTGCTTCAGGAGCGTGGCCCCCGGCGAATCAGCCCTTTCTTCATCCCCTCCGCGCTCATCAACCTCGTCTCCGGGCAGGTTTCGATCAAATACGGCTTCAGGGGCCCGAATCACTCCGTGGTCACGGCTTGCGCCACGGCGGCTCACGCCATCGGCGATGCGGCCCGGCTGATCGCCCTCGACGACGCCGATGTGATGGTGGCCGGCGGGGCGGAGGCTGCGATCTGCCGCCTCGGCATCGCCGGGTTTGCTGCCTCGCGGGCGCTTTCGACCCATTTCAACGATGAACCCGAGCGCGCCTCCCGGCCTTGGGATAAGGCGCGCGACGGCTTTGTCATGGGGGAGGGCGCCGGCTGCGTCGTGCTGGAGGAGTATGAGCACGCGAAGGCGCGCGGCGCACGGATCTATGCCGAAGTCGTCGGGTACGGCCTTTCCGGCGACGCCCACCACATCACCGCGCCGGCGGCAGATGGCGATGGTGGCTACCGCGCCATGGAAGCGGCACTCAAGCGGGCCAGGATCGACCCTGGATGCATCGACTACATCAACGCCCACGGCACCTCGACGCCGCTCGGCGACGAGATCGAACTGGGCGCGGTGAAGCGGCTGTTCGGTGACCATGCCTATGAACTGTCGATGTCTTCGACCAAGTCTGCGCACGGCCACCTGCTCGGTGCTGCCGGGGCTATCGAGGCGATCTTCACCATCAAGGCCGTACAATGCGGCATCGTGCCGCCGACACTCAATCTCGAAGATCCGTCAGACGGCTGCGACCTTGACCTCGTGCCGGGCGCGGCGAAGGAACGCAGGGTCGATCATGCGCTTTCCAACTCCTTCGGATTCGGCGGCACCAATACGTCGCTCGTCTTCGCTGGCGCGCCCTGATCCTCAATGCGCCGCCGCCGGCTTGCAGGCGTCCTCTTGGCGCTGCTGGCGGCGGGCACGGCCGGATTTGCCCTCCGAGCTTGGCAGGATTTCAACACGCCCGGCCCGCTTGCCGAGACACGCCGGGTCGTCGTGCCGAAAGGTGCCGGTCTTGCTCCGCTGGCAAGTTTGCTTACCGAACGGGGCGTGCTGCGCGACGCGTTGGCCTTCCGCATTTTCGTGATTGTGGATGGCGCCCAGAACCGCCTGAAGGCGGGCGAATACGACTTCCCCGCCGGGGTCAGTGCCGCTTCGGTCCGCGACATGCTGGTGGCGGGCCGCACTGTCATACACCGCCTTACGGTGCCGGAAGGGCTCACCACCGCGGCCGTGCTGGAGCTCCTGCGGAACACCGAAAGGTTGGTCGGCGAATTGCCGAACCCCGGCGAAGGGCGGCTTCTGCCTGAGACCTACTATTACAGCTACGGCGACAGCCGCGCGGGCCTAGTGGCACGTATGCAGCGCGCCATGGATGAGGCGCTTGCGCGCTTGTTCCGTGCCCGCCCACCCGACTCACCGCTCAAGAGCGAGACCGAACTGCTCACCCTCGCCTCCATCGTCGAGAAAGAAACCGGTATGTCGGCAGAGCGCGCCCGAGTCGCAGGGGTGTTCATCAACCGCCTGAAGCGCCGCATGCGCCTCCAGACAGATCCAACAGTTATCTATGCACTCACCGGCGGCCAGCCGCTCGGGCGGGCACTCACCCGCGCCGACCTCCGCTTGGACCACGCCTACAACACCTATCGCAACCACGGGCTGCCGCCGGGCCCGATCGCTAATCCCGGCCTGGCGGCGCTTGAGGCGTCCGCGCGACCGGCGGACACGGACGCGCTCTATTTCGTCGCCGATGGCGCGGGCGGCCACCTCTTCGCACGCACCCTCCGGGAGCATAACCGCAATGTCGCGCGCTATCGCAAGCTATCGAGGCGCGCGCGGTGAAGGGGCTGTCCTCCATGACCGGCTTCGCCGCTGCTGCCGGGTCTGACTGGCGCTGGGAGGCGCGTTCGGTCAATCATCGCGGTCTTGATTTGCGCCTGCGCCTGCCTGCAGGACAGGATGCGCTGGAGCCGCTCACCCGCAAGGCTGCACAAGCCCGCCTCCAGCGCGGCAGTGTCACTCTGGAATTATGGTTCGACCAGGCCGAGGGGCAGCAGTGCTACCGCGTGAATGAGGCCTGGCTCGACGAACTGACGGCTGTAGCCGAACGCCGGGGCGGCGGCGGTATAGCCGGTCTTCTAGGCCTGCGCGGTGTGATCGAGGCGGCTGATGCAGAGCAGGGGGCGCGCGACGAGACGGCGCTGCTCGCGACTCTGGAAGAGGCACTGGACGGGCTTGTGGAAGTGCGGCGCGCAGAGGGCCGGGCGCTCGCGATCACGCTGGACGCGCATCTTCTCGCCATGAAGGCCAGCGCCCGCGCGGCCCGGGTCCATGCGGCGGCGCAGCCGGGCGCACTCCAGGACCGGCTCGCGGCAGCGGTCGCGTCACTGGACACCGCGCTTCCTGAAGAGCGCCTCGCGCAAGAAATAGCGCTGCTCGCCGCGAAGGCGGATGTGCGCGAGGAACTCGACCGGCTGGATGCGCATCTGGAGGCGGTTTCGGCGCTTCTCGCGTCCGGCGAAGCGGTCGGCCGCAGGCTCGACTTCCTCTGCCAGGAAATCCACCGTGAGGCCAACACGCTCGGCTCCAAATCGGCAACACTGGAGCTCACCCGTATCGTGCTGGACCTCAAGGCCGCAATCGAAGCCTTTCGCGAGCAGGCACGGAATGTCGAATGAAGCCTGCTCTGTCCATAGCAACGCGTGGCCTGATGCTGGTGCTGTCATCGCCCTCCGGTGCTGGCAAAAGCACGATCAGCCGCGCTGTGCTAGAGAGAGAGGAGAACATAGCGCTCTCCGTCAGCCTGACGACGCGCCCGTCCCGTAAGGGTGAGGTGGATGGCCGCGATTATATCTTTGTTGATGACGCCACCTTCCAGGAGATGATCGGCAGGGACGGTTTCCTTGAGCATGCCAATATATTCGGGCACCGCTACGGCACGCCGCGCGCGCCAGTCGAGGCGGCACTGGAGGAAGGGCGCGACATGCTGTTCGACATCGACTGGCAAGGCGTGCAGCAGATTGCCGAGAAGGCCCGGACCGACCTGGTCGGTGTTTTCGTGCTACCGCCGTCCATTGAGGAGTTGGAACGGCGCCTGCATGCCCGTGCCCAGGACAGCGCCGAGGTGGTGCGCGCGCGCATGGCCAAGGCGCTCGACGAGGTAAGCCACTATGCCGAATACGACTATGTCGTCATCAACAGGGACCTGGAGGCCGGTATTGAAGAAGTCCGTAGTATTCTCCGAGCCGAGCGCCGCAGGCGGACGCGGCAGACGGGCCTGACCGATTTCGTGAACGCACTCAGGGGAGAGAGGCGATGAACGCTACGGCAAATCCCGCCCCCGGTTTCCTCAAGCGGCCAGACCACCGCATTGACATATTGACATTAAGCCGGCTGAAGGCTGGGTCGTGGTGACATTCGCAGTTCGCACGGTCGCCGACAGGGTTGATTCTATCGAGGTCCTGCCCTGACGAGCACTCAGCTGGCAGGATCCCTGGGGTCAATCGGTAGCAGGCTGTGCAGGCCAGCAGCCTCTTCGAACAGTACCGCCGCCTGCAGCAATTCTGCCTCGCCACGCGGACGGGCAACCAATTGCAGCCCGACGGGCCGTCCGTCCTCAGTGAAGCCGCAAGGAATGCTGATCGCCGGCGAGGAGGTGACCGATACGGCGCATTGCAGGCCCATCCAGTCCACATAATTGTCGAACTGGGTGTCGCCGATCCTGTCCACATAGCGCTGCTCGATCGGATAAGGTGGCACCGCCGCGGTCGGGCAGGCGAGCAGGTCAAACTCTGCGAAAAACGCTGCCATGCGCTGGAAGATCGCAGTCCGGGCGCACTCGGCTTGCGCGATTTCGGCCGCGGTGAGCGCCAGGCCCTTATCGTAATTCCAGAGGATTTCCGGCTTGAACTTGTCGCGATGCGCCTTCATCCGCTCCGCATGCTCGGTGACAAACAGGGCGGCCCTGAGGGTGTGGAACGCCTCCATAGCCCCGGAGAAGTCCGGCGCATGCTCCTCTACGGAGACACCCATGTTCTCGAAATGGATCATGGCGCGGGCGCAGATGCCGCGTACTTGCGGATCGACCGGCATGAAGCCAAGATCGGGGCTGAAGGCGATGCGCCGGGGCGCCACTGGCGCGGCTAAGGCCTCGCGATAGGGCGTGGCCGGCGCGGGCCAGGAAAGCGGGTCGCGCGGGTCGAGCCCGGCCATGACATCAAGGAAGAGCGCCACGTCCGCGACATTGCGCGCCATCGGGCCGTTCACCGCGAGGTAGTTGAAGCTGCCGTCCGAAGGCCCACGGGGCACGCGGCCCGGCGACGGGCGCAGGCCGACCACCGAACAGAAGGCGCCCGGCGTGCGGAGGCTGCCGCCGAGGTCTGATCCATGCGCGAGCCAGACCTGCCCTGTGGCAAGCGCCGCTGCCGCGCCGCCGGAGGAGCCTGCACAGGTAAGCGCGGTGTTCCAGGGGTTGCGGGTAGCGCCGAACACTTCGTTGAAGGTCTGCCCCCCGGCACCGAATTCGGGCGTGTTCGATTTCGCCAGCACGATGCCGCCCGCTGTCTCAATGCGCAGCACGGCGATATCGGATTCGGCCGGCACATGATCGGCATAGATAGGCGAGCCGTATGTGGTGCGTACGCCCGCCACTGGGTTCAGGTCTTTGATGGCGACTGGCAGGCCGGCCAGGAGGCCGCGCGCGGCCGGCGGGCGATCCATCAGCCTACGGGCGCGGTCACGCGCACGATCCGGCGCCAGCGTCGGCAGCGCATTGACCCAGCCGTCAACCGCCTCTATACGCGCCAACGCGGCGTCTATGGCGTCGAGCGGCGTGATGTCTCCGGCTTTGAGCCTGGCGATGGTGTCGCAGGCGGTCAGTCGGTATAGATCGTCGGACATGAGGTCAGGTATCCGGTCTTTCGGAGCCGGAAACTTACCAATAGTTTACTGGCGCGTCGCGGCATGATCGACTCTCTGCGATCGACTCTCTGCCGCGCTGGCCGGAGCGGCCGGAAGAGGCCGACGGGATTGGGAACGCAATGTTGGCGCTGGTAGCTGCACAGGGCCTGACGAAGCACTTCGGCACGCATGTGGCCGTGGACCGGGTGGATCTTGAGGTTGGAGCGGGCGAAGTGCTGGGCTTCCTGGGCCCCAACGGCGCCGGCAAATCCACGACGATGAAGATGATTGCAGGGTTTCTTACCCCGACCGAGGGCCGCGCAGCGATCTGCGGCCATGATGTGACAGACGCTTCCATCCGGGCCAGGCGCAATCTCGGCTACTTGCCGGAAGGCGCGCCGCTCTACGGTGACATGACCGCCGGTGCCTTTCTCGCCTTCATCGCCGCCATGCGGGGCCTTTCCGGTCGTCCCGCCCGCGCCGCCATCGGGCTAGCGGTTGAGCGCACGGGGCTTGCGGAGGTGCTCGCCCAGCCCATTGACACGCTGTCCAAGGGGTTCAAGCGCCGCGTCGGTCTCGCCCAGGCGCTGCTGCACGATCCACCCGTGCTGATCCTGGACGAGCCGACCGACGGGCTCGACCCAAACCAGAAGCATGAAATGCGCGCGCTCATCCGCGAAATCCGCCCCTCCAAGGCCATCGTTATCTCGACCCATATCCTGGAAGAGGTGGATGCCGTTTGCACGCGGGCGGCTGTCATTGCCGGTGGTCGACTGCTGGCGGACGCCGCGCCGACGGTTCTCGCTGCATGGTCGCCACTGCACAACGCCGTTTCGCTGACGCTTGACCTGCGCTTTGCCGATGCGGCAATTGCGGCAGTCGGGGGGCTGGACCGTGTCAAGACGGTCCGGCGCGATCCGGCGGGGCCAGACGCCGTGCGGCTGATCGCGGTTTCTCGTGACGGCGAGCCGATTCTTGCGGATGTCGGGTTGCTCATTCAAGCGCATGGCTGGGAGGTCCGTGACTTGCGGACCGAGACGGGGGCACTCGACGACATCTTCCGGCGCATGACACAAGCCGATGCAGAGCCCAATGCCGAGGCACCTGGGCATGATTAGCATAGCGCATGTCTTCCGCCGGGAATTCACCGGCTATTTCATCACGCCGGTCGCTTATGTCTTCATCGTCATCTTCCTCGCGTTGGCGGCAGCGCTGACCTTCTATGTCGGCGCATTCTTCGAGCGCGGGCGGGCCGACCTCCTGTCCTTCTTCCAGTGGCACCCTTGGCTTTACCTCTTCTTCATGCCGGCGATTTCGATGCGGCTATGGGCCGAAGAGCGCAAGACAGGCACTATCGAGCTGTTCCTGACCCTGCCAGTCTCGACCGCGGCCGCTGTGGTCGGGAAGTTCTTGGCGGCTTGGACCTTCGCCGGGCTCGCGCTAGCGCTGACATTTCCGATCTGGCTCACGGTCAACTATTTGGGCGAACCGGACAACGGAGTCATTGCCGCCAGCTATATCGGCTCCTCCCTGCTCGCCGGCGCTTATCTCGCCATTGGCTCCTGCTTATCCGCGCTCACCCGGAACCAGGTGGTCGCCTTCGTTCTGACGGTGACCGTGTGCTTCCTGTTCAATGTGCTAGGCGCCGGAGTCGTTCAGCCGCTTCTCGGTGACGCGGTGCCAGCGGCATTGCTGCAAACGATCGCCTCCTTCAGCCTGCTCAGCCATTTCAACAATATCGTCAAGGGCGTAATAGATCTGCGCGACCTCATCTATTACGCGCTCGCCATCGGCGTCTGGCTGGCCGCGGCCGCCATCGCTGTCGATCTGAAGAAGGCAGACTGAAGGGATGGCAGCGATGGGTCGTTTCCGGCAACGCCGGCTGTTCGCCCGGCTTGCCCTTATGCTGCTGGCGATCCTGTTCGTGGCCGGTGTTAGCCTGTCAGACCGGCTACTGGTCCACGCTCGCCTCGACCTGACGGAGGAGGGTGCCTTCACGCTGGCAGAGGATTCGAAGCGTGTGGTCCAGGAAATCGACGAGCCGGTCGTGCTTCGCTTCTATTTCTCTAGCCGGCTCGCGCGGGAAATCCCTCAGATCGGCAATTATGCGCGCTATGTGCGCGACATCCTGGAGGAGTTCGCGGCGCTCTCCGACGGCAAGATCGACCTTCAGGTCTTCGATCCCGAGCCCTTCTCTGATGCCGAGGACCGAGCCGATGCCTTCGGCCTTCAGGGTCTGCCTGTGGACCGCACGGGCGAGCGCGTCTTTTTCGGCCTTGCGGGAACCAATTCGACAGATGATGTGGAGTTGATCCCGTTTTTCGACGAAACGCGCGAGCGCGATCTCGAATACGACATCGCCCGTGTCGTCCGCAGTCTCGCCAAACTGGAATTACCTGCCGTTGGGCTGATTACCGGCCTGCCGATCGCCGGCTCGCCGATGTCCCAGTCGGGTCGGGGCCGGAATGATGCCTGGACGATTTACAACCTGCTGCTCGAATCGGTGGATGTGCGCCAGATCGTCAGCACGACCACGGCCGTGCCGGAAGAAATCGATGTCGTGCTGCTCGTGCATCCGAAGCGGCTTACCGACGAAACCCTCTATGCGCTCGACCAGTTCGTGCTGCGCGGCGGTAAGCTGCTTGTCTTCGTGGACCCACATTCCGAAGGCGAGGCGCAGAACCCGGAATTCCTTCGCCGCGGGATGCCGCCCGACGGGTTTGCCTCCAATCTCGGGCGGCTGTTCGAGACCTGGGGCATAGAAATGCCGGGCGGCGAATTGGCAGGCGATACCGGTTTCGCGCGCCGGGTGCAGGTACCTGACCGGTCCAGGACGCGGTTGATGGCAGTGGACTATCCGCTGTGGCTCAGCATCGATAAGCGGGGTTTCTCCCCCGAAGACTCCATTTCCGCCGGGCTTTCGTTGTTGAATATCGCCTCGCCCGGCCATATCCGGACGCTGGAGAGCGCCGGGGCCACGGTGACACCGCTGGTGACCACCTCGAAGGACGGCGGCACCGTTCCAGCGGCACTGCTCCAAGGCCCGGTCGATCCGGTTGCCGTGCTGCATGCCTTCGAGCCGGCTGAGGCGCCGCTGGTGCTTGCTGCCAGGCTGTCCGGTGAGGTGGAAAGCGCGTTTCCCGACGGACCGCCCGAACCGAAACCGAAGGATGACGGGGGTGAGGCGGGCGAAGGCAACGAGGCCGACAAAGAAGCCAAGGCTGCGTGGGAAGCTCTGAAAGCGAGCCATCTGGCGCGGTCGGCGGCACCGATGGATGTCATCGCAGTGACCGATGTCGATATGCTTTCGGACCCGATGTGGATGGTTGCAAGCCCGCTGGACAGTGGCCTCGCCGGCCGGGCCGTGGCCGACAACGCGGCCTTCTTCCTGAATGCGGTTGAGACCATGACCGGGCGTGACGACCTCTCCTCGCTGCGCTCGCGCGGCAGCTTCCAGCGCCCGTTCACCCTGGTGGAAGACATCCGGCGCCAGGCGGAAAGCAAGCACATTGCAAAGGAAAGAGAATTACTGGACCGCCTGGAGGAGGCGACGAAACGGTTGAATCGGCTCGAGAGAGACTCTCCGGGTGAGGATCAGGTGGTGCTGACGCCGGGCCAGGCCGACTCGCTCAAGACGCTGCGCGCCGACATGATTCGGCTGCGCCGCGAACTCCGCGATGTTCAGCACCGGTTGCGTCGCGATGTCGAGGCGCTGGCCTCCTGGCTGACGCTTGTCAACATTGCACTCGTACCGGCCTTGGTCGCCATCTTTGCTGGGGTCGTTGCCTATGCCCGGCGTGCGCGCCGCCGCCCCGCGCAAGAGGGTTAGTGACAGGCATGAAGCTCCGCAGTTTCCTGTTCCTGCTGGTTCTGACCGCCGCCACGGCGGCGGCAGCCATTGCGGTTCTGGTGGATGAGCGCATCCGCAGCAGTGATCCAGTCGCCGGTGCCATGCTTTATCCTGGCCTGCTCGATCGTGTGAACGATATCGACTTCGTCGAGGTTTCGACGATGGTGGACGGCACGGTATCAGCCCGACGCGAGGACGGGCGCTGGGCCGTGGCGCAGCGCCACGGCTATCCGGCCGACTTCGACATGCTGAAACGCATGCTCTACGATCTGGCACGCATTGAGCTGATCGAACCGCGCACGAGCAGGCCCGCGCTTTATCCGAAGATCCGGGTCGAGGATCTCGGAGACAACAGTGCCGAATCCATCCGGATCGTGGCGAAAATAGGTGAGGAGACGGTCGCGGACCTGCTGGTTGGCCTGGCGCGACCGGAAGAGACGGGTGGCGGCGTGTTCCTGCGCAAAAGCGGCGAGGCGCAGTCCTGGCTCGCCAAGGGTGGATTCCAGCCGGTGCAGCTCCTCACCCGCTTCCTCGACCGTAACATTGCCAATGTGGAGCAGCGCCGTATCTATCGTACACATCTGATCCACGCTGACGGCGAGACAGTAACGGTCTCCAGGGCCGGGCCGGAGGAGATGGCATGGATCCTGGAAGAACCACCGCCGCCGGGCCACAAGGCGAAGGCAGGCCATGAGTTGTCGCCGCTGACGAGCTGGCTTGATTTCCTGATCTTCGACGATGTGCGCCCGGCCGCCGAGGTCGATTTCTCGAAGCCGCTGGTCACAGGCCGGTTCGAGACCTTCGACGGGCTCGTCGTGGAGGCGGACATGGCAGCGCAGGACGGTAGCCACTGGGTGGCGCTGGCCGCGTCGCCGGGCGCGCCGGACCCGCGCGTGCAGCCCCTTCTGGATGCGCGCAGGACGATGGAGGCGGGCAAGCTCGAGGGCTCGCTGCAGATGGCGCTGAAGACGCCGGACGAAGTTGCAACCGAGATCGACGAGATCAACGCCACCGCAGGCGGTTGGGCCTACCGTGTCACCGATTACAAGACCGACAAGTTCCGTACGCGCCTCGCAGACGTCACAGAAGCTGGGGACGAGAATTAGTCCCGCTGCGGGCGATATCCAGGAATACCTCTTCCATACTGCGCCGCCCGTAACGCGCAATCAGGGCATCTGGTGCGCCCCGGTCGACCAGCCGACCGTCCTTCATCATCAGCACATCGCAGCAGAGCCGCTCCACTTCCAGCATGTTGTGCGAGGCGAGCAGGATCGTGGCTCCGGTCCGCTCGACATAGGTGGCGAGATACGCGCGCACCCAGTCGGCAGTCTCCGGGTCCAGCGAAGCGGTCGGCTCGTCGAGGAGCAGAAGCTGCGGCTCGTTCACCAGTGCCTTGGCGAGCGCGAGGCGGGATTTCTGGCCTGCGGAGAGCGTACGGGTCTGTTGTTTTAGCAGCGGGGAGAGCTCCAGCGCTTCGGCCAGCGCGCGCACATGCCAGCTGGCATGCGCCACCCCGTAAAGACGGGCATAGACCAGCAGGTTCTCCTCTGCCGTCAGCCGGCCCGGAAGCTCCACATAGGGGGAAGAGAAATTCATGCGCCCAAGCGCCCGATAGCGGTCCCGGGTCATGTCGACGCCAAGCGCATATACTGTTCCCGAGGTCGGCAGCAGTAGGCCGAGCAGCATGGCGATAGTGGTCGTCTTGCCGGCCCCATTGCCGCCGAGCAGCGCGACGATGCCGCCGTATCCAAGGTCGAAGGTCAGCCTGTCCACAGCCTTCACCGGACCGAATTCCCTTGAGAGATTGTAAGCCGAGATGGCCCATTCGCCCATGTTATGCTTCCCTCTTCGACAGCAGCGGAAGAGCGCCGGTCGCCCATGAAGAGTTTAGAGCCCACGCCGTCACGGGGCGAGACAGGCATTGTCCAGGCGCGAACATTGATCCTGATTCGCTGGGTTGCGGTGGCTGGCCAGGCGGGCGCGGTTCTGGCCGTCCATTTCGTCTTCGAATACCGGCTGTCGATAGAGGCGGCGGCGGCGGCGGCAGCAGCAGTGGGGATGTCGGCGGCAGTCAACCTGTTCGCGAGCCTGCATCAGCGCGCCGGGGCTGGCCTGCCGGAGCCGCATGCCTTCGGCTTCCTTGCCTTCGACACGCTGCAGCTCGCTCTGCTGCTGTTTCTCACAGGCGGGCTCCAGAATCCGTTTGCGCTCCTGCTGCTTGCGCCGGTTACAGTGGCAGCGTCGATCCTGTCCAGAGCGAGCTGCATCAAACTCGTCGCCCTGGCGGCGGTGGCCGGGACCCTGTTAGCCGTATGGCACATGCCGCTGCCCTGGGACGGGCCACCGCCCATCATGCCACCGGAGCTGGTGCTGGGCATATGGGCCGCCACCATCGTCGCCATCGTCTTCCTTGCTGTTTATGTCGGGCAAGTGGCGATCGAACGGCGCCGGATGACCGATGCGGTCTCGGCGGCACAGGATGCACTTGTGCGCGAGCAACGCATTGCCGATCTCGGCACGCTCGCCGCCGCGGCGGCGCATGAGCTCGGCACGCCGCTTGCCACTATCACTGTCATCGCATCCGAACTCGTGCAGGAGGTGCCGGCAGACAGCCCGCTTGCCGAGGATGCACGCCTGTTGAAGAGCCAAGCGGAGCGCTGCAAGGCGATCCTGACGGAGCTATCGCAGCGCCCAGATGCGCGCCGCGCTTCTTATCTCCGCATGCCGCTGACAGCGCTGATCGAGAGCATGGCCGACTCCCACCGGCGCGAGGCGGTCGATCTGGTGGTCCGCGGCCGCGCGCGCGACGACACGCCGGAGCCTGCTCTGGAGCGCCGTCCAGAACTGGTGAACGGGCTCGGCAACATCCTCTCCAACGCACTGCAATTCGCGCGCCGTCGCGTGGTTGCCGCCATCGTCTGGGATGCCGAGCGGGTCGCCGTGACGATCTCGGATGACGGGCCCGGCTTCCCGGCAGCGCTACTGGGACGCCTTGGCGAGCCTTATCTCTCCACAAGGCGCGGCAGCGACGGCCATATGGGCCTCGGCATCTTCATCGCGCGCACGCTGCTGGAGCGCACCGGTGCCGATGTCACGTTCCTCAACCGGCCCGAGGGCGGCGCGGAGGTTGAGGTTCTGTGGCCACGCGTGATACTGGAGCCTGAGACAAAGGGTGATGAGCGATGAACGAACAACAGGGCTCCGGTGACGCTGGTACGCTCCTTCTGGTCGACGATGACCCGCCCTTCCTGAACCGTCTGGCGCGGGCGATGGAACGGCGCGGCTTTGATGTCCGCACCGCCGGCTCGGTCGCCGACGGCAAGGCGGCAGTCGATATCGACCCACCGGATTACGCCGTGGTCGACCTCCGACTCGGCGACGGCAGCGGCGTCGATGTGGTCTCGCATCTGCAGGCTGTCCGGCCGGAGAGCCGGGCGATCATGCTCACCGGCTACGGTAATATCGCGACTGCGGTGGCGGCAGTGAAGGTCGGTGCCATCGACTATCTGCCGAAACCGGCGGATGCTGATGCCATTGAGACGGCGCTCAAGCATATCGGCTCCGACCCACCTGGCCCGCCGGAATTGCCAATGTCACCCGACCGTGTGCGCTGGGAGCATATTCAGCGCATCTACGAGCAGTGCGGACGCAATGTCTCAGAAACCGCGCGGCGGCTTCGTATGCACCGCCGCACTCTCCAACGCATCCTCGCCAAATACGCCCCGAAGGAATAGCCGGGGCGGCGGGCGGTCTGACCGAATCGGGGACGGCGGCAGCATGGTGGAAGAACGGTTTGATTACATCGTCGTGGGGGCAGGCTCTGCAGGGGCGGCCCTGGCGAACCGGCTATCGGCGAATCCGGCCCGGCGCATACTGCTGCTGGAAGCGGGCCGGTCGGGCCATCCTTGGTCGCTTATACCCGTCGGCTTCGCGCGGCTGATCGATAACCCGGCCGCCAATTGGCTCTATACCTCCGAGCCCGAGGACAGCACGGGTGGACGGCGCATCCCTGTGCCGCGCGGACGACTGCTGGGGGGCTCCTCTGCCATCAACGGCATGGTGTTCGTGCGCGGCCAGGCCGAGGATTTCGATGGCTGGGCACAGCTGGGCAATCGCGGCTGGTCCTATCGTGACGTGCTGCCGGTGTTCCGGAAGATAGAGAGTTATGCCGGCGGCGAGGACGAATTCCGGGGCCGGGACGGCCCGATCAGGGTGACCGACCCGGATGAGAGTGGCCCACTCTATTATGCAATCGTCCAGGCGGGGCGGGAGGTTGGCCTCTCCTATAATGCGGACTATAATGGTGCCTCCCAGGATGGCATCGCCATGACGCAGGCGTCGATCTCTGGCGGGTGGCGTATGAGCACGGCGCGTTGCTATCTGGACCCTGCGCGCTCGCGCCTGAATCTTGACATCCGTGCTAACGCCCCGACGGAAGCGCTGCTCTTCGACGGCCGGCGCTGCATCGGCGTACGTTACCGGCGTGGCGGCCAGGTCTGCGAGGCGAAAGCAAACGCCGAAGTCGTGCTAAGCGCCGGCACCGTCGCGTCGCCGCAATTGCTGGAGCTTTCCGGCATCGGGCAGGCGGAGCGGCTAAAGGCGCTCGGCATCCCTGTCATTCATGCATTGCCAGGTGTTGGCGAGAACCTGCGTGACCATTACGCGCCGCGCATGAAATGGCGCGTGCCTGCCCGGGGGCTAACCTACAATGACAAGGCCCGGGGCATGGGCCTGGTATGGCAGGCGCTGAAATTCGCCTTCGCCCGGACCGGGCTGCTCAGCCTGCCCGCAGCGCCGCTGCGCGCCTATATCCGCACTCGCCCAGGGCTGGCGAGCCCGGATGCGGTGATCTGCTGGATCCCGTTCCTTTCCACCGGTTACAGGCTAGACCGAGAGTCGGGCCTGACCGTTATCACCCACCCGCTGCGTTCAGAAAGCCTTGGCAGCATTCACGTAACCTCGGCAGATCCGGCAGTGGCGCCTGAGATTCGTTTCAACTTCCTCTCCGCTGCCATCGACCGCGAGGTTACGCTCGGCGGTATGCGCTTTGCGCGCAGGCTGATGGCAGCGCCAGCGCTTGCCGGGATCGTCGGCGAGGAACTGGCGCCTGGCGCGAAGCAGGAGGGCGACGACGATCTGATCGCCTGGGTGAAGGAGAACGCCGAAACCACCTACCACCCGGTCGGTACTTGCAAGATGGGTTCGGATACGATGGCGGTGGTGGACGACCGGCTGTGCGTTCACGGAATAGAGGGGTTGCGCGTCGCCGACGCCTCGATCATGCCAACGCTGACCTCCGGCAACACCAATGCCCCCTCCATCATGATTGGCGAGAAAGCCGCGGAGATGATCATGGAGAGAGTGTGAGCCGACCTTATGACACTCGTTGAAATCGCCGCCCGCCTAGAAGTACTCGGTAACGAGACCCGGCTTGCCGTGTTCCGTCATGTGGTGCGGGCGGGTGAAGTGGGTTTGGCGGTCAACGACATCCATGAACGCACCGGAGTTCCCCGCTCCACGCTCTCGCATCATCTGCGCCGCCTGGCGGATTGCGGCCTGATGCAGAGGGAACGGCGTGGCACTATGCTGATCTGCCGCGCTAATGCGGAAGTGATGAACGAAACGCTAGGGTTCCTTTTGAAAGAATGTTGCGCGGACCACCTTGACAGTTCATGCCACCATCATCATATTTCGATTTAGCTAGAAATATAGAAACAAGAATCGGTTGCGATGACAACTCTCGTCGCCACGCTGAGACGCTTGGAGTTACCTAAGGCCGGACGGGTCTGGCTGGCCATATTTGCGATTCTGGCGGCGATCGCACTCTTCGATCCGGTGCAATTCCGCCCATCGGTCGACTTCACGCTGGGAGCACTCGCGCATACCCTACCCTTCATCGTCTTCGCTGTGCTGGCCGTATCGGTGCTGAAGGCGACAGGGGCTGACGCGGTGGTCGCGCGCGCCTTCGTCGGGCGGGAGAGCAGGATGATCGTGCTGGCGGCCCTGGTTGGCGGCCTCGCGCCCTTTTGCTCCTGCGAGGTCATTCCCTTTATCGCCGCACTGCTGGCACTCGGCACGCCGGTTTCGGCGGTGATGGCGTTCTGGCTGTCATCGCCGCTGATCGACCCCGCCGCCTTCCTCATCACAGCCAGCGCACTCGGCTGGCCGTTCGCCATCGGCAAGACTGTCGCTGCTATCGGGATCGGGCTGCTGGGCGGCTTCGTCACGCAGGCGGCAGTGGGTGCCGGCTTCTTCGCCGATCCGGCGAAACCCCCTCAGCCCGGCGGCGGCTGTCGCGCCTCATCTGCTTTCGACGGCAGGCCGGAATGGCGCTTCTGGAACCATGCGGAGCGACGGCAGATCTTTGCCGACGAGACGAAGGAGAACGCACTGTTCCTGCTCAAATGGCTGACGCTCGCCTACCTGCTAGAGAGCCTGATGCTAGCTTGGTTGCCCGCAGAGGTAATTGCGGGTGCGGTCGGCGGCGAGGGCCTGCTGCCAATCCTTACCGCTGCACTGGTGGGAGCGCCCGCTTATCTGAACGGCTATGCGGCGCCCGCGCTGGTCGCGGGCCTGATCGAGCAGGGCATGAGCAATGGTGCCGGCATGGCTTTCATGGTGGCGGGCGCAGTGAGCTGCATCCCAGCGATGACGGCCGTCTATGCGCTTGTGCGGCGGTCTGTCTTCCTCGCCTATGTCGGACTAGGATTTGCGGGCGCGATCCTCTCTGGTATCGTCTTCGGATCCCTATTCCCATAAGTCACCGCCGCCGTTTCCTGTGGATTTCACCGACCATGTCATTGATTCGATGCGGCGGCCTATACCTCCATGCCGGTGGCCGGGCCACCGCCCCTCCCCGTGCAGCGGCCTCAATCCCGGAGGCCAACCGCTCCCGGGGCTTGAGACCTGCTTAAGCCCCCGGTCACGGATATTCTGTGCCGCATTGAAATCGGCATAAACCGCATGACCACAGGTCGTGCAGAGGAATGACGCGAACCCTCCAAAGACGCTATGCGCGAGAAACTCAAACGATGGGATGGACGACAACTTCCTCCTCAAGATGATACGCGCCGCTGCCTGATAAATCCAAAAGCGATTGCCTTGGGTGCGGGGCCGCGCGGGCTTGCGGCGTGGCCGTGCATGGCCGTATCATCGCTGCCATGAGCGATGCCATCGCCTTCGACACCCACCGCTTCGTCAAGCGCCTCAAGGAAGGCGGCTTCACCGAACGTCAGGCCGAAACCCTGGCCGACGAACAGGTCGCACTGCTCAACGCCAATCTCGCTACAAAGGCCGATATCGCAGACGTCAAAGCCGATATCGAGAAAGTCAAGCTCGCCACTAAGGCCGATATCGAGGCCGTCAAGGGCGACATTGAGGCACTCAGGCTGGAAACCAAGGCCGATATCGAGGCCGTCAAGGGCGACATTGAGGCACTCAGGCTGGAAACCAAGGCTGATATTGAGGCACTCAGGCTCGCCACTAAGGCCAATATCGAGGCCGTCAAGGGCGACATTGAGGCACTCAGGCTGGAAACCAAGGCCGATATCGAGGCCGTCAAGGGCGACATTGAGGCACTCAGGCTGGAAACCAAGGCTGACATTGCGGACGTCAAGGCCGACCTCATCAGATGGATGGTCGGGATGATGGTCGCCATGACCGGTATCTTTGCCGCGATCGTCAAGCTGCTGTAGCGCTGGGAACCTAAAAGCCTCAAACCCGCACGGCCCGGTTCAGGCGAGCGACCCCACCATGGCATGCGCCGGACGGCCTCATGCCGCACCGCGCGTAGGATTGCCGTGATGATAACGCCCGCGCCGCCTTTCAGATGAATTCCGACTGTTGCCCGCCACACGGCCCGATGCCTTCTTGTCACCCCATGCAGGCCGCCCGGGATCGTCCGTCCGCGCTACTGCGTAGCCAGCCCATCGCCACGCTGCATCGACTGGCCCATGCGCGGCACTGCCACTGCCTCCCCAGAACGTGCCGCAAGGCAAGCGAAGTGGGAGGGCGATCGGGAATGCCCGGCAGGGCGGAGGGAGTGGGTCCCATAAGCGTTAACTTGTTTCAGCAGCCCCGAATCGTGCCATGATACCGCCTCCTCGATTTTAGCGAGCGACGGCACATGGGGGAGGATTGAGAACTGCTTTTGAGCTTCTTTCCTTCGGGATGGGCGGAACTCGCTATCGAGTCCGGTGCCCCCAAGGGACTGCACAAGGGCGGCGGAGAATCTGCTGCGGGTGCTGCTCCATCTCGGGTGCAGGCATTCGTGAGACTTCCTTCCGGGCGTATAGGGCTCGCGGACCTTTTCCTGGTTGCACTCAAGAAGCGTCTGGCTTCTTTCGCTTTGCCAAGCGCTTTTTGGCGAGCCAGGTCCGGGCCGTGAGGAATCCGGGCTGGGGGATTCGCGTGTTCGACGCGACGACGGTCAAAGAGCCCGGCAGGACGGGATCACTCTGGCGGATCCATTACAGCGTGCGCCTCGCTGCGATCACTTCACCGTGACGGAGACCGAAGGCGCGGGCGAGTCGTTCCGGCGGTTTTCGATCACCCCGGGCGACCATGTGGTCGCCGACCGCGGCTATCCGACAGCATCGGGTATTGAGCATGTCGCCGAATCCGGCGGATATGTCATGATACGCGTCAATACCGGTCCGCTCAGCTTCCTTCAGGCTGACGGGCAAAGCTTCAGGCTGCTTGAGGAAGCCTCGGCCCGGCTCACCCCCCGGAAGAGGCACTCGACTGGTACCGTATCCGCTGGCAGGTTGAATTAGTTTTCAAGCGGTTCAAGTCGGTCGTGCAGCTCGGACATCTGCCGAAGCGTGGCGACGAGAGCCCGAAAGCCTGGCTGTACGGGAAGCTGTTCGCGGCCCTGCTCACCGAAAAGCTGATTATGCACGCTAGCGCCTTTTCCCCCTGGGGATACGACCTCCGGGCCCTGCGGCGTCACCCCGAGTAGATGACGTGAGTTCAGATTTCTGTCGAAGCAGGTTTTGCGGGCAGTCGAACCGGCCCTGAAGCAGGCGCTGACCGATTGGCAAGACATGTCCCGCAGACTCTCTGAGCCGGCATGGAAGCGCCGCCCGCATCGAATCGTCAGCGGCGTCCATCGCGGCGCTGCACAGCATCGGGCCAACCCTCCGGTTGCTCTGCTAGGCAATGGCCTGCTTGTCCAGCATGGCGTGGACGCCCTGCTGCTGGTTCACCAATTGGGTGATACGTAGGTCGCAGGCGAGGCTGCACAGCATATAGGCATCATCACGCGACAGGTTGGAACGCAGGCGGATGAAGTCGATCATCCGGCTGAGCGCCATGCGGGCCGCCCGGTCGAGCGAGGCGTCAAAGGCGAACTGAATCCATTGGTCTGCTGTCTCGGCCATCGGCGCGGCCAGTGCCATGTCCTTGCGGAGCGTGAGGCGAAACCGCCCATTGAGCGCTGTCTCCAAGGCCGTCAGGCACACTTCCCCATCGCCCTGGACGGCATGGCCGTCGCCGCAGGAGAACAGCGCGCCGTCGGCGAACACTGGCAAGTAGAGCACCGAGCCGGTGGTCAGCTCCTTGCAGTCGATATTGCCGCCGAAGGCGCGCGGCTGAACAGTGCTCACCATGCCCCAAGGCACCGGCGGGGCCGTGCCCATGACGCCGAAGAACGGCCGGCAGGCGAGCGTGCGGCCCCAAGGCATCAGGGCTTTGCCGGCCTCCCGGTCGAGCGCGATTGTGACTATCCGTCCATCTGGAAACTCGTCCGGCAGCGCACCGCCCAACGGCCGGATCGCATTCCAGCCCCAGTCGGCCCCCAATCGAACTTCCAGAATATCGATCTGCAGCACATCGCCCGGAACAGCGCCCGTGACGGCCACCGGCCCGGTCAGAATATGTCCGGAGCCGAGTGGGCGGGGCGTCTCAGCGTGGATGCGGCGTAAGGCTTCCGGGACTTCGAAGCCCGGGCCCGGAAGGGCATCCGGCGCGCCGGAAACGGTCTCGATCTCAACTTCCGCGCCGCTCTCTACGGTGAGTGCAGGCTTCAACCGGGCATCAAAAAAGCCCCAGTGTACCGTATTGGGCGAGGCAGGCAGTCGGTCGGGCATGACGGTGAGATCCAGTTTCGGTTCGCGCCACTGATATTGCACCGGGCCGCGGCGTCATTTCCAGTTCCACGCTGCGCAAGATCAGCCAAACACCGGCATTCCCAACACACCCCGTACCTGGTCCACCTGCTCCAGAGCCCAGCGGAATTGCCGTTGCCTCGGCGCGGAGATCTGTTTTGGTGCGACCAAATTGCCGTGGGGAATGCCGCGCCCGATATCCCGAAGCTGCTGGGCGAGGAGTTCGTCGAGCAGGATGCGATGAGCCTCGACGAGAGCGCCGATGGAGTCCCGGGCGCTGTCCGCCAATTCGCTCGCCGCATGCAGCCGCGCCGGCGTCGAACGGTCATGAATGCCGTGCCGGATGGCGAGAATGCGCGCTGCCGAAAAGATCGGCATGATCGCGTTGCGTTTTATGTCGAGGCGGCCCTTCTTCAGCCTGAGCCGCCCGAACATGCCGAGCGGGGGAGTGAAGTCGACAGCGTTAGCGCAGAGCCCGATCTGGAAGGCGCGCGCTCTGGAGGCCATGTCGAGAGCCTCGCTATGTAGCCTCTTGCCGAGCGCCGCATCGCCATAAACAGGCATGCTGTCGAAGAAGATGTCGCAGTTCAGGACATCCTCCGGCAGTGAGCGCTCGATCCACCCCCCCACCTTCCGGCGCCAGCCGTCAAGGTCCATGCGCCATTCAGCATTCCGGGCCATGACGCCGCCCTGGCAGTAGGAGACCCCAGCACCGTCCAGAATGTCTGCGAGCCGGCGTCCGAGTTCTTCAAACCATCGGTCTTCCGGCCCGCCAGGAACGCCGGATGCGTAAACGATTGCATTGTCCTGATCCATGGCGAGCAGGCTTTCACCACGTCCGCCCGAGCCTAAGATCAGCACGGCGAATTGTGCTGGCGGTGGCCCGAAGCCTTCCACTGCCATTTCGCGCTCGGCAAACTCCGAGGCGCGGCGCGTCAGCGCCCGGAGTTCGCGCGAGACGACCGATGCGACAATGCGTGCATCCACTTCTTCGGCAACGAGCCCCCCGGCGATCCTGGTCAGATTTGCCCAGGCCTTGCCAAGGTCAGCAGGCGCCTCCGCATGGTCGATTTCGCGCGCAAGGAAAACCGCATCACCCACACGCTGCTTCAACAGGTCACGAGCGCTGAGGGCACCGACAAGGGCACCGTCCGCCGATAGGACGCCCAGATGCCGGAATCCGCCCACGATCATCAATGTATTCGCGCGGTAGAGAAATTCGGACGCCGGGACCGTCACCAATGGCCGGGTGGCGAAGAGGCCCACGGCTTCGTTCAGCGCCCTGGCCCCAAGAGAGCGGATGGCGCGGGTGATATCTCTTTCGGTCAGTATGCCGATATCGGTACCTGCGCCAGACGATACGAAAACCGAACTGATTTTCCTTTCGGTGAGCAGGTTGAGAGCCTCGCCGAGACTCATAGCGGGCACGACGATTGCCGGTGGTGTGGACATGATATCCGCCACACGATACCGGAATGGGAAGCTGTCCACACGGGCGAAGGCACCAAAATCAGCCTTCGGCACTCGGTCGACTGCGATTGCCGGCTGCCAGCCGGCCTTTGCCTCCTCGTCCGCTTGCGATGTGAGCGCGAGACAGGCTCGCTCCGCCTGGGCCAGCGTCGCAATACCCCTTTCCGCCAGACGCGGAAGCAAGGCGATATATATCGCCGCTGCTGCCCGGGCGTCACCAAGCGCGCTGTGCCGGCCTTCGATTGCGATCCCAAGCCGCTCGGCTATGGCGTTGAGCGAGGGAGCCGGCAGACGAAGCCCCGCCACCGAGGCAAGCTGGCGAATGCAAAGCGAGCGATAGGGCCGCCACGGAATTCCAAGCCGGCCATGCTCCGCCTTGAGTATTGCGAGATCGAAGCCGATCGCGTAGCCGATCACGACCCGCGTGCCGATCCAGTCTGCAAGCGCCGGCAGGGTCTCTCTCGCCGTCTCCGCCAAGCGGACCTGCTCATCCGAGAGGCCGTGGATGGCTGTGGAAGACGGTGGAATGGGCATGTCGGGATCGACCATCCGGTCGAAGCTGTTGCCGGCGAGTATGGCACCGCCGCTCAACGCCACGGCGCCAATCTGGACGATCCGATCCTTGCCTGTGTCAAGTCCCGTGGTCTCGGTATCGAGCGCGACCGCATCCAGAGACACCAGCGGAACTGCGCCCGCGCCCGCATCGTCTTTCCGATCGATCATGGCCGAACTCGGCCGCTGCTATTCCGGACATTCAAGGCCGCCACACTCCGTTCGAGCGAAACAGCCCGCGCTTCGTCAGGCGGTCCCGGCTTCAAAAAGCGGGCGTGCCGCCTTGGCGTAGGTATGCTTGGCGACGATCTTACCGCCTGCGACATGCAGCAGGTCGAGGCCGCGCCAGCTGCTGCGCCGTTCGGGCGTGGTCGTCACGCAGGACCAGGACATCATCGCCTTACCGTCCTCTGGGTCGAGGAACAGGTCCTCCTCCTCGAAACGAATCTTGCCGAACTTGCCGGCAAACATCGGCTCGAACGCCGCCCTGATCGCCTCCTTGCCCTCATGGCGGACGCCATTGAACTCGTCATAAACGGCGTCATCGGCGAACCAGGCCATAACGCCGTCGAGGTCGTCCCGATTGAAGGCGGCAGTGAATCTGAACGTTATGTCCTTGAGCTCATCGCGGGTCATCGCGGGTCCTCCAGAGCAAGGGTTACGATGAACTATAGCCGTTCGGCCGCAGAAAGGGGTGGCAAAGGAGGGGCCACGTCAACCGTTCTGGGCGCGGTGCCGGAGCAAATGGTCGGCAAGTACCAAAGCCATCATCGCCTCTCCGACCGGGACGGCGCGAATGCCGACGCAAGGGTCATGGCGGCCAGTGGTGACGATCTCGACGGCCTCGCCCGCCTCGTTAACGCCCCGGCGTGGAACGAGGATCGAGCTGGTAGGCTTGACGGCAAAACGCGCAACCACTGCCTGGCCAGTGGAGATGCCGCCCAGAACGCCGCCCGTATTGTTGGAGAGGAAGGTGATCCCGCCTTCGGCGTCCGGAACCATTTCATCATGGGCGTCTTCGCCGCGCTTCGCTGCCGCAGCGAACCCGTCACCGATCTCGACGCCCTTGACCGCGTTTATGCTCATCAGCGCCGCGGCGAGGTCGCTGTCAAGCTTGCCATAGATCGGCTCGCCGAGGCCCGACGGCGCGCCCTCCGCGACGATCTCGATCACCGCGCCCACGGACGAGCCTGCCTTGCGTATAGAATCAAGATAATCCGCCCAGTCCCCGACAACAGCGGTGTCGGGGCAGAAGAAGGGATTGTCACCGACGGCGTCCCAGTCCCAGCGGGCGCGATCCACGGTCTTCTCGCCCATCTGCACCAGCGCGCCGCGAATCGACACGCTGCTGCCTAGAACCTTGCGTGCGACACCACCGGCGGCCACCCGCATGGCGGTTTCCCGGGCTGAGGACCGGCCGCCACCGCGATAATCGCGGTGGCCATATTTCTTCCAGTAGGTGTAATCGGCATGGCCGGGGCGAAAGCGGTCGGCGATCTTTGAATAGTCCCGGGACCGCTGATCGACATTGTCGATGGCGAGGCTGATGGGTGTGCCGGTCGTGCGTCCTTCGAATACGCCAGAAAGGATATTGACCCGATCTGGCTCACGGCGCTGGGTGGTGAAGCGGGACTGACCGGGCCGGCGCCGATCGAGCCAGACCTGGAGGTCATCTTGCGCAAGCGCGATGCCGGGTGGGCAGCCGTCCACCACGCAACCGATCGCCGGCCCGTGGCTTTCGCCCCAGGTGGTGAAACGAAAGGTCTGCCCGAACCCGTTGGAGGCCATCAGCCGTATTTCGGCTTGAAACTCGCCAGCAAGTCCGAGATATCCGCTGCCCGGTGCGGGTTCATCATACCAACGGCGTGGTAGCCGCAATCGACATGATGCACCTCGCCGGTGACCCCGGCGCTCATCGGGCTGAGCAGATAGAGAGCGGACTGGCCGATCTGTTCCAGTGTGACATTGGCCTGCAGCGGCGCGTTCAGCTCGTTCCATTTCAGGATAAAGCGGAAATCCCCGATGCCGGACGCAGCGAGAGTCTTGACCGGCCCAGCGGATATGGCGTTGACGCGAATGCCGTCGCTGCCGAAATCGGCCGCCATGTAGCGCACACTCGCCTCTAGCGCTGCCTTGGCTACGCCCATCACATTGTAATGCGGCATCACCTGTTCGGCGCCGTAATAAGTGAGCGTCAGCATCGCCGCCCCCGGTTCCATCAGTGCTGACGCCCGACGGGCGAGGTCCGTGAAGGAGAAGCAGGAGATGTCGAGCGACATGCGAAAGTTCTCGCGCGTCGTATCGACATAGCGACCCTTGAGCTGGTCCTTGTCCGAAAAGGCGATGGCGTGGACGACGAAATCGAGCCGCCCCCATTCGGAGGCAAGTGTCTCGAACAGAGCGTCCATGCTGGCGTCATCGACGACATCGCCCGGCAGCACTAGTGCTGCGCTCAGCGACTCGGCGAGCGGACGGACGCGCTTGGCGAGCGGCTCCGTCTGATAGGTGACTGCGAGTTCGGCGCCGCTTGCAGCCAGTGCTTGAGCGATGCCCCAGGCGATGGAGCGGTCATTGGCAATGCCCATGACTAGGCCACGCTTGCCAGTCATAACGGCCGATGAAGCAGTCATGATATGCTCCGGGATGTGGACCGGATCAGTTTTCGCTCCCGGTTGCGACCAGCCGCCAATTGGGATCGGGCGATCGCGTGTCGCGAGCGAAGGTCCACACATCGGTGATTTCCTCGATGGCGTTGATCGCGCCGGAAAGTGTCTGTCCTTCGGAATCGCGCAGCACGCCGACTTGTTCGGAGACAAACCGGATCGTCGCCCAGGCTTCATGGCGGTCAAGCCCCAAATCGGTGAGCTCAGCTTCCTTGATGCCGATCAGCGTCGCCTCGAGTATATGGCCCTTCTCCTCCCGGTCGGCGATGGTGCGCTCGAAATTGCCGAACACCTCCGTACTGGTTAGCGGCCGGAGCGTGTCACGGTCGCCGCTAGCGAAAGCGTTGACGATCATCTCGAAGGCGGCGCGCGCGCCGGCAGCGAATTGTTCCGGGTCGAAGCTGGCATCCACGCTCCGGATTTGCCTTATGCCGTCTCCGAGTGGCGTGCCGTTGCTTTCTTCCTCCTCGGTCTTGTTGCGTTCGGGCAACGCAATCACATTGTCATTGGAGTTCGCATCGCCAGCGGCATTCGGCTCAGCCTGCGGAGGGGCCTGGTGATGCCCCTGACGGCGGCCCAGGACACTGCGCAGGCGGAAGACGAGGAACGCCGCCACCATGGCGAAGAACAACAGGTCGAAGAACGGAATTCCGCCGTCCATGGCGCTCACTACCGGCCTCGACGGCCGATCCTTTGACTCGATTGACCAGAGATAAGCCCAAGTCTAGGAAAGGGCAAGTATGGCCTTTGCAATCCTTTTGGCACTGATCGGAGTCCCTCTGATCGAGATTGCCGTATTTATCGAGGTCGGTGGCTGGATCGGGCTTTGGCCGACTCTCGCCGTCATCGTGCTGACCGCCATGACTGGTACTTGGCTTATCCGGGCCCAGGGCCTGGGGGTGCTAAGACGTGCCAAACAGTCGATCTCCGAAGGCGCTGCGCCGCTCCGCCAGCTGTTCGATGGCGTGTGCCTGATCGTGGCCGGCGCCCTGCTTCTGACACCGGGGTTCTTCACCGACGCCGCTGGCTTCCTGCTTCTGCTGCCACCGTTCCGGGACCTGGTCGCGGGCTGGACCTGGCGGCGGTGGGGCAGCGAAGCGCGCGCCTGGCGGGGTGAAGCACGCATTATCGAGGGCGACTATCGTGACGATACGCCAGGAGACTCTGGATGATCCTGTTGCGCCACGGGCAGACGCTGTGGAATCTGCATTACGGCCAGACGCGAGTGGACCCGGACCTGCC
>JAPORR010000115.1 GCA_026710105.1 Alphaproteobacteria bacterium
CACTGGTGCCATGTTGACCCCCCCCATGGGGCTTGGCGGTGCAGGCTCGGCTTAGTTCCCCCCCCCCCCCCCCTCGCAACGAGATCTACACGCCCTCAAGCGTTCCCCGGACAGGCCCCGCGTTGCCGACCAGGGACCCCCCCAATCCCTGCGTTCGGGTCACCGGCCCACTCCGTGACGGACCAACGCCGCTTGCCCACCGCGAACACTCCCGCGGCGCAGACTCCTAGTTTCACCCGTTGCGGCAGTGAATGTGGCTTCCGTGCCGCAGCGCAGCCCTCTGCGCTATCCGGACGGCAAGATGTGGCTGATCCCGCATGTCCGCTACTGGCTAGAGCAAATAGACGCAACGCCGAAACTACTCATCGAGCCGTTCGCGGGCGGCGGCATTGTTTCGCTGACGGCCATCATGGAAAGGCTCGTGGGGCATTGCCTTATGATGGAGTTGGACCGCGACGTTGCTGCCTTCTGGCATACCGCGCTACGCCACGGCCCGCAGCTTTGCGAGATGGTCAAGGGCTTCGAGCCGACACGGGATTCGGTCGATATGCTGTCCCGGCAAATTCCATCGGGCGTTCTTGAGCATGGATTTCGGACCCTTGTTCTGAACCGGACGCAACGGGCGGCATTCTCGCTCCGGGTGCGTCTCCCTTTGCGACCGTCACCTACAGGCGGTCTACGACGAACGCTTACGACGCCGATACGGCCGCGCGGCCGTTCCCGTCGAGAAGCTGTTGCCCGGCACGGTGCTTGAACGCCGATCAGCGTCACAGGACGTTGAACCGCCGTGATTCCGAGAGGCCGGAGTCCGGTGCTTAACAACACTTGAGCACGGCGCATGAACCGGAACCTTCGACGCGATCACCCCGACATCCGTTTCAATGGAAATCACCTGTCAAGGAGCCGTGAATAGGCCTTGGACTCCCGATTGCCACCCTTGTGTTCGAGCACGAGCCTTCGCAATCAACTCTGCAGCAAACGCCGCAGCGACGCTGCC
This sequence comes from Alphaproteobacteria bacterium, assembly GCA_026710105.1. GTDB lineage: Bacteria > Pseudomonadota > Alphaproteobacteria > Bin95 > Bin95 > Bin95. The sequence goes on from JAPORR010000115.1 coordinate 998, forward strand.
ATTCAGTTGAGCGAGGTGAGCATTGAGCGTCGTCTGATTTGTCCCCGCCGCCAGCGCGACGATGTGATCAGCTCCGAATGGTGGGGTTACTTTCAGTTCCAACCGGAACGGTTGTCCGACCGGGACCTCCGTCGGATCGGTGAGTAGTGGATAAAGATAGTGCACAGTTCCGTTTCCTGAGAGACCTAGCAGTGTAAGATAGGGATGCTCTAGTCCCCCGATCTCGACTTCGATCTGGTTACCGTGTTGATGCAAACCGTCATGCGGATTCACCCGGATACGCAGCGGATCGCGCAAGCTAAGCGAACGAATTGCGCGTATTGCCTTCCACTTTCCGACTGTTCCCGGCAAAGCGCCGAAGTCGACATCAAACCCCGCCACATCCCCTATTCCAGTTACAACCTGACGCGCGCGTGCATCCCAGATCAGGTCAGGGAATTCTTGGAGAGAAACGATAGCCAAATGCGGTAGTTTGTCAGGCAGCGTGGCAAGGATTACCGGAGACGCGTTGACAACTGCGAGTCGCAAGGCTTGATCGCTGCTGTGGGACGAACTGGCGCTGTCCGGCGGAATTGACGGAGAAGAAACCAGTCGAAGTAACGATTCTCCGCCTCGGTCGTTTGGCAGGAGATTTGGCGTTTGTCGCGCTTCGCTGATCATTCGTACGTTCTCTCGAACGAAACGCCACAACTCGGAGCGTCGTAGCACCCCATCACGGTCGAAATCGGCCGCGCCTTCGAGAGCACGAGCGAACATGTAGCTCAGTGCTCCACGCGGCTCGACAGCACCATCTTTTCCGGGTAGCGCGACTTCGGGCACTTGCTCGTACTCTTGGCCAGCGGCAAGAAAGCTGACATGTGGCAAATCCTCCATGTCGGAGCCCCCCGCTTCCGGTAGTTCGAGTCGGAGCATGTCGTTGGCCACAGTGTAACGGACTGTCCGCACAGCGGGCCCGGCGACTCGAGCATCAATGGAACGGGTCAGGGTGCCAGCGTGGCAGGAATCAGCAACGAAGATTACACGCAGCGAGTGCTCTCCAGCCTCCGAGAACCAGCGATTCAGCTCGTCGTCGAAGATGCGTTCACGACTTCCCAAGCCGCTGCTCGTAAACCCTCCCAAAAGGAGCACTTCGTCGAGTCCGTCCTGCTCGCTTCCGGCTGTCCTCGCCGGTTCCTGCCCACCATGTCCCGCGTAGGTCAACACCAATGTATCACCTGGCTGCGCTCGTGCGATCATCGCTCGCCATTGTGAGGAAATGCGCTTCCGTGTCGCAGCCAAGTTCTCGAGGAGGGTAAGGTCTCGCACACCTACCCCGGAAAGCGCCCTTGCGATATCGCGAGCGTCGTTGACCGCCCCAGCCAAGTCGGGTAATTCCCGATAGTCGTCAATTCCGATGACCAGAGCTCGCACGCTTTGCGCCTGGGCGCTTGCCGCCACCATGGGGACCAACACCCAGAGCCAAGCAAGCATGACGGTAAGCGTTCGCGCCAAACCGCTTGGGCCGATTAGCGCGAAACTACTCATGTTCCCCCGATCACACTGAATGCCGCCCAATAATAGGGATTTTCATATCCAGATCTTCGAAGACCCTGTTGCGCATTCCGCAGCGCAAGACGGTGGTCTCCGTGTTGCGCTAACTGCTCATAAAACTTCATCATCAGCTCGCTGGTTGCCCGATCATCGACCTTCCAAAGGCTCGATATAATCGACCTCGCCCCGCTGTAGAGAAAACCCCGAGTAAAGCCGACTACATCATCACCACCGCTCACTGCACCGAGGGCGGTCTCGCATGCGGAAAGAACAATAAGGTCGCTTTCAAGCCGTGTCCGATAGAGCTCGGCAACCGTGAGGTTTCCATCGTTGTGCCCATCCTGCGCCAAAAGCAGCCTGGATTGCAGAGGAGATTTAGGCTCAAACACGCCGTGTGCTGCCAAGTGCAAGACAGAAACTTTTCCGCCGAGCTGCTTCACAGCGGTTTCCGTGGCCTGCCCACGGATCAGAACGCGGCTTCCAGGCAGTATTTGTCCCAGCGCCGTGGCCTCTAACTGCGCAAAAGGAAGATCCAGTCCGGGGTCGCCGAGGTCAGGGTTACCGAGAATCAGCGCACCTTGATCAGCTTGCGACCGGTGGGCAAGCAAACCCAAAATCGATGCGCTGGGAAGTAGCCGCACGCTATGGGCGTCGATCAGTAGTCGATCAACATCAACGGGCAATGCACCGAACGGGAAATAGTGCAGCGGACCGTGAGGAACAATGGTGACATGCTCGGTGCGCACTTGTTGAGCAACAGGATCCCAAATCCTCCTAGCCAAGCGCTGTCCAGGCCCAGACAGCCCAGTATCCGCTGCTTGCTGCAGGACGCGTTGAACGCCTCTTCCCGAACCATACAAACGTTGCAATGCTGCTCGAAACGCCTGCACATCAGCAGCCAGCCCCTTGCCGTCCATGGGTATGACTTTCACCCACGAGGATCCAGCAACGATAATGAAATAGCGATCACCAGCGCCGAAATACTCCACCAAGGTCTCATCCGGCCCGAGATATCTCTGCATCGTCTCGGCTTCTGGTGGTACGACCGAGACCAGTGACGCCGTGGAGAGTTCAGCCTCTTGGAGTTTCTTCGCAATACGCGATAGACCTCTCGGCGCTCGTGCGCCACCGCTTGCCTGGTCTTCCTTGCCGACGGTCAAGGACCTTAGATATGTGCGGTCCAGTCCGCTCCATTCCTCTTTGTCGAGTACTTCCAAATAAGTCTCAACCTTCTTGTTTCGCTCAAATCCCGCAAATCGCTTCTGCCCCGCCAGCAACTCCACCAACGTTCGAGCCTTAGCCCTTTCTGCAACCTCCCAAGCTTCAGCGTGGCGTCCTTGATGTGCGAGAAGCTCGACTAGATCAAGGTATATCGATTGCTTGTCACCTACAAAGCCCATACGTTCGGTTGCTAAAGAAAAATTCGCTCGTCGGGATTCAATTATATTTATAGCAGCATACAAGTGTTCGACCGCAGCAGTCTTATTCCCCGCCACTCTTTTCAGTTTTGACAAATCGTGATAAATGGTTGCAAGAACTTCCTTCCACTCATGAATCAAGGAACTGCTCAAGAGCTTCTCGTAACCAATCTTCGCTTTTTCCCACTGGCCGGTCTCATATGCAATCTTCGCCTCTCGGAATCCATCTGATATTTGCTCAAATTCTCGAAAACTCTCCGACTCCCATAATTGCTCGGCATTGGATTGCGCCGCGGCAGTAAGATCTGCCCCCAGCAAACCCTGTGCGCCGTAAGTAGGCGCTCCGAGGAGCAATGCGATAATTCCTAAAGCAGATTGTCCTGCAACGGATAGCTCCGCTAAATCTCGACCCTTGTAGTGTTCTCCGAAACTGTCGGATACCTCCATCGCTCGGCGATATTCTCCAAGTGCAAAGAATAGCTCCACTGCTGCTTCTTTTACGAAGCGTCGATTACCAGCAGCCATTTGATTCGCTATGGCTAACGCTATTCGCCGATCATCGCCGTTACCATAAGCTAACGACAAGGCAAGATTGAATTCATCCATCAATGAAATGTCTTTTGTCAAACCCGTAAGACTGTTGAGAAAAGGAGATCCAGATGACGCAACTTTATTTCCATACAACCAGTTGCCAACGCTTCTTCCAAAGATATCATGTTCAGCTAGCTGTTTGCGAGCTACATCTTTCGCACTTTCAAAATCACGAATTGCTAAGTAGTAGCGAAATCGAATGAAATCTACTTGTAGCCAAGCATCAGCAAAAGGCAAGGAGAACTCATCCGCGTCTGTAGGAAGGATTTGACCTTGGGAAGCGGCGGCAATATCCGCAAATATATTGACGAGTGGAATAGCTCCTAGTGTCTGAAGTTTATGTTGCTGGGAAGAGTAATTTTCTGCCGTCCTAGAGATTACATATGTATACAGACGCTTTTCAAGTGTATTGGAACAGTCGAAAGCATCACGAATTCTTGAAGCCAAAGCCAATGCTCGGCAATACTGAGCTAATTCGCTGAAACCAGCATTGTTTGTAGTTCTGCGTTCTTCAAAATACTCTATTGCACTAGCGTAACGAGAATGAAAATTTAGCTTCCATAACGCGGAAACATTGATCTTTTCTTTTTCATCAAGTGGTATAAGGTATGAAATCAACTTACTCCGGTTCGAGGATACAAAGTCGGCAGGGACAGATTTTGGTTCAGAGGCTGGCGAGCGCTGGGAAAGTGGGGATGTAGAGCCAATATGTCGAGACTCGGGGGTTACACAGCCCACAAGCAGCGGTGCGAAAGCAAGCAATATAACAATCAGGCACGAGCGCGTGGAGATACAAAGAGTGATATGTCGGAGCGGGCACTGGCGCGATGTTTCTAGTAGCAGCATCGTTTTCACAACCTGTGAGGATGGACAGGAGGAAGAGTTTGAGTTCTACTCCTATAGATCATAGATCCAAGGCAAGGAAGGGGCACTCAGTACGGCTCGAAAAGTCAGTGTACACATGGCGCATGGATGTCCAGTACTGGGACAAAGGGTTTCTGAAGGACAATCGTCCGATCAGGTGCGGTTGGGTGTCGCGCATTGCGATGCATCTTTCTGATCCGCATTCGCAAGCCGCGTGACGACGAAGCCGATGCGTTCGAGGGTTGAGCCGATGTCGCCAGCGTCGTTGAGGGGGTTGGCGAGCCGGCGCGCATGGGCGTAGGCGGCGTTGCCCATCACCAGAGCTACCCGTTCCGACGCCAATAGGGGAGAGGCAAAAAGTGGGAGCGCCGGAACGACCGCCGCCAGCAATGCCATCACTCTGCGCATGCCGCATGCACCTTCCATTTCGACCGCCCCAGTGATGGGACACCAGCTTGGACATGCTACAGGCGCGGGAGCAGCCGCGCGAGATGCAATCTACCGGTCTGTCTCCCATTCGATTGGAGCAGCCACGGCAAATTGTCAGCATGCCGGTTGCTTGTATTGGCGGCAAGGCCCTTGCCTGCTTAACATGGGATTCAGGTCACGAATCAGTCCGGGGTTCCCGGCACCGCACTATCATAAGGAGGTCATCTCGCCATGACGCACAATCCCATCCACCGGGCGGTGCACTGCTCCGTTCTTTCGCCGGTCCTGACTGCGGCGCTCGCACTGGGTCTCGCCGGCCTCGCACCGGGTGCCATGGCGTCGGACGACCCGGCGGCGCGTGACCTGACGGTCGAGCAGACGGCGGTGTTCTCGGTGCAGGCGCCGACGCCTACCTCGACCACGGCAGACAGGCTTCATGTGGTGGCTTGGGTGGACCGGGCGGACAATACCTATGCGGTCGGCGAACGGGTGCGGCTGTTCGTGCAGGTGAACAGGGACGCATATCTGACGGTGCTGAACGTCGGTCCCTCCGGCAACACGACCGTGCTGTTCCCGAATGCCGGCCAGCGCGATGCACGCATTCGCAGCGGCAAGGCACTGGAGATCCCGGCGCCAGGTTCGGGAGTGAGTATCGAGGTGCGCGGCCCGTCGCTCGGGCGCGAGCTCATCAAGGTGGTGGCGTCGTCGGAGCCGGCGCCGGTGTTCGCGCCTGCGGCGCTGTCGGCCGCGGGACCGTTCTCGGTGGTGAGCGCGGGCGCGCAGTCAGCGGCGCGCGACCTGAAGGTGACGATGGCAGGCCCGGCGGCACAGGAGTGGGACGACTACAACAAGGTGATTACCACGGTGGCGGCTCGCCCGACTGCAGCGTCGGCGCCGGTTTCTTGGCCGGAACCGATGTGGGGCCTGCAGCTAGCGACGGACAGGTCTGGTTACCGGTTCGGCGAGGCGGTGACCCTGCATGTGCGGGCGGCGAGCCCCTGCTGGCTGACGTTGGTGAACACGGGGCCGTCGGGGAACATGCGGGTGCTGCTGCCGAACGTACGCCAGCCGCATTATCTGCTGGTGCCAGGGCAGACGCTGTCATTCCCGGGGACGGGGCTTCGGCTTGCGCCGATGGGCCCGGCGGGTATCGAGACGGTGACAGCGATCTGCAGCGCGGACGACCGTCCGATCGCGCCGGCGTCGCTGGGTTTCGACCGGGACGGATTCGGGACGCTGGAGGCGGCGGGCGGGGCGCGCGACCTGGCGCTGACGGCGGCCACGCCAGGTCGCCGGACGGCGCAGGCGACGGTCGGCTTCCTGGTGACGCCCTGACCCGGAGGAGGTGGATGCGATGAGACGCGCGGCGGGCCGGACGGTCACAATGCTGGCGCTTCTGGCGGCCGTGGCGCTGCCGGTGGCGGCGGGAGCCAACTGCCGGGAGGGAGCGGCGACCCTGCGCGCGGCACTCGCGGCGCGCGATCTGGAGGCGGCGCGGACGGGGTTCGAGGCGGTGCTGGCGGAGCCCTCCTGCGACGATGCTTTCCGGGACCGGGCCGGGCGGGCGGTCTCGGCCCTGCATGCCCGGGCCGCGCAGGAGCGAATCGCCGCCGGGGCCTCGCTGGCTTCGCAGCAGAGGTTACTGGAACGGGGCCTCGGCTACGGGCGGGCCTGGCCGGTTCTGGCACTGCTCGGGGACGAGGCGGCGGCGCGGCGGGATCACGACGAGGCGGCGGCGCTCTACCAGGAGGCGCTGACGGTCATCGACGACGAGGCAAGGACGCCCCGGCCGCCGTCGGTGGCAGAGATCGAACGGATCTTCGACGGCGCGGCACGGAGCCGGCTGCTGGCGCGGGCGCACCGCCCGGCGCCGCGGACGCGCTCGGGCGCGCCGGGCGGTCTCGGGGCGGAGCGCATCAGGGGGTTCACGGTGAAGCGGGTGCCGGTGCCGATCGGCTTCCACACGGACTCGGACCGCTTCACGGAGCGGGGGCAGCTAGCGGTCGCGGAGCTTGCCGAGGATCTCATGGCGCAGCGCCCAGCGCGGATCGCGATTGCCGGCCATACCGACCCGCGCGGGGCGGCTCCCTACAATCTGGCGCTCTCGCAGCGCCGCGCGGAGGCGGTGGGGCGCTATCTGAGGGAACATGGCTTCCGGGGCGGGATCGATGTTGTGGCGAAGGGCGAGAGCGAGCGCTTCCCGGTGGCGGACCCCTCGGCCTGGACGCAAGAGGAGCGCTGGCGGATGGACCGGCGGGTAGAGCTGATCCGGTGAGGCACGCTGGGACCAGCCTTGCGCGCGCTGCCTGCGCCCTGCTGCTGTTTGCGTCGGCTTCGACAGCGCCTGCGCTTGCGGCGGAGGACGTCTCGCGTTTGGCCTCGGAGCGATTCACGCGCATCGTGGGCGGCGTGGAGGCGGGGAGCGAACGGTGGCCCTCGCAGGCGGCGTTGGTGCGGCCGGGCCGGGAGGCGCGCGCGAACCGGGGCCAGTTCTGCGGCGGCACGGTGATCGCGCCGCGCTGGGTGCTGACGGCAGCGCATTGCGTAGACGACGACACAGCGCCGGAGGATGTCGAGGTGCTGACCGGAGTCCGCGATCTCCGCCGGGGCGGGCGGCGGATCGCGGTTGAGACGATCCATGTGCATGAGGATTATGTGCGGCCGAGCAGGGGCGATGACATCGCGCTGCTCAGGCTCGCGCGTCCGGCGGGCGTGGCGGTGGCGGGCCTGCTGGACCGGGCGGAGGAGACCGGCCCGGCGGCGCCCGGCCAGCCGGCGGTGACGGTTGGCTGGGGCCTGCTGCGCCCGCTGCGCTGCAAGGAGGGCCCAAAGGAAGGCGGGCATCGCTGCCGGCCGCCCGGCGGCGGGCGGGGCCATTTCGTGGACGACCTGACAGGCAAGCCCGTGCGGCTCTCGGACGTGCGCACGACGCGGCTGATGGAGGTGGAGCTGCCGCTCGTGGGCGGGGCAGCCTGCCGGGCGGCCTATCCGGGGGCGGCGATCGACCGGCGCGCGCTTTGCGCGGGGCTGAGACAGGGCGGGAAGGACTCCTGCCAGGGCGACAGCGGCGGTCCGCTGATGGTGCGGAGGGGCGATGGCTGGGCGCAGGCCGGGATCGTTAGTTGGGGCGGCGGCTGCGCAAAGCCCGGCAAATACGGCGTCTATACGCGCGTCGGGGCTTATGTCGACTGGATCCGCCGCAAGACGGGGACCCGTCTGAGCTTGGTAGGCGCGCCGGAGGCCCCGTCCGCCCCGCCGCAGATTGCTGCCAAGCCGCCCGCGCCGTCGAAGCCGGCGGCGCGAGGCGACCGGGCGCTGCTGGTCGGCATCAACCGCTATGCCGACGACCGCTTCAAGGACCTGCGCGGCGCGGTGCGCGACGCGCGCAACATGCAGGGCCTGCTGACCAGGCATCTGGGCTTCACGGCGGAAGAGGTCCGGTTGCTGACCGACGCTGACGCCACCAAAGCTGGCATATTGAAGGGCGTGCGCGAGTGGCTGCAAGCTGGAACCGGCCCCGGCGACCGGGCGCTGCTCTATTTCGCCGGGCATGGCTACTACCGGGAGGACGAGGACGGCGACGAGGCGGACGGCTATGACGAGGCGCTGGTGCCGCACGATGCGCGCCTCGTCTCGAATACCGGACGCCCGATGAAGGTCGCCAACCTCCTGCTCGATGACGAGATCGGGGCGCTGCTGGCCGGGCTGGAAGGGCGGCGGGTGCAGGTGGTCGTCGACTCCTGCCATGCAGGTACGATGACGCGCTCGCTGAAGCTGCCCTCGGCCGACCCGGCGCGCGTTCGCACTCTCGGCCTCAGGAGTCTGGGCACGCGCTCGCTTTCACCGCCGTCCTTCGACCGCAGCGCGGCGGCGGCGCGCCAGCGCGAGGCGGGGTTCGTCGAGACCGGGGGCGAAAATATCGTCTGGTCGGCGGTCTCGCCTTTGCAGCTCGCGCTGGAGGACCGGGAGGCGAACGAACCGCAGGGCGTGTTCACGCGCCGTTTCGTGCAGGGCATCGCCGAGAAGCGGGCCGACCGCAACGGCGACGGACGGGTCGCGCATGCGGAGTTGCTGGACTGGCTTCGGTCGGAATCGGCAGCCTATTGCCAGCGCCATCCGCAGGACTGCGAGGCGGGGCTCACGCCCTTGCTGGAGGGGCCGCGCAATGTGTTGCTGCTGGATGCGGCGACCGGCAAGCCCGTTAGTGGCGCGGTGGAAGGCGCGCTGGGCCATGGCAACGAGGCTGGGTTGTCTTTGGAGATCCACCCCTCGGCGCGGGTGCGAATCGGCGAGGCGATCACCTGGCGGGTGCGGAGCGGCCGCGCCGGACATCTGCTGGTGGTGGACGCGGCGGTGGACGGCAACGTGACGCAGCTCTTCCCGAACCGGTTCTCGCGATCGGCGGACGCACGCATCGTCGCCGGACGCGCGGTCGAGATCCCGAATGCGTATTACGGCTTCGAGCTGGTGGCAGGCCCGCCGGCGGGCAAGGGCCGGGTGGTCGCGGTGGTGGCGGAGGATCCGGTCTCGCTCGAAGACCTGCTCGGGCCGAACCGCGACTTGCAGCCCGTGCCGGACGCCGCGGCTTGGCTGGCGGCGCTCGGCGCGCGGCTGCGCCAACCGGTGCTTGGCGCAAGCGGCACGCGCGAGGCGCGCTGGTCGGCGGCGATCGCCGAATACGAGATCCTGCCATGACACGCATGCGCCTGACGACTGCCGCTCTCCTCGCCGCACTGCTCGCCGGGGCCTGTTCGACGATGCCACCGGAGACGCCGGAGGAGCGCAAGGCCGGCCTGTCCGTGCCGGAATGTCAGCCGGCTGCCGCGCCGGCCGGTTTCGCCGTTCGGCTGCTGGGCGAAGCATCGGACAGGGGCCTGCACAATGTGGTCGTCTCGCCCGCCGGTATTGAGACAGCGCTCGCCATCGCGGCTGAGGGCAGCAGCGATGCTCTGCGGCTGGCGTTGGCGCGGCTCTTTACCGAAGAAGATACTAAAACGCCTTGGATGCCGGGCTGCCGGCTGGCGGCCATGCATGAGGCTGCGGAGGCAGACGGCGGGGTCGAACTCGCAATCGTCGCCGAGGCGTTCGCCGACCGGAAGATCGTTCTCCGCCCCGCCTTCAGGGCGGCGTTGGAAGAGCGTTTCGACGCGACCGCCGAGCGGCTGGACTTCTCGGGGGACGGAGCCGCTAGGCGGATCAACGGTTGGGTCCGGCGCGGGACCGGAGGCCGGGTGGCGCATCTGGTGGACCGCCTCGATCCCGAGGACATGCTAGTGCTGGCGAGCGCGGTGCATTTCCGGGGAACATGGGCGCGGGCCTTCGACCCGGCGCTGACGCAGCTGCGGCCGTTCCGCCTCGCTTCCGGTGGGACGGTCTGGACGTCGGCCATGCTGAGCGAGGAGCTGCCGGCGCGCTACCGCGAGAACGGGGAGTTCCAGGCAGTCGAATTGGGCTACGGCGACGGCGGGTTCGAGTTCACCGCCGTGCTGCCGCGCGAGGGGCTCGGCCCGGCCGATGCGCTGGTGCGGCTCGCCGCCGATCCCGGCTGGCTTGCGGGGCGGGGCTATCGCAAGGCGAGGGGCCGACTCGTGCTGCCGCGCATCGATCTTGAGAGCCGTGCCGGGCTGCTGCCGGCGCTGAAGCGGCTCGGCCTTGCGGAGGCGCTTGAGGACCGCGACGTGTTTGCGCGCATGGCGGAGCCGGCGCCCGCGCTTGGCCGCGTCCTGCATGCGGCGAAGCTAGCGCTCGACGAGCGGGGGACGGAGGCGACGGCCGCGACCGCGGCGGTGTTCGCGACGCGCGCGGCGATCGAAGAGTTGGACAGTTTCGAGATGGTAGTGGACCGCCCGTTCGCGCTCGCCGTGCGTCGGACCGGCGTCGGGCTGCTGTTCGCCGCTTGGGTCGCTGATCCGGGAACGGAGAAGCGATGAGCATCGGTAGCCGGCGAATGGCTGGCCCGGAAAGGGGAGGAACGAGCATGACCGATAAACCGGGACTGGCGGCGACGTTTCGCTGCACACGGGAACGAACATTCTTCGCAATGCAGGCAGCAAGCCTGCCGCTGGCGGCGGCGCTGGCGCTTGCCGGCTGCAATGCGTCCGTGCCGGCGCCATCAGGGCTGACGGCTGCGCCGACGGCAACCGTCGCCTACAACCGCGACGCGGCGTTCTCGGTTGGCGTTGCGCCGGACCGCGCGCCGCCGCTCCGGCTTGGCGAGACGCTCGGGTTCCGGCTGTCGTCGAGCGCGGACGGCTACGGTCATCTCTACCTGCTGAACGCCTCGGGCGGGGTGCTTGCGGTGGCCGAGAACCTGCCGCTCAGGGCCGGCGGGCAAACCGCGTTCCCACCGCCGGGCGCGGGCTATGTGTTCCGCGCCAGCCCGCCGGCGGGCGTCGAGCGGCTGCTGTTCCTCGCGACCCGTCAGCTCTTCGACGGCTTCGCGGGCGGCGCGGCGAAGGCGGGGCCGGTGCAGCTTCCCATAGGCGCGAAGGCGTTCGTGAAGAAGCTCAACGCCGCTACCGCCGCCCTGCCGAAGGGTGGTTGGGCGCTGGCCGAGGAGCGTATTGAGATCGTGGGCGGCCATGGCGGGTCCTGACCGGGAGCGGGGCCCGATGGCTTCAATGCTGCATGGGCGAGCGGCAGGGAGGTGAGCTGGGATGAGATCGATCATCGCAACCGGTGCGACGGTGGCTCGAACCGCCTCAGACACGCCCGCCTGCCGTCACGTCAGACGCCGGAACCCAAAATAAAATGGTCCTGATCTCACGCTGATCGGCCTTTACGGCGACGGCACGGTGCACTATCTCCGCTGTTGTTCGACCCCGCCCACGTGGAGGCCGGCGTGGCGTTCCGGCTCAGGCTCGTGGTGACACCGCCCTTCAGCGCTGACCATGTTGTCGACCTGTCGGCCGCCGCGTCGCCGGACGCGCTCAACGCCGAACTGATGCACCTCGACGGCCGCAAGGCGGCGTGGCAGCAACGCCGGGCTGGCGGTCCAGTGTCCAGGGTCTGTTCAACGCGCCCTGACAATGGCGGGTTATTTCTCCTTCGCGGCCTCTCGGATGAGGCGGATCAGGTCGAGCGCCGCTTCGGGCGACTCGCGGTGGAGCGCCTTGATATCGGGGTTGTCGGCGAGAACACCACTCTCGTCTTCCTCCGGTGCCGCCTCGAGGCGTTCTAGGCTGCGGCGGCGTGAAGCTACCGGCGAGCGCAGCCGCTCCAGTGCCTCGCGGAGAGCGTCGGGGTTTACGCCCAGCAGGCGGCGCAGCAGCGGGTTCGCCCCGATCAGCGCCGCATCTGACTTGCCCATGACGGCGGTCCGCTGCTCCATCTTGCCCGCAAGGTCGGCACCTGCGCCCTGCTGTAGAAAGAGGACAGCCAATATGAGCGCCAGGAGCGTCCGTCCGGCCGTGACCGTCCCGGTTCGCCTGCCCCTGCTCTTCATGCCGGCCCTCCCTGCAACGGTTCCGTTTCGCCCGGCCCTGCCACAATTTCTTCCAGCGCGCGCCGGACATGGGCGAGGCTCTGGGCGAACAGGTGCTCCATTACTCCCGTCGAGCGGACCAGCACCGACTTGTAGGGCGTGCGCCGGCGCTCCAGATAGCCCGCCTCTGTCAGCACCACCGCGGTCTTGCGGCAGGTCTCGGTCGACATCTGCTCAATCAGCAGCCGTGCGAGGTCCGACTGGTCGAGCGCTCCGTCGCCGCTGCGATAGTTCTCCACCAGCTTCGGGATGCTGTCCGGCGCGAACATGCCCTGCGCGACCCGTGTGCGCGTCAGCCCCAGCCGGCGCAGCTTGGCGGCGTCCGCGTCGAGCGCCGCCAGATGGCGGTTGTGAAGTTCGGCGTAGCGGCGGATCTTCTCCTCGCTGTCCAGCCGGAAGGCGCGCACCAGATAGAAAAACTCCGCCATGCGATAGACCGGCTCCTGGCGCAGCAGGCGCACGAAATGCAGCTCTTGCACGGCGGAGCCCGCAACCAGCGCCTCCCGGAAACCGGCCCTAGCCTCGTGCATCACCTCGCAGACCCGGATACCGGCCACGACCCTCCCCTCCTCCGCGAACGGGTCGGCTCCGGATGCGGACAGCGGCGGCACCGGGTTTGCGGTCACGAGAAAATCCTCCGGGAGAACTTTGCCGGACGCAAGTTATCCCGCCGGAAAGTCTGTCCGCAAGTTGATGGGAGGTGCCCCGCAAGCCAGCAGGGAGGCTGGCATGTTGCGCTTGGCGGTTCCACCCTGTTCTCATCGATCGCAGTGAGGAACGCAACGCCGCACGAAGCTCACGTTAAGGGTCCTGTCCATAGCCTCGACTTTGATTGCCGCAATCCGGGTCTTGCCCCCGTCCTTGCCGACCCGGCCCGTCGAGTGGCTCGCGATCGCCTTGCCGTCGTAGCCGAGATGACGGCCGAAGCCCGGCAACGCCGCGAACAGCGCCGTGCGCAGGCTCTCAACCATGGTGGACACCAGCCCCTGCTCGCCCTCAAGCTGCACAACACGCGCCAGGAAGCGCGAGAAGTTCCAATGGCCCGGCGCTGTCGAACGCAGCGGCGCCGGGTCCTGCACCAACAGACCCACGCGAAGCGCCGTCACCGGCCCGCTCTGATATGGCAGAGGGTCGAACCCGCAGATCTCCAGCAAGGCAAGCGCCCGCAGAAGCGACTGCACCGAGGCGTGCTGGAAGACCACCCCCGCGATCAGCGCCTACCACATCGCCCGCACCGGGTAGTCGTTGCGGCCCCGACCGGCCTCAAGCGCCGCAACAATCTCCTCGTCGAGAAGAGCCTCCAGGACCACACGCAGACGCTCAAGGTCTGGCAGGGCTTCGACATCGCACCACGAAAAGGGTAGCTTCTCCGCCGTCGCCATCGTCGTTCTCCCAACCAGCAGTGGTGGTGGAACAAGGACCCAAGGGCCCGATGGCGACACCTTCTATCTCATCCGCACGATCAGGGGGCGCGAAGCCGCCGCAGGCGAACCCCGCAGCCAGGACGCCGCGACCACGGGTGTGGGGTGAAAATCGCCAAAACGCACGCCACGGCGAACCTCAACTCGAAGATATCAACGCCCCCCAAGGGGTATCAAAAATCTCGAGCCTTGCACAAAGCCCTGTAAATTAATCCGCACCCGACAGCGCACACGCCTCATTGTGCCGTTCTGTCGGTTGTGGTTCCGGTGTCTGCTGACCTCATAGTCAGATTCCGCTTCCGTTCATAGCCGCTGCGATGTTCGCCCCACTGCGCTCCGCCGCAGCCTCGACCTCGCGGTCCCCGACATGAGCGTAGCGCAATGTCATGGCCGGCTGGCTATGACCGAGCATCCGGGCGACGGTGGGCAAGGGAACGCCACTGGCCACGGCCTGGCTCGCTACCGTGTGCCTCAGGTCATGGAGACGAACATCCTCGATCCCGGCCTCCCGCCGCGCCCGATACCAGAGACCGAGATTGCGGGAGAGCGGCTTTGCCGGGTCTCGCGGCGAGGGAAAGACGAACGCGCTGCCCCCGCGCGGCTGGCGGGCAATGACGGCCTGTGCCGCCTCGCTCAGCCAGACCATGCGCGGCCCCGTCTTGGCCGCCGCGAGCCGGAGCGTGTCGCCATCGACCTCCGCCCATCGGAGTGCGAGGATTTCGCCCCTGCGACAGCCGGTCAGCAGCAGCAGGCGGATGACATCGGCCTGCGCCCGCCGTGAGAGCTTTTCCTCCACGAGCCGGTCCAGGGTGCGGTGAAGCCGGGCGATCTCTTCCGCCGACAGGAAGCGGGTCATCTTCCGGCGCGGGTTCGGGCGTATGCCCCGCGTGGGGTCGTGCCGTATGTGGCCGGCTGCCAGGGCGGCGCCCATGATCTGGCGCAGCAGGGCAAGGGCCTTGTTCGCAGCGCCCGGCGCCTCATGGCTCCAGGCATCGAACCGGCGTTCGACATGGGACCGGGCGATGCGGTCGAGACGAAGTGAGCCGAAGGCGGGCAGGAGACGATGCTCGACCATGGGCGCCAGACGCTTGCTCCAGGCGAGGCTGTACTGGCGCGCCGGCAGCCAGTCCTCCATGACGAACGCCCGGAAGAGGGGAACCGCAGCATCTCCGGCGCCAGGCGGAGGCGTGCCGTCGAGCAAGGCCCGGCAGGCGCTTCGGGCCTCCTCCACCGTCATCAACGCGGCCGAACCGATGGTCCTGCGCACAATCCTGCCGTTCACGGTGCCGTGCCAGACGAAACTGCGATGCCCGGAGGGACGGACCCGCACGCCTAGACCGGCAGTGCGGCTGTCCCGCACGATGTATTCGGTGCCACCCGGCTTCAACCGCGCGACACCCGCATCCGTCAGCTTCTTCGTGGCTCTGCCGGTCATGATGGCGCTCCCGAGAGCAGCGGCGCCAGCGCCTCGACCGTCTCCCGGACCGTGGCGTCGGAGAGATGCGCGTATTTCAGCGTCGTCGAAGCCTGATCATGGCCGAGCAATCGCCCCACCGTGCGGATCGTCTCGCCGCTTGACAGCGCCATGCTGGCAAAACTGTGACGGGTGTCATGCAGGCGCACATCCTCAAGACCCGCCTCGGCGCGTATCTGCCTCCAGAAGGCATCCAGCCAGTTCCAGGGCGTGCGCAAGCCTTCGATCGGAAACACGAAGCGCGAGGCACACGGCAGGCGATCCAGAACCTCCCGTGCCGCCTGACAGAGCCAGACCGTGCGGGGACCGGTCTTGCTGTCGGTGAGGAACAGATGGCCATCACGGTAGCAGCGCCATTCCAGGGTGACGATCTCCGACTTGCGGCAGCCGGTCAGCAGCAGCAGGCGCAAGGCCGCGACCCGGAACGAGTGCCGAACCTCATGCCGGGCCAGCACCATGCCGAGGCGGCGATACTCCTCCGGGGACAGGAAGCGTTCCGAGCGCTTCTGCCGGTAGCGCCGGATGCCCTTGCAGGGATTGCTGCCTTCGGGACGATATCCCCAGGCTTCGGCTTGCTGCATGATGACGGAGAGAATGGGCGCCGAGCGGTTCGCTGCTGCCGGCAGTGCATGCAGCGAGCGGAACCAGCGCTGCACCTCCTCGCAGGTGATCTCCGCAATCGGGCGGCCCGCGAAGACGGGCAGGATCTGCCTCTTGAGATAGATCCGGTTGACGCCAAGCGTCCGGGGCTTCCAGCGCCGGCGGGAGAAGACCTCCTCCGCGACGGTCTCGAACAGTGTGTCGCCGGAGGATTCAGTCTCGATATCCCTGTCGTCGCGGAGAGCGGCCAGCAGGGACCGGGCACGACCTCGTGCTTCGGCTTCGGTCATGACGGCTGCATCGCCGACGATCTTCCAGACCCGATGGCCTTGATTCTGGCTATGGATGAAGTAGCGCTTCCTGCCCGATGGCATCACACGGACGCCGTATCCCTTCAGCTCGGCATCGCGGACAGTGCGGATGGACTTGGTGGGCCGGAGGGTATCGACCCGGCGCTGGGTGAGGCGGATGGCTGCCATGATTGCGGCTCCCCGATCGGTTGCGTTCGGGTGCGAAAGCGGGTTCGATCGCGCGCCCGGTTGCACCGGAAACGGGAAGAATCCATAATCATGTCAGATAGTTAGCACCGAAGGTGCGCGCCAGCGTGTAGCTAAACGACAGCATGGTCGCGCTTGCTTCGTCGCCGCTGTCGGCTTCAGCCATCATGTGAGAGAGGCTGACCCCCATCGGCCCGTCGGTGTAGGTCACACCAGCGCTGACTACCTCGTAGTCTTTCGCCGTGTCTTTCACGAGAATCGTCCGCGCCCGATCGTTGTTCGGATCGTTGACGGCGGCAGTTTCCAGCGTCTGATTATCAGCCGTAGTAGCAGAGTTGCCGTCGAGGTCGAATCTGTGACCGCTCTCGGTCACCACAACCGGGCTTTCCATGACTTTGTAGGCTCCGCCGTCATGCACGGCATAGGCAACGTCAAAGCCGAAAGCACCGAAGCCAACCTGAAGGCCGAAATTCGCAAAGGTCTGGGAATCAGCCTGCGAGGCCATGATGTCTTGAGCGTTGGCAATAGATAAGGCAGCGCTACTTCCCGCCGTTACAAGGCCGGACAGACCTGCCGCAACGCTCTCCATAGCAATCGCCTCGTCTGCATCGGCAATCGCTTCCTTATGGGTGCTGTAATCCTCGACAGTGAGGTACTTGTAGACTCCCTCGTTATTAGCCTGTTTGCCGCCCGCGTTTTCGGCACCCGACATGAGTGCGACCGCGTCCATGGTTTGGCTCTTGTCGTAATAGCCGGCAGAGAGCGCGAGGGTGACATCGCCAATGCCGCCCATGTAATTCAAGCCGAGCGAAACGGCTTCATGGTCGTTGTGAATCGGCGATCCGACTTCGCCGTCTTCGAGTGACTCCGGGCTGTAGGAGACGCCGAATTGCACGCCTTCCATGCGCGGGGTGTAGTAGGCGACCTTCTGGCTGTCGCCGCCGATCAGATGGCCGGCTGTGCCGAGGCCGACGCCGCCACTGCGCGCACAACTCAACAGACCGTTGATGAAACCGGCATCGCCACAGTTCAGGCCGACGCCAACATCTTTGTTGCCATAGTGCATGATCGTTGCCGGATCGTCCTCGGAGCCGATCACAACCTGGCCAAAGGAGCCGCTCACCGTAGCCTGTGACTCGTCGATCACGTCGGCGTGGGTATTGGCTTCGAGTTCGACCTTGACCGAAAAGGTCAGGCCGTTGTCCGCTTCCAGCGATCCACGGAAGAAGATTTCGCTGTCGTGATACTGGCTGACGCCGCCGTCGGCGGTTTTGCCGTCCCCATCCGGGCCGTCCAGGCTCGATACACCGATCCATTGTTGCATGTAGCCGCCGACGCCGACGGTGAGCTTGTCGGCCATGTCGGCCGCGAGCACAGGCCCGGCGGCGAACGCGCCCGCAGCTGCCAGCGCCGTTGTCGCAAGCAGGGTTTTTCTCATCGTTATTCCCTTCCGAAATGGAATTGCATTGCTGCGCCCGCTTGGAGCGCGCTATGCTTATGAGCAGGTCACCTTGCACAAGGAATACGCAGATCATGTAAGAATGAGGCCCGTTCCCGGACCCACCCCGGAGGGCAAAGAAAGCACCGCCAGATCGTGCAAAACACACGCTAACGCTTGCGTT
>JAPORR010000029.1 GCA_026710105.1 Alphaproteobacteria bacterium
AAAGAGCGATTAATGTATGGCGACGCCTCGGTAACATTAATGACACATTCGTGCATCTATTCAATCGTGTATAAAACACTCGCTCTCCAGATAGATATGATGCGAAATCCCAAGTTTCAATGACAACTAAATCCGATTTCCAAGTAATCGAAGATGAGATCGAGAAACTAGTGAAGTTTGTTTCTCCTCGTACCGGCATTAAACATTAAACAACACAGGAAATGCGAACCGGAACCAACGGAGTCATGTTCTTGGGAAACCGAGTATCGCGAATGGGACCAGGAGGGAATGCTATGTATGTACCTCCAATAATCCGAAGCACTTGAGAAAAATTGGTTTCTAGTGTAGATAATGCATTCTCTACGACAGAGTCTCAGGTCTCAGCCATAGAAATAATTCCCATAGCATTGGTTCTTTAATTTAGGGATAGCCGTGCCCGGACAACTCCAAATGCCGTGTTCGGAAAGCGTCGGACGGCCAGCGAGCACCACCGGTTCGCAGCTGGCTCGAACCACCAAGCCCGCCTGCCGTCACGTCAGGCGCTGACACCCAATAAAATGGTCCTGCAGGGAATCCCCCCTCATGAGTCAGTGGCAACCGCCTCTGGTATAATATCGAGGCCTGGGATCCATTGCCGATTCTGCCTGCAACGACGGTGGCGGCGACGGTGAAGCTGCAATGAAGCTGCAATAGCGTGCTCCCGCGGTTTACACCTTGGGACTGAACACCACCTCCACGATCAGGATAAGGCCAGAGAGACAGAGGAGGGCGGTGACGATGCGGTGGAAAAGGGTGGCATCAATGCGCTGATAGAGGCGCGCGCCGATCCAGGCAGCGGCGAGGGCTGCCGGGAGGCAGATGGCAGCGGCCTGCAGCGCGGTAGCATCCATCGCGCCCGAGGCTGCCATCGCCGCGGCGGCGAGCGCCAACACCAGCAGGTTGAAGGGCTGATAGACAGCGCGCTGCGTTTCCGTGCTGCCGCCCTGGAGGCGCAGCCAGATCACCGGCAGTGGCCCGGACAGGCCGGCAAAGCCGCCGAGCGCGCCCCCGCCGAACCCGACCGCCGCATCCGCCGCACGTGAGCAAGGCGGCACAGGCAGCCGCCTTGCTATCGAGAGCAGCGTGTAGACCACCAGCAGCAGGCCGACGGCGAGCCGCAGCATGTCAGGCGAGGCGACAGCCAGCAACGCCACACCGAGTGGCACCCCGGCAATGCCGCCGAGCAGATAAGGCGCGGCGCGGCGCCGGTCGAACGCGTGGCGGACGGAGAGCGACGCCACCGCCTGCCCGCCGATGGAGACAAGCGCAACCAGGGGCGGCACGGTCGCCGGCTCCAACGCATGGAACCAGACGCCCGCCGCTGCCAGCCCCGTGCCGAAGCCGGCAAGGCCTGTCACGAAACCGCCGGCGAGCCCCCCCAGCAACAGGAAGACGAGCGTGGCACTGTCAAACGCCATGGTGGCGTGCCGGTCCGAATACAGGGGAAACCGGCTTCAGACGAGCCGCGCCATTGCCGAGGCGATCCGCTGGCCGGCTTCCTCCAGCCGCTCCCGCGGGGCTGCGTAGCTTACCCGGACATGCGGTGAGAGACCGTAGGACGTGCCCTGTACCACTGCGACATGTGCCTCCTCCACCAAATAGTCCGTGAGCGCGACGTCGTCTACGAGCCGCTTGCCGGAAGGCGTGCGGGCGCCGATGGCGGAAGCGACCGAGGGATAGACATACATCGCGCCTTCCGGCGCATGACAGGGCAGGCCGGCCTCGTTCAGCGCGGCAACCATGATATCGCGGCGTCCGCGCATAATCTGCCGGCGTTCCTCGACGATATCCTGCGGTCCGTCCAGCGCCGCCAGTGCCGCACGCTGCCCGACCGCACTGGGGCAAGAGACAAGCTGGCCCTGGAGCTTCCCCATCTCCTGCACGATATCGCGCGGGCCGCCGGCGAAGCCCACGCGGAAACCGGTCATCGAATAAGCCTTGGAGACGCCGTTGATCGTGAGCGTGCGCGAAAACAGCTCCGGGGCTACATTCGCCATCGTGGCGAGCGGCGCACCCGTGTAGAGTAGGTGCTCATAGATGTCGTCCGCCATCACATACACATGGCGGTGGCGCGCCAGCACGGCGGCGAGGGCGCGCAGGTCTTCTCTGGAATAGGCGGCACCCGAGGGGTTGGAGGGCGAGTTGAGCGAGAGCCATTTGGTCTTCGGGCCGATGGCGGCTTCCAGATCCTCAGGAAGCAGACGGAAGCCGTTTTGCTGCGGGCAGGATACCGGCACTGGCACGCCCCCCGCGAGCCGCACGAGATCTTCATAGGCGCCCCAGAACGGGGCCGGCAGAATGACCTCGTCGCCGGGTGCAAGCGTGGCGAGGAAGGCGCAGGAGATCGCCGCCTTGGCGCCTGTTGTCGCCAGCACCTCGTCGGCGGCGTATTCCAGACCGTTCTCGCGGTTGAATTTGCGCCGGATCGCCTCCTTGAATTCCGGGGTGCCGTCACGGTTCGTGTAACCGACCACGCCATCGGCCATCGCCGCCGCCGCCGCCTTGCGCACATGCTCCGGCGGCGGGAAATCAGGCTGCCCGATGGTCAGGTTGATGACATCGAGGCCGTCCGCCGCCATTGCACGGGCCCGCATGGCGGCATTCTGGCTGGCTGAGGCCTTGAAGCGGCGCATCCGCGGCGCAATGATGGACATGGGTGAGACCTGCTATCCTGAAACCTCGCAACGGGGCAAGGTTATAGCACCGAAAGGAGACCGCCCCCATGCCGGACATCTCTTCGCGCCGCCTCACCGTCGCTGCCGCCCAGATGGGCCCCGTCGCCCGTGCCGAGCCCCGCTCCCGGGTGGTCGCGCGCCTCCTTGCGATGATGCATGAGGCCCATGGCCGGGGTGCCGGCCTCGTGGTTTTCCCGGAGCTTGCACTCACCACCTTCTTCCCACGTTGGTTCATGGAGGATGGTGCTGAGCTGGATGCCTTCTACGAAGCGGAGATGCCAGGGCCAGGAACACAGCCGCTTTTCGACACAGCGGCGGCACTCAGTGTCGGTTTCTATCTCGGCTATGCGGAACTCATCCGCGAAGGTGGGCGGCGCTATAACACCTCAATCCTGGTCGACAGGCAGGGGCGCATCGTCGGCAAATATCGCAAGGTGCATCTGCCGGGCCATAGCGAATACGAACCCGCCCGCCCCTGGCAGCATCTGGAGAAGCGTTATTTCGAGGTCGGCGATTTCGGCTTCCCCGTCTGGCGCACCATGGGCGGCGTGATGGGCATGGCACTCTGCAATGACCGCCGTTGGCCCGAGACCTTCCGCGTGATGGGCATGAAGGGCGTGGAACTGGTGATGCTCGGCTACAACACGCCTGCCGCTAATTCGCTGGGCCCCGAGCCGCATCATGTGCGCATGCTGCACAACCATCTCAGTATGCAGGCTGGAGCCTACCAGAACGGCTGCTGGGTGATTGGCACGGCCAAGGCCGGCCATGAAGACGGCTGCGATCTGATGGGCGGAAGCTGTATCATCGCGCCTTCGGGCGAGATCGTAGCCCAAGCGCACACGCTGGAAGACGAGGTGGTCACCTATGACTGCGACCTGGAGGAGGGCCGTTTCAACAAGCAGACGATCTTCGATTTCGCCGCCCACCGCCGCCCGGAGCATTACGGCATCATCACCGCGCAAGCAGGCGCCACCGAACCCGCCGGGGAAGACGGCGCCACGCTGTAGTCGGCGGGGCGCCGAAAGCTTTGCTATTGACCCCGGCAGGCAAGAGGCATCTATTCAACACTTCGCAGAGGAGGGACCAACATTATGAAACGCTATCTGATCGGTGTCGCAGTCGCGACCAGCCTCGCCTTTGGCGGCGCGGCGCATGGGCAGACCGTCATCAAGTTGCAGACCGCTAACGCGGCTGGTAGCTTTTCGCTCAACTATTTGAATGAGCATTGGGTGCCGAGGCTTGAGGCCATGACTTATGGCAATCTCAAGATCGACATCCGCCCCTCGAAAACCGTTGTGCCGCATCGCGAGACAGTCCAGGCGGTTGCTGCGGGCATTCTCCAGGGCGATCTGAACGCTGTCGCCTATTTCGCCGGTCGTGATCCGGTTTTCGGCATGCTGGGCGACCTGATCGCCGGCTATGACACGGTCGAGCAGAAACAGATGTTCTTCCGCTTCGGCGGCGGCGTCGAAGTGCTCCAGATGGCCTATGACAAGCACTTCCCCGGCAAAATTCACGTGGTAGGCGCCGGGCCTTTTGCCAAAGAGGCTTTCGTTTCGACGATTCCGATCCGGACTGTCGCGGACCTGAAGGGCATCAAGCTACGCTCGCCGGAGGGCATGGCAGCGGAGGTGTTCCGGCGCGCTGGTTCGGCACCGACCTCGATACCGTTCCCCGAGCTATACACGGCGCTTGAAAAGAAGGTCGTTGATGCCGCGGATGCGAGTTCCTACACCAACAACACCTCGCTCGGCTTCAACAAGATCGCCCAGTATCCGATCTATCCGGGCATCCATTCCATGGCGGTGCTGCAATTCGTCATCAACAAGGATGTTTGGGAGAAAATCGGCCCGGAGGGGCAGGCGGCTCTGGAGACCTGGTATTACGCTGCCTGGACCGATATGGCGCGTGCCACCGACTTTCAGGACCGCAAGCTCGTCGCCCTCGACAGGGCCGGTGAAGGCACTAAGGGCGTGACGATCGTCGACTGGGCGGCCGAAGAGCGGGCCAAGCTGCGCCAATTGGCTCAGGGTGCCTGGGAAGACATTTCAAAGCAGAGTGATCTCGCCAAGGAAGCCTATGAACGGCACATCGCCTTCATGACGACAATGGGCCTGCTCTAGTACGAGGCCCGTCTCCGACCGACCCCGGACGCGCCGCGGCGGCAATGAAGCTGCTGCGGCGCCGTTGCCACGCGGAGGACATGTCCCATGAAGCGGTTATTCCATGCGGTAGACCGTATGAACCAGTTCGTCGGTCTCTCGGTCGCGCATTTCTACATGATCTGCGCCGTTATCACCGTTTATGAGGTCGTGCGCCGCTATTTCTTCAATGCCCCCACGCAATGGGCCTTCGAGGTTGTCATGGTGGTCTGCGCGTCCGCTTGGGCGCTTTCGGGCGGCTATATCACCATGAGACGGGCCCATATCTCAATCACGGTTATCCATGAAAAGGTGCGAGGTCGGGCCAGGTGGTGGCTCGACCTGTTCATTCTGCTAGTTAGCCTCGCCGCGATGTGGATCTTTGCCTATGCGCTCTGGCACCCCATGGTCGATGCCCTGGGCGCAATCGAACGAAGCGGCACCTCGTTCAATTCCCCGGAGCCGGCGATCTTGAAGACACTGCTTTTCGTGGGCGCGGTGCTCTACGGCATCCAGCTTATCGTCAATCTATCGAAGCATCTCGGCGCAGAAAACGTCCCGTCGCGCGACGAGCCGTCGGGAGACTGATTGTTATGGTTGATATCCAAACCGCGACGCTCATCATCGTCATCTCCATGATTCTGCTGATGATGACCGGGATGCCTCTCGGAATCGTCACGCTCACCGTCTCGATCGGCACAGCGGTCGCCTTCTTTGATCTGCCGGGACTTTTCCTGGTGGCCTCCAATGCGCAGGGACTGCTCGAAGCCTATCCTTTAGTCGCCGTGCCGCTTTTCGTCTTCATGGCGAATTTGCTCGAACGCTCGGGTGTCGCCGAGGACCTGTTCGATGCCATGTCGATCATCTCGGGCAGGCTGCGCGGCGGCGTGGCAGTGCAGACGACCCTAGTGGCGGTGATCATGGCGGCGATGACCGGCATCATGGGCGGCGAGATTGTCATGCTGGGGTTGATCGCGTTGCCGCAGATGCTCCGCCTCGGCTACGACAAGAAACTTGCGATGGGCACAATCTGCGCCGGCGGCTCGCTAGCGACCCTGATACCGCCCTCGGTCATCATGATCATTTACGGTCTGACCGCGAATGTCTCGATCTCGGGCCTGTTTCTCGGCGGCTTTCTGCCCGGCCTGCTGCTCGCAAGCCTCTACATCCTTTACATCCTGATCCGCTGCCATTTCCAGCCGCATCTGGCGCCGCTGCCGGCCGAAGGGCTTACCCGCATGTCGGGAGCCGAGAAAGCGGCCAAGATGAAGGGTCTGATTCTACCGATGCTAGTCATCATCTGGATCCTGGGGTCGATTTATGGCGGCATCGCCACTGTTACCGAAGCGGCGGCGGTGGGGGTCTTCGGCGCCATGGCTGCGGCGTTCGCACGCCGCCGGCTTTCCTGGCCGATGCTGCAGGAAGCGCTCCGCAAGACCATGATCACCGTCGGCACGATCATCTGGCTGGTGCTGGGCGCAGTCAGCTTCGTCGGCATCTACAACATCATCGGCGGCAACGACTTCATGCAAGGCCTGTTGCGCGGACTCGATCTGCCGCCACTCGGCGTGATCTTCGTGATGATGGGTATCCTCATCATCCTCGGCACCTTCATGGAATGGATTGCGATTGCCTATATCACCGTGCCGATCTTTGCACCGGTTGTGGTCGCGCTTGGCTATGACCCGATCTGGTTCGGCGTGCTGTTCGTGATGAATATCCAGATCTATTTCTTGTCGCCGCCATTCGGCCCGGCTTGTTTCTGGTTGAAGAGCGTTGCGCCGCCGGATATCACGCTACAGCAGATCTTCATGTCCGTATTGCCCTTCATCGGCCTGCAGATCACCGGCCTGGCCCTGGTGATGGCCTTTCCTGAGATCGTGCTCTATCTGCCGCGGCTGCTGGATGTGTGAGCCGGATAGCGTGCCGGCACCAGCGTACCAGCGGCCGCATGGTCAGTTGAGTTGCGTCGCCGACAGCGCCCAGACGAACATGATGACGATGATCGCAACACCTGTGCCATAACCGGCCAGTGTCGTCCAGATCGTCATGCGATCCGGCATCGGGTCGTTGGGGTCTTCTTCAATCATCACGGCTCTTTCGCTCAAATGGCATGACGAGAGCAGGTTACGGCGCTTATCTCCCGGCGGTCAACCGGGCGCAGCGAGGCGCAACCCGTCGGGGCTGACAGCGAGAAACAGCAGCACGAGCGCCAGAACTGCCGCGCTGGCCAGCAAATTCTGGCGCACCAGCCTCACCTCCTCGGGGCTGAAATCGTTTGGGCGGCGCAAGACGGTGAGTTCCCTAAGATGGAAAAGTGGGCGCTTCCAGCCGGCCTGGCGGCGCAGCCGGCCAAGTCTGACCGTCGAGCTCGTCACAAAAACGAGTCCGACCAGAATTCCTATGCCGACCACCTGATGAAACTCCATCGCGTTCCTTCTCAATGTCCCTGTGGGGCTCAATGTCCCCCGGCTATGTTGCTATAGGTTACCCGCCTGTGTACTCCCGCCCGTAGCAGTGGAGGGCGGGGCCTTCGGCTTTGAGCCAGCGTTCGGCGGTGTCGGTTTCCGGGCAGAGGCGGCGGCAGAGGCTCCAGAAACGGGAGCTGTGATTCATCTCGCGGAGATGCGCCACCTCATGCGCGGCCAGGTAGTCCAGCACGAAAGGCGGAGCCATGACGGCGCGCCAGGAAAAATTGAGCCGCCCAGCGGCGCTGGCGCTGCCCCAGCGCGTCTTCTGGTCCCGTATCGATATGCTGCGCGGTGTGACGTCGAGCACGACGGCATGGCGGGCGACAGCCTCTGTGAAGGCGTGCCGCGCCTCGCGCCTCAGCCAGGCCTCGACCAGCCGTTCGCACCCGGCGGTGGTCGCGAGCAGAAGGCGCCCCTCTTCCAGACGGAGCGGGTCCCGGAGCCCTGGGGCAACGCAAATCTGGCGCGGGCGCCCACGAAACGGCACCGTCTCGCCGGGGCGGAATGGGGTCGGCGCGGCGCGCAGCCGGCTTTCCAACCAGTCGCGTCGACTTTCGAGAAAGGCGAACCCGACTGCCTCGTCAGCGCCGGGCGGCAGGGTCAACCGGACCTCGCCGGCACGGATGCTGAGCGAGATGCGCCGCGCGCGCCGGTTGTGCCGCACGGCGACCGGCACCTTGCGCCCGTTGAGCCGGATGTCCCTATAGCGCCCAGTCGACAATATGGCGCTCCAGATCTTCCTGTCCGGTCCCGACCTCGTCTTCTGAGATGATCTTGCCGCGCACGGACATTTGGGCGAGATGCACCGTTTCGGGGTCGCCCGAGACCAGTGGATGCCACCAATAGAGGTCCCTACCTTCATGCAGCAGGCGGTAGGCGCAACTCGACGGCATCCAGGCAATTTCGGCGATGTTGTCAGGCGAGAGCTGGATGCAGTCCGGCACATGGGCCCTGCGATTGGGGTAGTCGGTGCAGCGGCAGCTTTCAGTGTCGAGCAACCGACAGGCAACGCAGGTCGGTTCGATCTCGCCCGTATCGGCCCATTCGATCTTGAGCAGGCAGCACTTGCCGCAGCCGTCGCAGAGTGATTCCCACTCCGCGGGTGTCATTTCGTCGAGCCGCTTCTCGCGCCAGAAGGTCACGCCTGCCGCCCGCGCTGTTGGTCGCCCGGCGCCTTCTGCCGTTCCTCGTCGGCGAGACCCAGCGCCCACATCGCCGCGATCGCACCCCCTTTCGCCACCGGTAGCAGCACCGCGACTAGCGCCAGCGCCAATACGGGCCAGACCAGCGCCTGCAGCCAGAGAGGTGGTGCCCAGGTCTGCTCAACGAACAGCAGTAGCGGTACGACGACATGGCCCGCGACCAGGATGGCGATATAAGGGGGGAAGTCATCGGCGCGGATATGGCCGAGCGCCTCGCCGCACGCACCGCAGGCCGCCACGGGGCGCAGATAGCCGGCGAACAGCGCGCCCTGACCGCAGGCCGGGCAGCGCCGGCGCAGGCCATTGCGAAGGGCAGGTCCGAGCGCGCGCGCCATGTCCGCAAAGTGGCCCCGCCGCCACGATGCGTCAAGCGTCGTCGGCTTTCACGGCATCCTTGGAGGCCGGCGCGGACGAAAATTTCCAGCCTCGTGCCGGGGCATCAGCGCCACTGGTGCTGCCCAGTCCGGGATTTCCATAGTATTGCGCGTGTAGCCGCATGCGGGATAGTTGGAGCCGCCCAAGAAGCGACCGCCCCACCCTCGTTTCCAGCTAGCCGTCGCAGGCATGCCTTGTTTCGTCATTATATCCTCTTCAAGGCATCTCAGGGGGCTAACTGCACATAATTTGACCATCATAATCCAGCCTGCCGTGAGTTGCCTGCATTTTCACCATTACTCCCCCACGCCGCTTCTCTTCCTCCCCCCTCTTCCCATAATTTTTCATAAAATCAACATGTTATGGTTTTGGCCCGGTTCTTGTTTCTTCCTTTTGCAATCCGCCCGACGGAGGCCCAACAAGGGGGTGCAACAGATGAAACTGATTGCGGCGATCATCAAGCCGTTCAAGCTAGACGATGTCCGGGAAGCGTTGACCGACCTCGGTTTGCAAGGATTGACCGCGACCGAGGTCAAGGGTTTCGGACGCCAGAAGGGGCAGACCGAAATCTATCGCGGCGCCGAATACACGGTGAATTTCCTGCCGAAAGTGAAGGTCGAGGTGGCGGTGGACGACACCCGCTGCGAGGCGGCTATCGAGGCGATCCGGAAAGCCGCCCATACCGGGCGGATCGGCGACGGCAAAATATTCGTGAGCGATATCGGCGACGCGGTGCGTATCCGCACCGGCGAGGCCGGCTCGGACGCACTTTGATCGGGAGATAACAACATGATTCGCGCCATGACGGCCCTCGCCGCCTTCTTCGCCCTGGCGGCATTGCCCGCCCACGCCG
Source organism: Alphaproteobacteria bacterium (assembly GCA_026710105.1). GTDB lineage: Bacteria > Pseudomonadota > Alphaproteobacteria > Bin95 > Bin95 > Bin95. The sequence goes on from JAPORR010000029.1 coordinate 9,760, forward strand.
CGGTCGATAGCGAGACCGCCTTCGTCTTTAACACCTTCTCTTTCCTAGTACACGGCTTCCTGGTGATGCTGATGGCGGCCGGCTTCGCCATGCTGGAGTCAGGCCTCGTGCGCACCAAGAACACTGCGGCGATCTGCCTGAAAAACATCGCCCTCTACTCCACCGCCGGCATTGTGTTCTACATAATCGGCTACGCCGTCATGTACACGGATGTGAATGGCGGCTGGATCGGCAGCTTCTCCTTCCTCTACAACCCCCCCGAAGCCGAGCTCGCCCTGCTCAACGCGGAGGAGGCGACGCCGGAACAGGTCGCCGCCGTGGTCGAGGGCGGCTACTCGGTCATGTCCGACTGGTTCTTCCAGATGGTGTTCGTGGCGACGACAGCCTCCATCGTCTCGGGCACGCTGGCCGAGCGCATCCGTATCCTGCCCTTCCTGGTCTTCACAGTGCTGCTCTCGGCGTTGATCTACCCGATCCAGGCCTCCTGGGTCTGGGGCGGTGGTTGGCTTGACGAGATGGGCTTCAGCGATTTCGCCGGCTCGACACTGGTGCATTCCACCGGCGGCTGGGCGGCGCTTGCCGGCGCCATCGTGCTTGGCGCCCGCAAGGGTAAATACGGCCCCGATGGCCGCGTCAACCCGATGCCGGGGGCGAACCTGCCGCTCGCCACACTCGGGACCCTCATCCTCTGGTTTGGCTGGTTCGGCTTCAATGGCGGCTCGCAATTAGCGCTCGGTTCGGCACTCGACGCAGTGGCGATGTCCATTGTCTACGTGAATACCAACCTCGCCGCCGCCGCAGGCGTCATTGCTGCCATGGCGACGAGCTACGCCATGTATCGCAAGATTGATCTCACGCTCGCGCTCAACGGCGCCATTGCTGGCCTTGTCTCGATCACCGCCGGCCCTGACCTCCAGAACCATGTCGTCGCCCTCATCGTCGGTGGCGTTGGCGGCGTGCTGGTGGTCTATGCAGTGCCATTGTTCGACCGGTTGAAGATCGACGATGTGGTCGGCGCCATATCCGCTCATCTGGTCGCGGGCATCTGGGGCACGCTTGCGGTCGGTATATTCGGTGGGGGCGATTTCGTCACCCAGCTCATCGGCATCGCGGCCATCGGCGCTTTCGTCTTCGCAACTTCGCTCGCGGCGTGGTTCGTGCTCAAGGTCATCATGGGCATTCGCGTCTCTGCGGAGGGGGAAGACGACGGCCTCGACAAAGCCGAGCTCGGCATGGAGGCCTATCCCGAGTTCGGCCGGGGCTCCTCGCCGCACTTCTAGCGGCGAACGTCCCTCCCGCAACCGGCGGGCGCGCGGCAATCCAGTCCGCGCGCCCGTCTTGCGTTTCGTGGCGGGTTCATGCCGGTGGTTCGTGCTAGGGTGGCTAGAAACGCTGGGGAGGGAGCGTCCAGTAGAATCATGCGTTTTTCGGGCCGCACCATCACCGTCTTCTTTTGCTGCGGGCTGGCACTCGCTGTGCCGCTGGCAGGCGACGCCCGTGCGCCCGTCATTGAGGAGGCGCAAGCAGCCTATGCCGAGGGGCGGTTCAGGGATGCGGCCCAGATTGCGGAAAGCGACGGAACCTCCCAAGGATTGGTGCTGGCCGCGCAATCGCTGACGGAACACGGCTATTTCGTCGTCGCTAAGGGCGGCAGGAAAGTGGTGTTTGAGCGCGCCGCTGCGCTAGCACAGGCAGCCATCCGCGCCGACCCCGACAATGCGGACGCCCATCTGCAACTGGCACGCGCCACCGGCCGGCTGGCGCAGGCCGTCGGGTCGTTCGAGGCGGCGGAGCGCGGATATGCGGGGGTAATCCGAGAGGCGGCGGAAACCTCACTGCGGCTCGACCCTGGTCTGGCTTTGGCTCATCTCGCCCTTGGCCGGTGGCATGCCGGCGTGGTGAACGCCGTGGGCCCGTTTCTGGCCGGAATCACTTATGGCGCCCGCGAAAGCCACGCGATTGCGTCCCTGGAACAGGCTCTCAAGCTGGTACCCGACTCGAAGGAGATCACACTCCAATATGCCCTCGGCCTGTTGGAGATGGATGAAGACGATTATCGCGATAAGGCGATGGGTCTGCTGAAACGCGCCATTGCGTTACCAGCCAGGGATGCCCTCGACCGCTTGCTCCACAAGCAGGCGGTCGAGCGTCTGAACGCCCTGGAATCATCGGGCGGTTAACCCCATCGGCTCCCGATCTCGTGTTCGCATCGGGGACGATGCGCCGACATCGAAAAACACCGCGCGCCGCACTGCAGAGTCCGCCGACAATCCAGGTTCAAACTGGGTGATGCACTAACAGCGAGACTACCAAAACTTGAGCCTTCTGCGGAACTCGGCCTCGGAGTTTGTCTTCGGCACCGTTCTCGATCAGACCCGCAACGCAGGCCGACAAACACGAAACATCAATGGACGGGGATGGCGAAGACTGCGACACGGGCATGGGACCGCTGCTGAGATTGACGCTGCACCTGCATCCTACCTGCTTCTGGTCGGGACGGTCCTACTTCTACCCGCGCCAGCGTCCAGTCATGACAAAATCCGTCCTCCCCCGATTGTCACCAAGGGGCGCCAGAAGCTATCCGGAGCAAAGCTGAAATCTCAATAAATCAAGAGCTTGCGATCACCAGACTTGTACCCTGGTGTTGTAACCTGCTACGAAAAGCTCGCGGCCAACTTCCTCGCCGTGATAAAGATCGCAACGGTCAGAATCTGCCTGCGAACTTATGAGTCCGCGGCCTAACTTCTGGCGGTTGAGCATGGGGAAGCTCCGTACATGCCCGGCAGGAATGTTCTTCTAGAGGCGCGCGGCATCGTCAAACGTTTTGGCGGTCTCGCTGCCAACGACCATATCGATCTCACCGTGCGTGCCGGCGAGATCCATGCGCTGCTCGGTGAGAACGGCGCCGGCAAATCGACACTGGTGAAGATCCTTTACGGCTCGCTGCAGCCGGATGCGGGAACCGTGGCCTGGGCCGGCAAGCAGGTGGCCATCGGCAATCCGTCCGAAGCGCGCGCGCTCGGCATCGGCATGGTGTTCCAGCATTTCTCTCTTTTTGAGGGGTTGACCGTCGCCGAAAACATTGCCCTGGCGCTACCACCCAATGCGGGGAGACGCGGCCTTGCTGCCGATGTCCGGTCCGTCTCGGAAGCCTATGGCCTGCCGCTCGACCCGGCGGCGCGGGTGTCCGGCCTACCTGTCGGCGTGCGCCAGCGCATTGAGATCGTCCGCTGCCTGCTGCAGCGCCCACGCCTGATCGTCATGGACGAGCCGACCTCCGTGCTGACGCCGCAAGAGGCCGAACGGTTGTTCGAGACGCTGCGCCGACTCGCCGGGGAAGGCTGCGCGGTGCTCTATATCAGCCACCGGCTTGAGGAAATCCGCCAGCTCTGCCACGCTGCGACCGTGCTGCGCCACGGGCGGGTCGTCGGTCAGCCGGACCCGAAAACGGCGACCGCAGCGCAGCTCGCCCGTATGATGGTGGGCGTCGATGTCGAGGGCGAAGGTGGCCGGCGCGCCCGACGCAGCCGGAGGGGCGGGACGGCCGCGCCGGTCCGGCTTGCCGTCCGTGGCCTCTCGCAGAGCCGCGGCACGGCCTTCGGCGTGGCTCTGGATGATGTGTCTCTAGAGGTCCGGGGCGGCGAGATCTTGGGCGTGGCCGGCGTGGCCGGCAATGGCCAGGACGAGTTGTTCGCCGCGCTCTCTGGCGAAGTGCCCGCCCTCGATCATGCCGCCGTCGAGATCGACGGCCGGGCCTGCGGGCGGATGGGGCCAGCGGCCCGACGGCGGCTCGGCGCGGCATTCATCCCGGAAGAGCGGCTCGGCCATGCTGCCGTGCCGGAAATGCGGCTCTCCGACAATGCGGTACTGACTCGGCACGGCACCGACCCGGAGCTTGTAACAGGCGGGCTGTTGCGCCTGTCCCGCGCGCGCAGCCTCGCGCGGCGCATCGTGCAGCGTTTCGATGTGCGCGCCCCGTCGGGTGATCCGGAAGCCAGAGCACTTTCCGGCGGCAATCTGCAGAAATTCGTCGTCGGGCGTGAACTCGACCGCAAGCCAGGCGTGCTAGCAGTGAGCCAGCCAAGCTGGGGCGTCGATATCGGCGCGGCGACGGAGATCCGCCGTGGACTGGCCGCGCTGGCTGATGGCGGCGCGGCCGTGCTGGCGATCAGCCAGGACCTCGATGAAATCCTCGAGATTTCGGACCGCATTGCGGTGATCTCGCGGGGGCGGCTCTCGCCGGCCGTCCCGGCTTCGGAGACGACCAGGGAGGCGATCGGCCTGCTCATGGGCGGCGCAGGGGATTGACAGTGATGCAGGTGGAATTGCGGCAGAGAAGCGAGGCTTCGCGGTTGATGGTATGGCTGTCACCGCTTCTGGCCCTGCTACTCACGTTCATCTTCGGCACCCTGCTGTTCGCTGCTCTCGGCTACGACCCGCTCAGGGCGCTTTACGCCTATTTCATCAAACCGCTCACCGAGGCCTGGTCGCTGGAGGAAATCGTCGTCAAGGCCACGCCGCTCGCGCTGATCGGCGTCGGCCTCGCGCTGGTTTTCCGCGCCAATGTCTGGAATATCGGTGCGGAGGGGCAATACACGGTCGGCGCCATCTGCGGGTCAGTCCTGCCGGTTATGTTGCCCGATTTGCAGGGGCCCCTGATCCTGCCGGCCATGCTGGCCTGCGGCGTGCTGGGGGGCATGGCTTGGGCGGCGATACCGGCCTTCTTCCGCATCCGCTTCGGCGCTAGCGAAATCCTCACCTCGCTCATGCTGGTCTATGTCGCGCAGCTCCTGCTGGACTGGCTGGTACGCGGCCCCTGGCGCGACCCTGACGGATATAACTTTCCCGAGTCACGGCTCTTCGCGGCCGATGCGGTGATCCCGGCGCTGGCCGGGCGCATGCATTTCGGCACGATCTTTGCGCTCATCGCGGTGGCGGCGCTTGCCATTCTTCTCGGGCGCACACTCAAGGGCTTCGAGTTCCGGGTTATCGGTGCCGCGCCGCGTGCTGGCACCTTCGCTGGCTTCTCCGAGCGCCGGTCGATTTTGGCCGTGCTAGCGGTCTCCGGTGGCCTCGCCGGGCTCGCCGGCATTGCCGAGGTCGCCGGCACCATCGGGCAGCTCCATCCGTCAATATCGCCCGGCTACGGCTTCACCGCCATCATCGCTGCCTTTCTCGGGCGGCTGAATCCGTTGGGCGTGTTGTGCGCCTCGCTGCTGTTGGCGCTCACCTATATCGGCGGCGAATCAGCCCAGGTCTCGCTTGGCGTCTCCGACAAGATCACGCGCGTCTTCCAGGGCGCCATCCTGATCTTTGTGCTGGCTTGCGATGTGTTCATCCGCTACCGCCTGCATATCCATCCGAGGCGGCAACCGGCGTGCCCAATACATGAGCCGGCGCAGGCGAAGGAGGTACCGTGACCGGTTCCGAGGCCGTCATCCTCACCATCGTCACGGCCGCGACGCCACTGCTGCTCGCGGCGCTCGGCGAACTCGTGACGGAGCGTTCTGGCGTGCTCAATCTCGGCGTTGAGGGGATGATGATCGTCGGCGCTGTCACTGGCTTCGCTGGCGCGCAGCTTACCGGTTCCGCCTATCTCGGTGTGCTGTCCGCCGTGGCGGGCGGTATGGCGCTCTCTGGCCTGTTTGGTCTTCTGGTGCTGCGCCTCGCGGCCAATCAGGTGGCCTCTGGGCTTGCGCTTACCCTGCTTGGCCTCGGCCTGTCCGGTATGATCGGCGAGGCCTTCATCGGCCAGCCCGGCCTCAAGCTGGAGCGCCTCTACATCCCGGTGCTTACGGATCTGCCTGTCGTCGGTGCTATCCTGTTCGGGCAGGATCTGCTGGTCTATGTGTCGGCCGCGCTCGCGGTCTGCGTCTCCCGGTTCCTGTTCCACACTCGCGGCGGGCTGGCGCTACGCGCCGTCGGCAACAACCACGCCTCCGCCCATATGCTGGGCGTCTCCGTCATCCGGACACGCTTCCTGGCGGTGCTTTTCGGCGGTGCCTGCTCGGGCCTCGCCGGCGGCTATCTTTCGCTCGCCTATACGCCGCAATGGGTCGAGGGCATGACCGCGGGACGCGGCTGGATCGCGCTCGCACTGGTCGTGTTCGCGAGCTGGATGCCGCTGCGCGCCGCTATCGGTGCCTATCTGTTCGGCGGCGCGCTCATCCTCCAATTCCACGCCCAGGCGGAAGGGATTCCGCTACCACCGCAATTTCTTTCCGCCCTGCCTTACCTTGCGACGGTCGCGGCGCTGGTGATACTCTCTCGCGATCGATGGAGGGCGAGACATGACTCGCCGACATGTCTCGGACAGGTCTTCGTCCCCGACCGGTAGCGCGTCTGCCACCGGGGTGGCCTCCACCGGTAGCAGAACACATAGCGGAACATACGGCCCGCGGGCCCAGCTGGAGAACAGGGAATGTTGAGAACGACTATCTTCGCCACATTGGCCATGGCGCTGGCGCTTCCAGCCGCTCAGGCTGCCGATCCCATCAAGGCGGCGTTCGTCTATGTGGGCCCAATCGGCGACCACGGCTGGACCTACCAGCACGATCAGGGCCGCCTCGCGGTCGAAAAGACGTTCGGGGACAGGGTCGAGACCCTTTATGTCGAGAATGTCGCGGAAGGACCGGATGCCGAGCGCGCCATTGAACGGTTCGCGCGCGAAGGTGCTGACATCGTCTTCACCACCTCCTTCGGCTTTATGAACCCGACGATCAAGGTGGCCAAGCGTTTCCCGGATGTGAAATTCGAGCATGCCACCGGCTACAAGCGGGCGGACAATGTGGCCACATATTCCGCGCGCTTCTACGAGGGTCGCTATATCATCGGCCAGATCGCGGCCAAGATGTCGAAATCCGGCATTGCGGGCTATGTCGCCTCCTTCCCAATCCCGGAAGTGGTGCGCGGCATCAACGCCTTCCTGCTCGGTGCGCAGTCCGTCAATCCCGACTTCAAGCTCAAGATCGTCTGGGTGAACACTTGGTTCGACCCCGGCAAGGAGGCCGACGCGGCCAAGGCGCTGATCGACCAAGGTGCCGATATCATCACCCAGCACACCGACAGCCCGGCCCCGATCCAGATAGCGGGTGAACGCGGCGTCCACGGCTTCGGCCAAGCCTCCGACATGGACGCTTTCGCGCCCGCGGCCCATTATACTGCGATCATTGACGACTGGAGCGCCTATTATATCGCTCGCGTGAAGGCTGTTCTTGATGGGACCTGGGAATCAGGTGACGTGTGGGGCGGCTTTGCCCAAGACATGGTGGTGATGGCGCCCCATACCGACCTGCCGGCGGATGTCGCGGCGGCGGCCGTCGAGATGGAGGCGAAAATCCGCTCTGGCGCGTTCCATCCTTTCACCGGCCCGATCTACGATCAGGACGGCATGCTGCGCGTCGCAGAGGGCGAGCGAGCCGATGACGGCATGCTGCTCGGCATGAACTGGTATGTGAAGGGCATTGACGACAAGCTGCCCCAGTAGCGGCCCGCCAGCCCAGAGCGGCGTCGACGCCGTCCTTCTGGGCCGCCTGATCGACTTTTCTGGCGACCCGGCCGCGCACGGCCGGGTCGCTGTCCGCGACATCCCGGACGGTGCGCTCGCACTGAAGGACGGGCGGATCGTCTGGACGGGTGCCGCTGCTGCCCTGCCTGCATTGTTCCGGGGCGCGCCGCAGCGAAACTACGGACCTTGCCTGATCCTGCCAGGCTTCGTCGATCCGCATATCCACTTCCCGCAATATCGCATCGCCGGCGCCGGCGGGCGCGGCCTGCTGGATTGGCTCGACCGCTTCGCCTTTCCCGAGGAAGCACGCTATGCGGATGCAGAGCATGCGGCGGCAGCGGCGGAGATTTTTCTCGACCTCCTGCTGGCCCACGGCACGACGGCCGCACTCGTCTTCTCTACCGTGCATGAGCAGGCCGCCGACCGACTCTTCGCCGCGGCAGCGCGGCGCGGCATGGCTCTCGCCGCCGGCAAGACGCTGATGGACCAGGGCGCGCCGCCTGCGCTTCGCGACGATGCCGAGACCGGCCTGCGCGCGAGCGAGCGGCTCTATGCCCGCTGGCACGGGCAGGGGCGGCTGCGCTACGCCGTCTCGCCCCGCTTCGCCATCACATCCGGAGCAGCGCAGCTCGCGGCGGCGGGCGCGTTTTTGGAGAGTTATCCGGACGCGCTGATGCAAACGCATCTCTCCGAAACGAAGGAGGAAATCGCCGAGGTCACCCGCCTGTTCCCCGAGGCCGCCGACTATACTGATGTCTATGACCGCTTCGGCTTGCTCGGGCCGAGAAGCTTGTTCGCGCACGGAGTACATCTCTCGGCACGGGAGCGTGCGCGGCTGAGCGAAGCCGGCGCAACAGTCGTTCACTGCCCGACCTCCAACGCCTTCCTCGGCTCGGGCCTGTTCGACATCGGGCCTTATCTGCCGGACGCCGCCGCGCCGCGCCTTGCCGTCGCCACTGACATCGGTGGTGGCACCAGCTATTCGCTACCCGCCACGCTCGGAGCGGCCTATCGCACGGCACAGCTTTGCGGCCGGCGGCTGCAGCCGGAGCGCGCCTTTTACTTGGCGACGTGCGGCAATGCCGAAGCGCTCGGCATGGGAGACGAAATCGGGCGGCTGGAGCCGGGTTTCTTCGCCGATCTGGTCGTGCTCAATCCCCGAGCGACGCCATTGCTGGCGGCGCGTGACGCGCTCAGCGAAACACTCGCCGACACGCTGCTCGCCCTGATGACCCTCGGCGACGACCGCATCGTGCGCGCAAGCTGGGTTGCCGGACAGCAATGTTATCCGAAACCGGAAGTCTGAGCCCATAAGCCAGAGGCAGCCTCGAACTTCAGTTTCAACGAACCCGCGTTCCATCCTCCAGAGTAAGGCGGATTATTGGCTCGCCTGATTCCGCGATTTCAAGAACGGTGCCACTCTGCTGCTCTCCGGTCTGGTGATTGAGCTTGCGTTTCCGATGGGTGCAAGTCTGGCATGGCGCTGACATGGCGCTGGTAAGCGGTTGATTTATTGA
>JAPORR010000227.1 GCA_026710105.1 Alphaproteobacteria bacterium
CCCGATATTGCCATCACTGCCGTCGCCGATGGAGCGCCAGACAACTGGACCTTCCTGGAACGCCTCTTGCCCGAGGCCGAGGCGGTCGACTTCTGGCATGCCTGTGAGCACCTCCGCACGGCATCTGACCATGCCGTCGATCCCCGCTGGTTCGAGACATACCGCCATGTCCTGCGCCATGACCCCCAAGGCGTCGTCAAGGTGATCCGGGCGCTGCGCTACCTCCGCGACAAGGCAGCAGGCAGGAACCGCGCCGCGCGCGCCGCCATCGAGCGTGAACTCGCATTCTTCCGCAAGCACCGTAAGCGCATGCGCTACCGTGACCTCAGCGACCGCAGCCTCGCCATCGGCTCCGGTGTTGTCGAAGCAGCATGCAAGACACTCGTCACGCAGAGACTGAAGCGTTCCGGTATGCGATGGGGCCTCCAAGGTGGGCAGGCCGTTCTCACCGTCCGCGCCCTCATCAAGTCTGGGCGCTTCGATCGCGCCTGGGACACGCTCATGGGCGATCACGATACCCCGGCCAACGACAACCGTCAGCCCGAAACTAGCGACAGCCGCGCCGCATGAACCCCGACACTCACCCCAGCGGCATCATCGCCATACGAGATTCACTCCCCAGGCGACCCACCGGAGCCACTGATACTATCGAGATTAGAGTATATGGTGGAACTAGGCGAAGAGCGTTGCCGTTATGTCAAAACGATGGTGGGCGATGACGGGATCGAACCGCCGACCCCCTCGGTGTAAACGAGGTGCTCTCCCGGCTGAGCTAATCGCCCTCGAGGCAAGAGTCGCCCGACACGCAATATTAATTCACGGCATCTTTCAGACCTTTGCCAGCCTTGAATTTTGGCTGGTTTGATGGAGCGACGTCGATGGCTTCGCCTGTCCTGGGGTTGCGCATCCTCGCCGCCGGCCGATGCGCTACCGAGAAGGTTCCAAAGCCGATCAGGCGTACATCTTGACCATCGGCCAGTGCTTTCGAGATCGTGTCGAACACAGCCTCTACGGCTTGCCCAGCTTGGGTTCTTTGCAAGTTCGCGGATACCGCAACAGCACCGACTAGATCGTTCTTGTTCATCTTTTTACCCCCCATATCTTGCTAAGGACAAGAGAAACATTACCCCACTTTACCATAAAGGGCCAGAGAAACGATACACAAAAGGATAACGGTGTTGAACCCGATTGTGCATCAGTGAGTAACCATTCCCCCGAAAGTCGTTCCTTCGACTGCCGGTGGCGGTGTTCCTGCCAAGGCTGGCGGCTGCCAGTCTATCGGTGTCGGGGCATCGGTCAGTGCCCGGCTCAGCACTTCATCCACGGTTTCCACCGGGACGATCTCAAGGCTGTTCGTCACATTATCCGGTATCTCCGCGAGGTCCTTCATGTTTTCCTCTGGTACCAACACTGTGGCAATGCCGGCGCGCAATGCTGCGAGCAACTTTTCCTTCAACCCGCCGATCGGTAGAACACGACCTCGCAGCGTAATTTCTCCGGTCATGGCGACGTCGCGGCGAACCGGAATACCGGTCAATGCCGAAACGATCGACGCACACATGGCGACTCCGGCCGACGGCCCATCCTTGGGCGTGGACCCTTCCGGCACATGCACATGGATATCCCAACGGTCGAATTCCGGCGGTACGATACCGAACTGCAGCATACGGGAACGGACGAAACTGCGTGCGGCCTCAACAGACTCCTGCATTACATCACCGAGCTTGCCGGTGTGCTTCACATTGCCCTTGCCCGGCATAATAACTGCCTCGACTGAGAGAATCTCCCCACCGATTTCTGTCCATGCAAGACCAGTCGTTACGCCAACCAAGTCTTCCAACTCGGTCTGTCCGTAGCGGAACTTGCGCACGCCTGCATAGTCTTCAAGGTTTTCAGTCTCGACGCTGATCGCTCCAGCATTGCTGGTCTCCAACACCTTTACCGCCTTGCGCTGAAGGTTAGCGATTTCGCGCTCCAGGTTCCGGACGCCTGCCTCGCGCGTGTAATAACGGATGAGCCCGCGCAAGGCATCGTCCGAGATTATCCATTCTTCTTCCTTCAGTCCGTGCGCAGCTAGCTGCTTCTTGATCAGGTGGCGCCGGGCGATCTCGACCTTCTCATCCTCGGTATATCCGGAAATGCGGATAATCTCCATACGATCCAGCAGGGGCTGTGGCAAGCGGAGCGTATTGGCTGTCGTGATGAACATGACATCCGACAGGTCGTAATCCACTTCCAGGTAGTGATCGTTGAAGGTACCATTCTGTTCCGGATCAAGCACTTCCAGCAATGCCGAGGAGGGATCACCACGCCAGTCGGCTCCGAGCTTGTCCACCTCGTCAAGCAGGAAAAGTGGATTGGATGACTTGGCCTTCTTCATGCCTTGCACCACCTTGCCGGGCATGGACCCGATATAGGTGCGTCGATGGCCGCGAATTTCAGCCTCGTCACGCACCCCGCCCAACGACATGCGCACGAAATTACGTCCTGTAGCGCGTGCGATCGACTTGCCGAGCGAGGTCTTGCCGACACCAGGTGGGCCGACCAAGCAAAGTATGGGCCCCTTGACTTTCCGCACACGATTCTGGACCGCCAAATATTCGACGATCCGTTCTTTCACCTTCTCTAGACCGTAATGATCTTCGTCGAGAATGAGCTCTGCGGCGCGCACATTGCGCTTTATTCTGGTTCTCTTCTTCCAGGGAATGCTGAGCATCCAGTCCAGGTAGTTGCGGACAACCGTCGCCTCAGCTGACATGGGGCTCATGCTACGCAATTTCTTGAGTTCGGCGGTCGCCTTTTCAGCTGCTTCCTTGGAGAGACGGGCTTTCTTGATCCTCTCCTCGATCTCCGAGAGCTCGTCGCGGCCTTCTCCACCTTCGCCTAGCTCCTTCTGGATCGCTTTCATTTGTTCGTTTAGATAATACTCGCGCTGTGTGCGCTCCATCTGTCGCTTTACGCGCGAACGAACTCGCTTTTCGACCTCCAAAACGTCCATCTCGCCTTCCATAAAGGCATAAACACGCTCCAGGCGTTCGAAGATTGGTAGCGTTTCCAGAAGTTCCTGTTTCTGTGAGATTTTGAGGCTCAGATGCGCGGCCACTGTATCGGCGAGTTTGGAAGGGTCCTCGATCTCGCCGACTGTGGCGACAACCTCAGGCGGAACTTTTTTGTTTAGCTTTACATAGTTCTCGAAATGCGAGACCACGGAGCGGGCCAGAGCGGACAACTCCTGCGGATCAGCTTCACCATTTTCCTGAATTTCACAGGCCGTTGTCTCAAAAAACTCTTCCCGCTCCGTATATGCTAAGATTTCAGCACGTCCCTGCCCTTCGACTAGCACTTTGACGGCCCCATCCGGCAATTTCAGAAGCTGGAGGACAGAGCCTATAGTGCCGATCTGGTAAATATCATCTGGGACCGGTTCGTCAGTAGTCGCGTCTTTCTGTGTGACCAGCAGGATATGCTTGTCACTCTTCATTGTCTCCTCAAGAGCCAGCACGGACTTCTCACGCCCAACGAAGAGCGGTACGATCATGTGTGGGAAGACCACAATATCCCGTAAGGGGAGAACCGGATATATATTGCCGCTGGAATTACTCATAATTTACCCTCAGGAGTCTTTGCCATTGCCAGGATTGCCTTGATGACGTCATTGGGGACTACCCTACATGTTGTCTATCTGGGCAAGGGCCGCCGCACGTTCAAGCACCTGCCTTGGTCTCGTTGCCGCGTTCCACATAGATATGCAAGGGCTGTGCGCGCCCTTCCACCACCTCCCGGCTGATAACGATCTCCTCCACGCCTTCCATGCCCGGCAGTTCGAACATGCTGTCAAGAAGAATGCTCTCCATGATCGCTCTAAGGCCACGTGCACCCGTCTTGCGTGAAATCGCTTTGGCGGCGATACCTTTCAACGCGTCCTCGGCGAATGTTAGCCGTACCTCCTCCATGTCGAACAGGCGCTGATATTGCTTGACGAGGGCATTCTTGGGCCGGGTAAGAATTTCGATCAGCGCGCTTTCCTCAAGATCCTCAAGAGTGGCGATCACCGGTAGCCGACCGACAAATTCCGGAATGAGACCGAAGCGCAACAGGTCCTCCGGCTCGATCCCCTTCAGGACCTCGCCCGTCTGCCGATCCTCTGGCGTGCTCACATCGGCGCCGAATCCTATCGAAGACCCCCTGCCCCGCTGCGATATGATCTTTTCCAGTCCCGCAAAGGCACCGCCGCAGATGAAAAGGATATTTGTCGTGTCGACTTGGAGAAACTCCTGTTGAGGATGCTTACGACCACCCTGCGGAGGTACCGAGGCAACAGTGCCCTCCATGATCTTGAGTAGCGCTTGCTGCACACCCTCGCCCGAAACGTCGCGCGTGATTGAGGGGTTATCGGATTTGCGGGAAATCTTGTCCACCTCGTCAATATAGACGATCCCGCGCTGGGCGCGTTCCACATTGTAATCTGCCGCCTGCAGCAGGCGCAGTATGATGTTCTCCACATCCTCGCCGACATAACCGGCTTCAGTAAGCGTCGTGGCATCGGCCATGGTGAACGGCACATCAAGAATGCGCGCGAGCGTCTGAGCCAGCAATGTCTTGCCACACCCGGTCGGACCGATCAGCAAGATATTCGATTTGGCGATCTCGACATCACCCGCCTTGGCATTGCTGCCGAGACGCTTGTAATGGTTGTGTACAGCGACAGAGAGGACACGCTTGGCACGGTCCTGATCAATGACATAGTCGTCGAGGACCTTGCAGATGCGCGTCGGCGTCGGAACGCCATCCCTGGATTTCACGAGGGAGCTTCGGTTCTCCTCGCGAATTATGTCCATGCAGAGTTCAACGCACTCGTCACAAATGAACACGGTAGGCCCTGCTATCAGCTTACGGACCTCATGTTGACTTTTCCCGCAGAAGGAACAGTAGAGCGTGTTCTTAGAATCGCCGCTCGATTTGCTCATCTTCGATCCCAACATTCCCCGAATGTTGCAGCCCGAAAGCTACGTCAGCATGTTAGCGCGATTTGCTCACCGGGCCAACGCCTTCCATGCCCTCTCTGTCATCATATGTTGCCGCGCTCGCCTACAACCCATTCAAACGACTTCCGGTTCGCTCGGAATGCGATGCTCGACTACCTCGTCCACAATGCCGAATTCCTGAGCCTCCTCCGGGCTCATGAAACGGTCACGATCAAGCGCTTCCTCCACTTTTTCAAGCGTTTGGCTGCAATGTTTCACATAAATTTCGTTCAGCCGCCCACGCAGCGCAAGGATTTCGCGTGCGTGAATTTCTATGTCGCTGGCCTGGCCCTGGAACCCCCCCGAAGGCTGATGCACCATCACCCGGGCGTTGGGTAACGCATAGCGCTTGCCGGCCGCGCCAGCAGACAACAGCAGCGACCCCATGGAAGCAGCCTGACCAATGCACACGGTCGAAACGTCGCAGCGGATATACTGCATGGTGTCGTAGATCGCGAGGCCAGCCGTTACCGCCCCGCCCGGCGAGTTGATGTAGAAAGAAATGTCCTTGCTGGGGTTTTCCGCCTCAAGAAACAGCAATTGTGCCGCGATCAGCGCCCCGACCTGGTCAAACACCGGCCCCGTCAGGAACACAATTCTCTCCTTTAGCAGACGGGAATAGATGTCATAGGCACGCTCGCCACGATTGGTGCTCTCTACCACCATAGGCACGAGGGTATTCATGTAGACTTCATTCGGAGTGCGCATGGCTGCTATCTACTCCTCTTCGGAAACACCTTCAGACGCCGCAGTCAACTCTTCGGCGCTCACCTCGCGGGCTCTGACTCGGGCGAGTTCGAGAATGAAATCGACTACCTTGTTTTCCAGGATCGGCCCTTCGAGCTGAGACAGTGCCGAGGGGTTCTTTTGATAAAAGTCCATCACAACTCGTCCTTGACCGGGGAACCGCATCATCTGACCAGCCAGGGCGCGCTGCAGATCCTCCTGTCCGACTTCAATATTATTCTGCCGGCCGACTTCGGCAAGCAGGAGGCCAAGACGGATTCGACGCTCTGCGAGCTTCCTGTATTCTTCCCTCAGTTCATCGTCAGTCTTGCCTTCGCGAACCTCTTCCTGGCTCGGTCCCTGCAGTCTCGTTTCGACCTCACGCCAGATCGAATCGAACTCTCGGTCGACCATGCTGTTCGGCAATGGAAAGTCGTGTCGTTCCTCCAGCCGATCGAACAACTGTCTTTTGACGATCATTCTGGATACCCGAGCATAATCTCCCTTGATGCGGTCGATGACACTTTGGCGCAGCTCGGCAAGACCATCAAAACCGACCCGTTTAGCCATCTCGTCATCTAGATCAACGGGCTGACGCTCACGGATTTCCTTGATCTCAACCGAAAACACTGCGGTTTTGCCACCTAGATGCGCTGCATTGTAGTCTTCGGGGAAGCTGACCTCGACATCGCGGGTCTCGCCGGGGCGTGCACCGATGAGTTGGTGTTCGAAACCGGGGATGAACTCGCCACTACCCAGTTCGATCTCGTAGTCTTCTGCTGCGCTGCCCGCAAACGCCTCACCGTCGATCCTGCCCTCGAAATCAATTGTCAGCGTATCACCTTCTGCCGCGCCGCGGTCATCCTCCACCAGCACCAAATCAGCAGCATTCTTGGCGATGAGGCCAATTTGTTCTTCCACGGTCTCATCGGCGGGTTCTACTTCGAGGCGCTCAAGCTCTAGGGATGCAAAGTCGATGGGCTCAATATCCGGCAGCGCTTCGATACTGACCGTATATTCGAGGTCCGCTCCGGCCGGCAGCCCATTCGCAAGATCGGAGATCATGTCTATCTGCGGCGTGACCGCCGGTCTCAGGCCTTTTCCCTCCACAGCCTGCTGTGTGCCCCGGTTGATAGTTGCTTCGAGAATCTCCCCTTCGACCGCCCTGCCGAAGCGCTGTCGCAGGATTTTTAACGGCGCCTTGCCTGGACGAAACCCCGGGAGGCGCATACTCGCACCATATTCGACAAGTTTGCTATCGATTTCCGCACGCAGGTCGTCGGCAGGCACGACAACGCGAAAATCATGTTTCAACCCGTCGGCGAGTGTCTCGGTAATCTGCATTTGAAGGGCTTCAACTGGTTACGGTCTCCGGGCGAGCGATCCCTGGTGCGGGCGGAGGGATTCGAACCCCCACGGCCGCAAGCCGCCGGAACCTAAATCCGGTGCGTCTACCAATTCCGCCACGCCCGCCGGTAAGGGCGAACACTTATATCGAAACGCCGCCTGGCTCAAGAGTGCAGCAAGAGGCGGGCTGAAGCGTGGAGAATGGCATCCGCATCCAGCCCGTGAGCTTGGTATAGGTCGGGAATGTCACCTGACTGTCCGAAGCTCGTTGTTCCAAGGGTTTGGACACGATGTCCGGCAATGGATCCGAGCCATCCAAGCACACTCGGGTGGCCGTCCAGAACGGTCACCAACCCGCCCCGGCGCGAGACTGAGGCCAGCAATCGCGCCGCCCGGCTTTTATCGCCATGCGCCAACCAGTCGCAATAAAGGCGGTCAGCTGAGGTGACTGCCAGCAGACCAGCGTCTGGAATGTCCTCGCGCACTGCAGCAAGCGCCGTAAGAGCCTCCGGCAGCACCGCACCCATGGCGACAATGGCAAGGTCTGTCCCTTCGGTCGGCGGCTCCAGCCAATAGCCTCCGGCGATCGCAGCCGGAATGTCCAGATCCCGCTTCGGCTGCTCAAGCGGGCGCGTCGAAAGGCGCAGGTAAACTGCTCCGCCATCCTCCGCCTGCATATGTCCGAAGCCCCAATGCATAATGGCAGCAAGCTCATCCGCATAAGCAGGTTCGAAGGCAGTCAAACCCGGCTGGGCGAGGCCGATGCCGGGGGTGGTGCTGGATTGGTGCGCGCCGCCCTCCGGAGCAAGTGTGACGCCCGAAGGCGTCGCTACCACCATGAAACGCGCATCCTGGTATGCGGCGTAATTGAGCGCGTCCAAGCCGCGGGCAATAAACGGGTCGTAGAGTGTTCCGACCGGAAATAGACGTTCGCCAGCAAGTTCGGCGGAAAGGCCAAGGGCGGCCAGACAAAGGAATAGGTTGTTTTCCGCAATGCCGAGCTCGACATGCTGGCCGGTCGGTCCCTGACGCCAACGCTGCGCCGACACGACATTCTCTTCCTTAAAGACGTCCTCTATAAAATCGCGCGCGAATATGCCGCGCTGGTTAACCCAACCACTGAGCCCCGTGGACACAGTGACGTCGGGAGAGGCAGTCACGATACGATCTGCCAATGAGCCGCCTTCCCGAGCAATGTCGACCAGAATTCGTCCGAAAGCCTCCTGAGTAGACATGCGCGTGCCTGCCGGAGGCGGTAAACGATCAGGAAGGGCGACCAAGGCCGCTTTCCGCCGACGCGGTGGACTCAGGTAGAATGGCGAGTCTTCGATCACGGCGCGCAATCGTTCGGGCGCAACATCGAGCCCGGCTGCGGGATCCCATTCCTCGCCCGGGCGGATTCCGATTGATGTCTGGAACGCCTCCATTTGGCTTGAATTCATGAGGCCGGCATGATTGTCCTTGTGCCCTGCGAAGGGCAGGCCATAACCCTTGATCGTATAGGCGATGAAACAGGTTGGACGGTCATCCTCGACTGAGGCGAATCCTTCGAGCAAAGCGGCCATGTCTTGGCCGGCGAGATTGGTCATCAAGTCGTGTAGCTGCTCGTCATCATGCTGCTTCAGCAATGTCCGAATACCGGGCAGTTGGCCTAGATCCTCCTGCAGAGCTTCCCTCCAGGCCGCCCCCCCCTTGTAAACAAGCGCCGAATAGAGTGAGTTCGGGCAATCGTCGATCCAGCGCTCAAGGGCCTTGCCGTCCCGTTTTCGGAACGCTGCCTGGAGCCGTTTGCCGTATTTAAGTGTGCAGACCTGCCACCCCATCGCACGAAAAATGCCATCGAACCGCCGGAATAAGCGGTCGGTTACAACCGAATCCAGACTCTGGCGGTTGTAATCGATGATCCACCAGAGATTACGGACATCGTGTTTCCAGCCTTCGAGCATCGCCTCGAAGATATTGCCCTCGTCGATCTCCGCGTCGCCCATCACAGCCACCATGCGCCCAGGTGGGCCGCTGTCCCCGAGCCCTTTCAGCCGCAGATAGTCTTGCATTATGGAAGCGAAGGTGGTGATGCCGACGCCGAGACCCACCGAGCCGGTGGAAAAGTCTACGTCATCGCTGTCCTTGGTGCGCGAGGGGTAACTCTGTGCGCCGCCGAAGGCACGAAAACGCTCGAGCTTCTCGCGCGACTGCCTGCCCAGCAAATATTGGATGGCGTGATAAACGGGACTTGCATGAGGTTTCACTGCCACTCGGTCGCAAATCTTCAGCGTGTCGAAATAAAGTGCTGTCAGGATCGTGGCAGCCGAAGCGCTTGACGCTTGATGCCCACCGACCTTCAACCCGTCGCGGTTGTTGCGCAGATGGTTGGCGTTGTGGATCATCCAGGAAGAAAGCCAGAGCACCTTGCACTCCAACGCTTCCAGTGCTGCGAGGCGTTTCGCGTCCATACTTCTTTTCAAGCGCTTTCCAGACTGGTTCAATGGCCACTGGGAGAAACGCCATGACCATCACCTTCAGGCAACTGACCCCGGCACTCGGCGCCGAAGTCTCGGACGTCGACATCGCCGGGGGCGTGAGCAATCCTGACTTTGCCGAAATCACCCAGCTTTTCAACGATTATTCGGTCCTCGTGTTCCGGGGCCAATATATCGACAATGCGCAACAGATTGCATTCTCGAGGCGATTCGGCCACTTGGAAGGCACGGTGCGCTCTAATCTCGGCGCAGGGTCAGAGATCGCCGTAATCTCCAATGTTGATCTGGAAACCGACACGATTCTCTCGGCGGATGACTGGCGCAATGTCTATAACTCGGGCAACGAGATGTGGCATACAGACAGTTCGTTTAAGCGCGTGCCCGCGATAGCTTCGCTGCTGTCTGGGCGCGAAGTGCCGCCGGAGGGTGGCAATACCGAGTTCGCCACCGGACGTGCCGCTTGGGACGATTTAGAAGACTCGCTAAAGGAAGAGTTGGATGGCCTTATCGCCATTCACGATTTTGCCTACTCGCGCGGACTGATACGCGACGACCTTGTGGACGAGGCGCAACGCCGGGAAACGCCGCCAGTACCCCAAGCCGTGATTCGCCGGAATCCGGCGAATGGCCGTTGCAACATCTATGCCGGCGCCCACGCCAGCCATATTCGGGGACGCGATGTTGAGGAGGGCCGTACCCTGCTGCGGGAGCTGACCGAGCGTATCGTGCAGGAGCGATATACTTATACACACCACTGGCAGCCAGGTGACCTCGTCATGTGGGACAATCGCTGCTGCCTTCACCGTGGCTGCCCCTGGGACAAGGCGAAACATCGTCGGGTAATGCACCGCACTACCATCGCTGGAATCGGACCAACCGCCGCGTGAGACACGGCTGGGGCGTCGTCGGCGCGACCTTCATCGTCCTATTTGTTGGATTCGGGGCAGCCTACACCTTTTCAACCTTCTTCCCCTCGCTTGAGCACGAATTCGGCGCGACGCGCGCGGAGACGAGCCTAGTTTTTTCGCTTGCGGCGTTTCTTTACTTCGGATTTGGCGCCATCTCCGGAAGAATCGCCGACATTATGGGGCCGCGTGAACTATGCATTGCAGGCATGGCTGTCGTCGGAGCCGGCCTGCTTTTGGCTGCTCATGCGACGACACTCTGGGAAGTCTGCGTCGGATATGGTCTTGGCGTCGGCTTCGGTGTTGGACTCGCTTATGTGCCAGCGGTGGGGGCGGTACAGCGATGGTTCACGACCAACAGGGGCATGGCCTCCGGCTTTGCGGTTGCCGGCATCGGATTCGGCACGCTGGCTGCCCCCCTCATCGCTATCATCCTGATTGAAGCTGTAGACTGGCGGTTCGCCTATCTGGCAATGGCGGTCGGCATCCTTATTCTCGGCGGCGGGGCTGCGCATTTCATAACCGTACCTGCGAACGGACCGGCCGCCGGTCCCGCGTTATCTGGCTTTACAGTTGGCGAGGCATTGTCTAGCCGTATCTTCTGGATCCTTTACCTGGCAACGCTGGTGCTTGCTTTTGGCATGTTCATCCCCTTTGTTCATGCGGTCCCCCATGCCCTTGATCAAGGCTTCTCGCTGGTCGAGGCGAATGCCCTTGTTCCGCTTATAGGGGTGGGAAGCACGGTAGGACGTTTCCTTCTGGCACCGATAGCCGATCGTATCGGGCGAAAGCTCTGCCTGGCGTTGCTCTACGCCGGCATGGGAGCCATGTTGGGCGCATGGATGCTGGTTGTGCCGTTCTGGCAACTCGCGATCGTCGCTGGCGTGTTCGGTCTTTGCTATGGCGGTTTCGTCGCACTAGCTCCGTCGGTGACGGCGGATCTATTCGGATTGCGCTCCATCAGTGCAATTATCGGTCTGCTCTATTCGAGCGTTGGTATCGGCACACTACTCGGCCCGCCACTGGCCGGTCTTGCCTATGACGAATTCAGCAGCTATGAGTGGCCGTTTTTTGCTGTTGCCTGTCTTGCCGTTGTGGCCGCCTGTGTCATCGCCTTCATCCCGACAGGTGGACAGCGACCTCCAGGTTGAAGCGGACAAGCGCTTGCCGGATGCGTCCACCACGGTATCTTTGCAGCACAAGGTACGGTTATATCCGTATCGGTCAGCCTTTCGCCCGATGAAGACAGATACCCATGGAAATGCGGGAAGCCAAATTTGGAATCGGCCAAGTGGTTCGGCATCGCCGCTACCCGTTCCGGGGTGTGATCTTTGATGTCGATCCAACCTTCTCGAACACGGAGGAATGGTGGGAGTCGATCCCGGCAGATGTACGCCCACGCCGCGACCAGCCTTTCTATCACCTGCTCGCGGAGAACGCCGAAACCACCTATATCGCCTATGTTTCGGAGCAGAATCTGCTAAAAGACCATTCCGGTCGGCCATGCCGGCATCCACGGGTCGATGAAATGTTCGGCAACTATGAAGATGGCCAGTACGCTCCCCTCCCTCATTTCAAGAACTGATTACAATCGTAGGGAACAGCCGTGGCAGAACCTCTTCTTGCGGGCTTGAAGGTCATAGATGCGGCGAGCTTCATCGCTGCGCCTGTAGCGGCGACTATGCTCGCGGATTTTGGTGCAGACGTCATTAAGATCGAGCCGCCGACAGGCGATTCTTATCGCGGCCTTTCGACCTTCCCGGGCTTTCCGTCTTCCGATGTGGATTATGCCTATATGATGGACAACCGCTCGAAGCGTGGATTTGCGCTAGATTTGCGCCAGGAGGCCGGGCGAGCGGTGTTGCGGGAGCTGGTGGCGGGGGCAGATGTGTTCATCACTAATTATCCCCCGCTTGTACGGGAGCGGTTGGGGCTTAGCTACGAAGACATCGCGCCTCTCAACGAGCGACTGATCTATGCCTCGCTCTCTGCTTATGGCGAAACGGGGCCTGAGGTCCACAGGACAGGTTTCGACTCGACAGCGTTTTGGGCACGCACAGGGCTGATGGACCTAGTGAAGCCTGACCCTGACGGCGCGCCAGCGCGCTCACTCCCCGGCATGGGCGACCACCCAACGGGCGTGACGCTGTTCGCCGCGATCATGACCGCGCTTTACCGGCGCCAGATAACAGGCAAGGGTGGCAAGGCGTACACCAACCTCATGGCCAACGGCGTGTGGTGTAACGCCTTCTACACCCAGGCGGCTCTTTGCGGCCTTGATATTCCGACCCGGCCAAAACGCGAGAACTGGGCAACTGGTCTCGCTAACCATTACCGCTGCGCAGACGGGCGCTGGTTCATCCTGAGTCTGGTCAATGAGGAAAAGCAGTGGCCCAACCTGCTACGCGCGATCAATCGTTCGGACCTTGCAACGGACTCGCGATTCGCAGAGAAACCAGCTCGGCATCGTCATGCACGAGACCTGGTCGCTGTTCTGGACGAGGTGTTTCTCCGCCAGGCTTGGCCCTTCTGGCAGCAACGTCTGGAAGAGGAAGGCCTGGCTTTCGGCGTAATCGGCAGGACAGAGGACATTTCTGGCGATCCGCAAATGCAGGCTGCGGACATCATCATTCCGCATGACGACCCATCTGGCCTCTCCACCCATACCGTCGGTTCGCCAGTCTGGCTCGAAGGCTCAGAGAAGACCGCGCCCTGTCCTGCGCCGCGAATCGGCCAGCACACGGACGAAATTCTAGCCGAACTCGGCCGCACACCGGAGGATATCAAAGCACTCAGAGCCTCTGGCGTCGTAGCCTAAGGTGGTTGCAGTGGTTGACCCATAGGCAGGCCTGGAGCAGTTTCTGGACCTCCTCCCAAGGTCTGCTTCCTCGTGCTTGATCTTCCCTTATCCTCTCGCGTGGTTGTCGCCATGTCCGGTGGCGTGGACAGCTCCGTTGTAGCAGCATTGCTTGCGGAAGCAGGCTATGAGGTCGTCGGCATAACCCTGCAGCTTTACGACTACGGCGCGGCAATGAGCCGCAATGGTGCCTGTTGCGCCGGCCAGGACATCCACGACGCCCGTGCTGTCGCAGATCGGCTCGGCATTCCGCATTATGTGCTCAACTATGAAAGCCGCTTCCGGACCGCGGTCATGGAGGATTTTGCCAACAGCTACCTGTCCGGAGAGACGCCCCTACCCTGCGTGCAGTGCAACCGGACAGTAAAATTCCACGACCTGCTGACGACGGCACGTGACCTGCAAGCCGATGCACTCGCCACCGGCCACTATGCGCGGCGCCTGCCAGGCCCGGAGCTCCGGCGGGCTGCTGATAGCGGCAAGGATCAAAGCTACTTCCTGTTCGCAACTACGCGCGAGCAACTGGATTTCCTGCGCTTTCCGCTTGGCGGCATGGGCAAGGACCGAGTGCGACGGGAAGCTGCCAGGCTTGCTTTGCCCGTGGCAGAGAAGCCCGACAGCCAGGACATCTGCTTTGTGCCCGATGGCAGCTATACCGACATCGTCGCGCGGCTGCGCCCCGGCGCCCTGGAACCAGGCGAGATTGTAGATACGGACGGCCGCACACTTGGACGTCACGAGGGTATCGTCAATTTCACTATTGGCCAAAGGCGTGGTCTCGACCTCGGTAATGTAGCCAACGGTGAACGACTTTATGTGCTAGCGCTCGACCCAAAACGCCATCGGGTCGTCGTCGGGCCCCGCGAGGCGCTCGGGCGCCGCCGCTTCCGGGTCCGAGACGTCAATTGGCTCGGTGACGGTGAGGCTCCGGCTGAAAGGCAGAGAGTCGAGGTCTGTATCCGATCGAGTGCCGTTCCCCGACCAGCAGTCCTTCATCCATGCCACAACGGCGTCGAAATTCTCTTGGATGAGCCGGAATATGGCGTTGCCGCCGGGCAAGCGGCTGTTTTTTACGATAATTTACGTGTGCTTGGAGGCGGCTGGATCGTCCGCGAGGTCGAGGTGGTATACTAACCCTTGCGCCTCGCTAGGCGCTCCAACGTTTTGGCGATCATGCGTTTCGGCTCTTCGGTTGCCATAGCACGCGCAAAGCTTCGGATTCCGGCCTGGATCGCGTCCCCCACCGGCATCACCTCCCATTCGCGGATCAACTCCTTCTGGAGCCGAATGGCCTGCGGACCGCCTTCCAGGATATGCCCGACCCAGCATTCCACGGCATCGTCGAGTTCGTCCACCGGCACGATCTTCTCGACCAAACCCCAGGACAGCGCTTCCTCTGCGTCGATAGATTTTCCCGTGTAGCAAAGCAGCTTGGCCTTGCCCCATCCGATCAATTGCGGGAAGAGCGCGGCCTCCACCACGGAAGGCAGGCCAACCTTGACCTCGGGCATGCCCAGCACCGCCTTGTCGGAAGCGATCCTCATGTCACAGGCTGCCGCAACCTCAAGCCCAGCGCCGAGGCAATAGCCGTTGATCCGCGCGATCACCGGCACCGGACAGTCCCGAAGTGCCATTGACATGCCATGGATGCGGCTGATGAAGGCGCGGCCGGACACAACATCAAGGCCGGCGAGCTCTCGTAGGTCCGCACCACCCATAAAGGCCTTGGGACCGTTCCCCGTCACTACGACCACTCTGAGATCGTCCTGCCCAGAAAAGCCATTCACGGCATTGGTGAACGCCTCGGCCGTCGCGCTGTTCAGACAGTTGAGGTGACGTTCATTGTCAATGGCGATCCGCGCGACCCCGCGCTCGTCGATGCTGGCTTCGATCAATCCTTCCGGCATGTCCTTATCCTCTAAAACAGCGAATAGGCGCCGTCGATGACGAAGGTGTCGCCCGAGTGGTAACGGCTGGCATCAGAGACGAGATAGACCGCGATGCCGCCAAAATCCTCCTTCTTGCCCCAGCGCCCAGCTGGCACGCGCGGCAACACGGCGTCGCGGAAACGGTCCCAGTTGAAGGCAGGTGTCGTCATCGGCGTTTCGATCCATCCGGGTAGGATGCTATTGGCACGAATGCCACTTCGCCCGTATTCGACCGCAAGCGCGCGCATCATAGCGATCAGCGCGCCCTTGCCGGCACCGTAATGCTCGCCGCGCGCCTGCCCCATGATGGCGGCAAGGCTTGATGTCGCCACGAGTGAGCCAGTAATGCCCTGCTCAATCATATGGGCCGCGGCGGCGCGAAGCGTGAAGAACGCGCCGTCGAGATTGACGTTCAGAACCCGGCGCCATTCTGTCGTCATCATGGTCGAGAAACCGCCCTTGAGCGCCCGGCGGTCCGATGATATCCCGGCATTGGCGAAACAGGCCGTGACCCTGCCAAATTCGGCTATCGTCTCAGCGAAACGTTCGGCGACTTCCTCCTCGTCAGACACATCACAGCGCATTGCTGCTGACTTCACGTCATATTGCCGGAGCGTCTGGAGCGCAGCAGCATTTTTCTCCTCATTTGTACCCCAAATACAGATATTGCCGCCGGCCTGCGCGATGGCCTCCGCAAAGCCGAGGCCAATGCCACTGTTACCGCCGGTAATCAGCGCTACCTTGCCGGCGAGGTTGAAGGGTTCATAGACCATCGCGTGCGCTTCCTTTCGTGGGGGCGCTCGATTCACTTACCCGGAGGGGTCCCCAGGCGGCGGGAGGCGGGGCCAATCACTGCTTCGACAGCGAGGCCGATGGAGATCAACCATTCGTCCTTGCCGCGCCCGACTAGGAGTTGCAGACCAACCGGCATGCCGTTGCCGTCCAGGCCGGCAGGAATCGAAAGTCCACAAAGATCGAGCATATTGCCTGGCATGGTGTTGCGGAGCGCAGCCATGTTGTGTGTCCGGTACCCGTCCCCTTCGGACGCATGCTGCAGGAGCGGTGCGGTAATCGGCGTTGTTGGCCCGACGACGGCGTCGATATTCGCAAGCCGCGCATTCGCCGCAGCTGCAGCATGGGCGAGACGCCTCTTCCGGCCAAGATAGTCTGTAGCTGTGGCGGTACCGAAACTCTCAAAGCGGCTGCGGACATTGGGATCCAGCGTTGCCTTGAATTCGGGTAATTCGTGCTCAATGAAGGCGACGAATTCCGGTGCCGCTAGCCCGCCCTTCGCGAAGATTTCGTTGGCGATGGCAACTTCCGGGAAGTCGAAAGACTGCAGCTCTACGCCTTGGTCCTCAAGTTCGGTAAGTGCGGTCCGTACGGTCTCCGTTACGCCTGGCCCGCAATTCTCAAAGAAGCTCTCGACCATGCCAAGCCTCAGACCGGCCAAGTCCGCCGGTGCGGGCGGTATTCGGCAGACTGGGTCAATGGCAGCGAAGGTGAATGCGGCATCTTCGACCGAGCGGGCTAGCACCCCAGCCGTATCAAGTGATGGGCTGAGAGGCACGATACCCTCCCGTGACCAGCGCCCATAGCTGGTTTTGACACCGACCGTGCCAGTGAAGCTCGCGGGCACACGGACAGAACCAGCTGTATCGGAGCCGAGCGCTACAACCGCCGTGCCTTCCAGCAGCGACACGCCGGCGCCCGCGCTGGAGCCGCCCGGCACGCGATGCGATTTCCCTCCCCAAGGGTTGCGTGGCGTACCCCAATGAGGGTTAGACCCGATGCCGCCAAAAGCGAATTCAACCGTGTGCGTCTTGCCAGTCATCACAGCGAGCCCGTTCCTCACTGCCGCGACGACCGGGCCTTCGATCTCCCAATGCGCCGGCAGCGGCTTCGGCGCACCAGCATGGGTTGGCGTGCCGGCAAGGCCGAACAGATCCTTGACGGACACCGGCAAGCCTTGCAGCGGACCAAAATCCAAGCCTTCGGCGAAGGCGGTATCGGCGAGTGCCGCTGCACGGGCCGCATAGTCCGGCATCCAGAGCTTGTAGGCGCCAAGTGTCTCATTATGATTGGCGTACACCTGCTCAAGCAGACTACGTGATGTCACCCGCCCGGCCCGCAACGCTTGGCCCAGTTCGGGAATGGTGGCAGAGGAGATATCGATCATCGTGCCCAGATTGTAGCCCGGGCATCCCACCAATGTCATGGCTTCACAGCGCTATCCGGGAAGACAGTACTACTTGCAGGATATGATGTTATGCCCTGAATTATCTTGTTTTCTAAATATTTAGTGTATGAAATTATTCTTTTACGATATATTTCTAGCTATCCACATGATCTTGAATCGAGGAGATGGCCCTGGAAGGAGTCGCTTTTGTGATTCTAGATTTCCATGGCCTTCGCCATGCCAAGCCCCGGCGGGTGGGACAGTTTTACAGGCACCTGATATGCAGCGGGAGCTATCGGAATACGTAACTCGGGGTTGAAAGATGTACTTTCTTCAGTCTTCTGCAGGACCAGGCTTGCGCGCCAGAAAGAAAAATACCGGCGTAAAGACGCCGGACTTACCACCTTCGACCAGCGCGTCCGCCCCAGCATTCAAGAACGAGCTGACCGCGGTGGTACCCACCGGAAACAACCGCAGCTTCTCCCCAACCCGCAGCGTCAGATTAGTAACGGCGCGGCCGAACGGTGTGCGCAGAAGGCTCGAAAGGCTTAGATCGCGGCCCTGCAAAGGGCGGTACCGTGGCATTTCTGGATCAGATTCGGAGGCGAGGTCACGGGCTTCCAGAAGTTCGAAACCAGCCTTGCGCAATGCCGCGCCGATCTCCGACGCAAGGGCAATGTCCGGCAACCCGTTGGGGTGCAAGTCTGATATGGCGATTGTAAGCGGTTGATTTATTGAGATTTTGTGTT
>JAPORR010000204.1 GCA_026710105.1 Alphaproteobacteria bacterium
GAACATGGGTCCGTCACGAGATCAAGCGGATCGATGAAGACTATTTCGATCAGGAAGCGTAGTAGGCCGTCATCTATCCTGGAACGAGGTTCGCGCCCGCGCGGCCGCCTTTGCTGAGAACTGGAAGGACGCGGCGTACGAGAAGGGCGAGACGCAGACCTTCTACAACGACTTCTTCGAGGTCTTCGGAAAACGCCGGCGTGAGGTCCGCCCGCTACGAGCAACACGTCGCCAAACTCGACAACCACTCGGGCTTCATCGACCTGTTCTGGCCGGGGGTGCTGTTCGTCGAACAGAAGAGCGCGGGGTGCGATCTCGGCAAAGCATACGAACAGGCCAGAGAGTATTTCGACGCGCTGCCGGAACGCGAGCGCCCGCGCTACATCCTGGGGAGCGACTTCCAGACCTTCGAGCTTCACACTCTCGACGAGCGCGAGAACGTCACCTTCCCGCTCGCAAACCTGCCCGCCAATATCGACAAATTCGGCTTTATCCGACGCTCTTCACGCAGGATCACCAGCCCGACACGGACTATCTGGCGATACTCGAAGTGTCCTCTGAGCACCGGGAGTACATCCCGATGGCGGTCCTCCCACCAACCGTGGTTGCGTCGAACAAGCTCTAGAATCGTCCCTGGAGCGCTGCCGCTCTATTTCGGCATTCTGACATCAAGCCTCTTGCAAAATTAGTGGCGTGCCGAACTCACCTGATCGCTGTGCTACAAACTCATCGCCATCCAGATCGACGTTCTTCCACTCGAGCGCGATCTCATTGCGCAGGCAGCCAGTCGACATCAATAGTTGCTCAGCAACCGGCCACAATCATATAAGCGGTCGTCGAATCCATTGGCCCGGTAAGCATGCCAGGCGAGCGCAGCGTTGATAGCAACGACTGGCTTGCCGAGCCAACCCTCGGCCTCCGCTGCGAGCCGCACCATAGACAGATTGGTGCCCGCCTGCAGGATGGCATCGACATCGGGGCTGTCGATCTCGCGCAGAACGCCGCGCAACTCGTCTGGCGTCACCGCCGCAATAGCCGTTGCGCTCGGGCATTGCAGATCGATCGATCGAACCACCGTGAAACCGGATTCCTCGAAATAACGAACGATCTGTGCGCGCATGATCGGCTGATAGGGGGTAAGCACCGCAATCCGACGCGCGCCAAGCGCTTCCAGGGCCTTGCTGCATGCTTCCGCGCCGGTGGTAACGCCGATCCCGCAAAGGCGGCGCGCCCGCTGCAGGAACGCTGCATTGCCTGCCCGGCCACCCCAGAAGGTCGGCGCCGACATGCCCATGACTAGATAGTTCGGCTCGCAAGTCAGCACATCGCGGACTGCTGTCTCGAAGGCCCGGTCCACCCGGTCAAGAAGCCGCATGAAGGCGTCATTTGAGTCGAGTGTCGGATCCTCGAAATACATTCGCGCGGCATGGAAGGTAACACCCGGAATGCCGAACACGCGGTTGAAGTCGGTCTCTACCATCGTGTTAGTGGACGGAACAATCACCGCGATCTTGGCGCGGAAGCCGACAATATCAGGCATGGCAGTGCCTCCTCGGCCGGTGGAGCGTCACGGCAATTCTGGACAATCGCAGGAAGCCCCGCATTCCGCCAGCCCGGTACCGCCGCACGCCCGTGCAACAGCCGGCAGAGCCTCAAATATCTGTAGGCGGAACTCCCTCTCAGATCATATCAACGTTCTGAAGACGCTTGACTCCGGGAGAGCGGTGATAGGATGGCGTAGGATGTACGCAGCACAGGCGCGAACGCCCAGACGGCAAACACCAATGTTATGCTCGGATGGCTGTGTAGTATGCGCTGCGTGCATAATGACGACGACACATCGCACCGCCATGAGGGCGTATGGGGGAAGGGCGTCATGGGCGGCAACATGGAGTTCAAGGCATATCTGGCCGAGGTGGAAGCGTTTACGCGCGAGGAGCTGATTCCGAACGAGGAACGGGTAGAGCGGCTCGGCTATGTGCCCAACGACCTTGTGCACCGAATCGCGGAACTGCGGCTCTTCGCCATTTCGATCCCAGAGACCTATGGAGGCCTCGGCCTCAACCAGGAGCAGCAGGTTCTCCTTACCATCGCCTTCACCCGGGCTTCGGCCGTGTTTCGCGCCCGCTTCTCCACCACCATCGGGCTCTGCAGCCAGGCGATCCTCGATTTCGGCACCGAAACCCAGAAGCGCAAATATCTGCCTGCAATGGCCGAGGGGCGCTGCACGGGTGCCTTCTCGCTGACCGAGCCTGACTACGGGTCGGATGCCGCAAGCCTTGAGACAACAGCCGTGCGCGATGGCGCGGGTTATGTACTGAACGGCACGAAACGCTACATCACCAATGCGCCCGACGCCGACATGTTCCTCGTCATGGCCCGGACGGGCGGACCCGGCGCAGGCGGCGTCTCGGCGTTCGCCGTTGATGCCGGCGCCCCGGGCCTCCGCACGAGCACTCCCTTCGACATGCTCGGCCAGCGCGGGTCCCGAGTCTCGGAAGTCTATCTGGAAGACTGCCACGTCCCGGCTGAAGCGCTAGTCGGCGGCGAGGAAGGCCTCGGCCTCAAGGCGGCGCTGCGCGGCATCAATCATGCGCGCACCCATGTCGCCGCCACCTGTGTCGGCCAAGCGAAGCGGCTGATCGGCGAAGCGGTACACCATGCCCGCCGGCGCCGTCAGTTCGGCCGGGCGATCGGCGAGCACCAGCTCGTCCAAGCGATGCTCGCCGACATGCGCGCGGAGACCTATGCCGCCGAAACCATGGTGCTGGATTGCGCTCGGCGGTTTGAACAACACCCGCTGCCCTTCGCGGATATTGCCTGCGCCAAGTATTTCGCCTCCGAGATGGTGAGCCGTGTCGCCGACAGGGCGGTGCAGATTCTCGGTGGTCAAGGCTATATGGCGGAAAATGCCGTTGCACGTCTCTACCGCGACACGCGCGTCTTTCGTATTTTTGAGGGCACCTCGCAGATCCAGCAGCAGCAGATCGCCCGCGCCATGCTGCGCCAGACTCCTGAGGAGCATTGAAATCGCTGTCCGGCAAGGGTAGGAACAACGAGACAACAGTGCGGCGGGGAAATAGTCATGGCGCTATCCCTGAAGCAAGCGCTGCGCAAGGCCGTCATGCAGGTCATGCTCATGCGCGAGCGTCTGGAGTCTGGCCACGCCTACAACCCGGTGCAGCGCCGGAACACGCAGGACCCCTATCCCGCTTATGCGGCGCTGCGCGAGAGAGGTCAGGCGCATCGCAGTCGGCTGATGAACGCCTGGGTCTTCGGACGCTACCCGGACGTGGATGCCATTCTTCGCGACTGGCAGCACTTCTCCAGCGACGGCAGGAGGGCAAAGACGCCAGGCCGGCGGACGGTCATTCCGGACCCCGGCCCGGTGCCTTCCATGCTGTCGCTCGACCCACCGGATCATCGCCGACTGCGCGCTCTGGTGAGCAAGGCGTTCACGCCACGAGCGGTGAGCGCGCTGGAGCCGCATGTCCGCAACCTGATGCACGAGTTGCTGGACAATGTGGAGGACCTCTCCAGCTTTGACCTCATGGATGCGGTCGCGCGGCCGCTGCCAGTGATCGTGATCGCGGAAATGCTGGGCGTGCCGCCAGAAGATCGAATCCGCTTCCGAGGCTGGTCGGACAAGCGTGCGCGCGTGCTAGAGCCGACAATCACCGCAGAGGAACGCGCGGACGCCGTTCACGCTTCGCACGCCCTAGACGCCTATTTCACGCCGATCATCCAGGAACGCCGGGCCGCGCCGAGGGACGACATACTAAGCGGCCTTGTGCAGGCGGAGGAAGAGGGCGACCGGCTGGACGAGCAGGAAATGCTCACCATGCTGCGGCTACTTCTGGTCGCCGGCAATGAGACCACCGTCAATCTGATCGGCAACGGCATGCTCGCGCTGCTCCGCCATCCAGAGCAGTTACAGCGGCTGCGGGATGACCCCTCGCTCATCCCGTCAGCGGTCGAGGAGCTTCTCCGCTACGACTCACCCGTGCAGCTCGATCTTCGCCGCATCGTCGAGGATTGTGAGGTCAACGGCTTCCCAGTGAAGAAAGGCGAAGACATGGTGCTGTTGATCGGCGCCGCGAACCGAGATCCCGGTCAATTCGAGGACCCAGACTGCCTTGATGTGGGGCGCGAAGGAAACAGCCATATATCCTTCGGGCGCGGCATTCATGCCTGCATTGGCGCGGCGCTGGCGCGACTAGAGGCGCGCATCGCCATTGAGGTCCTGCTGGAACGGTTCTCCCTAATCCGCCTCGCCGGCCCCCCGCCCCGCTTCCGTCCCAGCATCGTGCTCCGCGGGCTCGACTCCCTGCCGATCACCACAGCAGCCTAACGCATGACCCTGTCGAAATAATGGGACCCTTATACCGTCGAGTTGACGCCCAGGGGAATCGCTTTTGGAAGATAGGTGACGGTTTGGTTGGGGGTTCAGACTCCCCAGCATGTGATTTGGTGCCTGGAGGTGAGTGATACAGGATGTTTGGGGGTTATTGACAGATTCTCCGACCAATAGCCCCAGTCGCCGCCCTGCCGTAGCAGACCCGCCTACCCGCAGGCGTATTCCGCGGCGAAGCAGCCGGCACGGCGACCAAAGACACTGCCAGACATGAGGCCAGAGCCGCCCGGGTAGTTCTCGAAGAACAAGCCGCCGACCAGTTCGCCAGCGGCATAGAGCCCGTCCATGGGACGCCCGGAAAGGTCCTGCACGCGGTTCCGTTCGTCGATCTGGAGGCCGCCGAAAGTGAAGGTGATGCCCGTGGTGGTAACGAACGCCACATAGGGTGGACTATCGAGAGGCAGTGCCCAATTGGTCTTGTCGGGGTTCAGCCCCTCGGTTGAGACCCCATCCAGCACGGCAGGGTTGTAAGCGTTGGAGGTCCGGCAGGCGGCGTTGAAATCGCGGACCGTTTTCACCAGCATCACTGGATCGATCTCCAGTCCGGCCGCAAGTGCCTCAATGCTGTCCGCTTCAACCTTGGTGACCTCACGGATGCGGTATTCGTCGCGCAGCATGTGGACAGTCTTCGCATCGAAGATCTGTGCGCACCAGCGATGCGGCTGCTCCATGATAGCGCGGCCGAAGCGCACATAGGTCAGATTGCGGTAGTCTTCGCCCTCATCGACGAAGCGCTCGCCATTGCGATTCACCATGATACCGAGCGGGTAGCTATGCTTCTGGAAATTATCGCCGACGGTGCGGTCTCCATAGGGCGGGGCGGAAATGTCCCAGCCGACGGAATGGCAGCCGGACCAGTTTCCATGCGGCCTAGCGCCCGCCTCCAGCGCCATGCGAATGCCGTCGCCAGTATTGTGGCGGGTGCCGCGCACGCGGCAGAGGTCCCATCCATGCCCGAGATAGCGCGCCCGCATCTCCGGATTGGCCTCGAAGCCGCCGCAGGCCAGCACCACGGCGCCAGCCTCCAACAATTCGTAGCCAGCGGGCGTGCGCAGTCGCAGGCCGGTAATGCGACCGGCCTCGTCTTGGATAAGACCAGTGGCCCCCGTCTCGTAGCGGATCTCGACGCCGACTGCCTGGGCCCGGCGTAGCAGGAAATCGACAAGCCCTGCGCCGCCACCCACAGCCTCAATATTCACACCACCATAGAAGACCTGCTTGCCGTCCACCTCGTAGGACTGGCGCCCGAACATCGGCACGAAGCGCACACCGTTCCCGCGCAGCCATGCCATGGTCGGGCGCGACTCGTCGATCAGCGTCCAGGCGAGGTCCTCTTCGGCCTGGTGGTGAGTCACCTTCATCAGCGTGTCGTAGAAGAACTGCCGATCATGGGCAGGGAGATGGATGCGGGCCTTCTCCGCCTCCGAGAGGTCAGTCAGCACATCGCGGCAGACATCCTCTAGCCCGTCATGGACGAAGCGGAAGCCGCCGGCGGTGAAGAAGGAATTACCACCCCGCTCCTCCTCCGGCGCCTTTTCCAGCACGATGGTGCGCGCACCCTGCTCGCGCGCTGAAATCGCTGCACACAGAGCGGCATTGCCGCAGCCGACCACTGCGACATCCCATGCCGTCATGGCCTCGGCTCCCCAGGATCAGGTCGTCGTTCAGTCTTCCAGCAAGCCTGTCGCCGAGCCCAACACGACGGTCTTGCCATCCTGGTTCTTTGTCTCAAGGCCGATCTCTGCCACCACCTGGCCGTCATCCTGGCGAATTTCCTGGACGGTCGCAGTCGCCGTCAGCGTGTCGCCCGGCCAGACCTGGTTGGTGAAGCGCACGCCGTATTTGCGCACATTCTCAGGCCCGAACAGATCGGTGACGAGCGTGCCGGTCATACCCATGGTCAGCATGCCGTGGGCGAACACGCCCGGATAGCCGGCGGCCTCTTTACAGTAGAGGTCATCGGTATGCAGCGGGTTGTAATCGCCGCTGGCGCCCGAATACATGACGAGTTGGGTGCGTTTGAGATCCTCGACCACAACCTTCTCAAAGGTCTGCCCGACAGAAATTTCGCTGGCTTTCATCAGCGGCGTTCCTCCTTATCCTTGGTCGACCGGCCGTTCGGTCCTTACGCCGATGCCGCGCGCCCGGCAAACATGATTGCCATCGCGATCGTAATAGTCGACGAGGCGTTCAGTGAAGGTGAGCTTGCCCGCACGGCGGCTTTCCTTCTCCCAGGTATCGCCCTGGCTGTAGCGGGCAGTCAGCACTTCGCCCGGCCGGATCGGGCGGATATATTCGAAATGCTGCTCGGCATGCAGCCCGCCCGAGGTCGCTGGTTTGTCTTTGATACCGGACGGCCCGGCGCCCGAGCCGAACCATGCCTCGCCGTCCTTGATGCGCAGTGGATAGTCAGGGTCAAACTGCGCCACTGCTTGCGGGAAGGTCGGCGGGACCGCGCGCGCGCTCATCGGGTTGCCCTCGCCATCACCCGGGTCGTGATAAGCGGGGTTGTAGTCCCCGATCGAGCGAGCAAATAACATCACATGCGCGCCCTCGACCGGGAAAGTGACCGTCTTTTCGTTCGACACGGGGCCTGCTCTCCTTGCTTTGGTACCACTTGGGCGACTATAGCGGGGTCATGGACGTGGACAAGAGCACGCTGCACCTCATCAAATTGTCGGTCGGCTCCGCGAGCGTTGAAGGGCTGGCGGACTGGCAGGAGAGCCGACGGGCCCACTGGCAGGCCGTGGAAGGTCGTGCGATCGCGCGACACGTCACCCGCATGATGCCCCGGCGCGGGGATGAGATCCTGGCAGGAGGCGGGTCGATCTACTGGGTCATAAAGGGCTTTGTGCAGGCCCGGCAGCGCATCCTCGCCTTCGAACCAGCGCCTGGGTCAGGCGGCAGGCCGAGCTGCGCAATCCTGCTCGATGACACGCTGGTCCGGACTGCGCCGCGCGCCTACCGCCCCTTCCAGGGCTGGCGCTATCTCAGCCCTGAGGACGCACCCTCTGACCTTCTACCCAGCTCGGACGGGCAAGATGACGCCCTCCCTCCGCACCTCGCCGCCGAACTCGCCGAACTCGGGCTTCTCTAGCAACAGCATGCCGGGCGGCTTCACGCCGCGAGCGCGAGTAGATGGTCGAGGTTCAGATGCGTTTCCAGATGGTCCGCCAAGCCGTCGAGTGTCGCGTCGATTTCCGTTTCCCAGGCTCGGCAACGCTCAGCCCCCATCTGCGCGAGAAAGCGCTCGCGAAAGCCGTCACTGGCGAATAGGCCATGGCAATAGGTGCCAAATACGAGCCCGTCTTCCGAGACAGCCCCTTCCGGGCGTCCGTCAAGATGCAGGAAGGGCCTCGCAAGGCCTGGCCCGAAGCTGCGACCCATATGGATTTCGTAGCCGGCGAGCCCGTCGGTGGTCCGGATCGGGACAGTGTGTTTCTTGGCCTCCAGCACAGTTTCGATATCGAGCAAGCCGAGACCTGCACTCGACCCCGGTGGCCCCTCGATTCCGTCTGGGTCGGACACGACCCGGCCCAGCATCTGGAAGCCGCCGCAAAGCCCCAGCACGCGGCCGCCCCGGCGCAGATGGGCACTGAGGTCTATATCCCAGCCCTGGTTCCGCAGGAAGGCAAGGTCGGCTCGCGTGTTCTTGCTGCCCGGCAGTACGGCGAGATCGATATCGCCGGGGAGCGCCTCACCCGTGCACACGAAGTGGACGCCGACTTCCCCCGCCAGCGGGTCTAGATCGTCGAAATTGGCGATGCGCGGATAGTGTAAGGCGGCGATGCGCGGTGGTTCTGTCGTCGAGCGGGCGGCCTCCAGCGCCATGGAGTCCTCCGCCGGCAGCTTTCGTGCATCC
This sequence comes from Alphaproteobacteria bacterium, assembly GCA_026710105.1. Classification (GTDB taxonomy): domain Bacteria; phylum Pseudomonadota; class Alphaproteobacteria; order Bin95; family Bin95; genus Bin95. The sequence goes on from JAPORR010000204.1 coordinate 8,277, forward strand.
TCGAACCAGGGCACCACGCCGAGGCAGGGCAAGCCCGTAAGCCGTTCCAGCGCCGGGATAGCAGGGTCGAACAGGGCGGGGTCACCACGGAACTTGTTGACGATATAGCCGCAAAGCCGCACTGCATCCGCTGGCGGCAACACATGGCGCGTACCGGCGATCGCCGCGATGACCCCGCCACGGTCGATGTCGGCAACCAATGCCACCGGCAACCCAGCGGCCTCCGCGAAGCCCATATTGGCGATGTCACCTGCGCGGAGGTTGATCTCTGAGGCACTGCCAGCGCCCTCCACCAGCACCAGGTCAGCATGCGCCGCAAGCCGACGGAACGCCTGCAGGGCGCCGTCCAGCAGGCCGGCCTTCAGGCACGCATAGTCCTTGGCGTTCGCCCGCCCGACGGCACGTCCTGCCAACACGATCTGTGCGCCTAGTTCCGACTCTGGTTTCAACAACACCGGGTTCATATCGACATGCGGTGGCACCTTGGCAGCACGCGCCTGGAGTGCCTGGGCACGGCCAATCTCGCCGCCTTCCGGCGTGACTGCAGCATTGTTCGACATGTTCTGCGGCTTAAACGGCCTAACCTGGAGCCCGCGCCGCACCCAGGCCCGGCAAAGACCCGCCACGATCAGCGACTTGCCTGCATCCGAGCCGGTCCCCTGTATCATCAGGGCTTTGGCCACCATCGTGCCTCTCCGGCCCGACAGAGAATCTTGTCCGAGTTAGAATCGAGCCAGACGCTCACGAAGTTCGTCGGCCGCCGGATTGGCGTGGGCGCGGTCGAGGATGATTGAACGGGGTGTTGCATCGGACGCGTAGAAGGCCCGGTTCCAGTCATTGCGCCGGGCGATCACGGCGCCTTCCAGGGATGCACCGGCGAAAAGGCCTTGGCTTAGCGAGTAACTGAAGATATCGGCGCCGACATTGGTCGTAGTCGCGCCGTCGATGCCAGCACCGATGGGCCCGGCTGCTACGGAAGCATCGGCGCCGAGCTTCATCTGGTTGCTAAGCACGGACAGCAGTGCACCGTCGGTGCGCAGCAGCAGTATCGCCTCAGCTGTCTGGCCGCCGATCTGCAGGCCGAAACTCAACGACGCCATAGTGTAGAAGGCCGGGTAGCTCCACGAACCGTCCCGGTTGCGGCCCAGCAACACGCCGCTGCCGCCTTCGCCGCCGAACAGGAACGCGCCCTTGATAAGGTTCGGAAAGATCATCACTGCTTGCACCTTGCCGATGAAGCGGCGGAGATTCGGCCCGACATCCTTGTTGCGCGTGAGGCGCTGCAGGGTGATACGAGCCTTTTCCACGATCTCGGCCGCGTCCTTTTCATCTTCGGAGGCAGTTGCGGGCCAGACGGCGAGGAGCAGAGTGGTCGAGACAGCGGCGCAGGCAAGGGTGCGAAGCATCTTGGGCAAACCTCCTAGAATTCGATGCCGATCTGCGCTTTGACGCCGGCGCGGAAGGGGTGCTTGACCAGGGTCATCTCGGTCACCAGATCGGCAGCCTCGATCAATTCGGGCTGTGCATTGCGCCCAGTGATGACGACATGCAGACCGTCCCGGCGGTTCGTCAGCACGGACAGGACACGTTCAAGGTCGAGATAGCCGTAGCGCAGCACGATGTTCAACTCGTCGAGAATCACCATAGTGTTGGACGGGTCGGCCATCATCGCTTCAGACAAGCGCCAGGCAGCTTCAGCGGCGGCGATGTCGCGCGCCCGATCCTGGGTTTCCCAGGTAAACCCTTCGCCCATGGCGCGAATCTCGACCAATTCTGGAAAGCGAGCGAACACCTCGCGCTCGCCTGTATGCCACACGCCCTTGACGAACTGCACCACCCCTACCTTGAGGCCGTTGCCGATGGCGCGTGCCGCCAGTCCGAAGGCCGCAGTCGATTTGCCTTTGCCCTTGCCGGTGTGGACGATCAACAAACCCTTTTCGATGGTCTTGCCGGCCAGCATCCGGTCGCGCGCTAATTTGCGCTTGCGGGCTTTCTCATTGGCCCGAGCGTTGACGGCCTCCTCGTCGAGGGAGCCTTGGTTCATGGGCGCTCTCCACTCGCGAGCGACTGGAGCAGATCATAGCCGAAATTGGCCCGCGGACGCCATAGGCCGCGGTCCAACGCCTCCAGGAAACGCGCTGCCGTCTCCCTGAGCGCAGCGGGGTTGCTTCGCTCCATGAAGGCGCGCACGGCCTCGTCGCGGATATAGGCGTCGAACAGCATCTCGAAATGCCAGTCGCGCACCGCGCCCGTCGTCGCGGCGAAGGCAAAGAGGTAATCGACCGTCGCGGCAATCTCGAAGGCGCCCTTGTAGCCATGCCGCATGACGCCCCGGATCCATTTAGGGTTGGCGGCGCGGGCACGCACCGTGCGGGCGATCTCCTCCTCCAGGCTCATGATACGCGGACGCTCGGGGCGGGTGTGGTCGTTGTGATAGACCGCAGGCCGGCGCCCGGAAAGCAAGGCCGTTGCTGCCGCAAGCCCGCCCTCGAACTGGTAGTAGTCGTCGCTGTCCAGCAGATCATGCTCGCGGTTGTCCTGATTGTGGACGATCGCTTCGACGCATGCGAGCCGGCGCTCGAAGGCGCGATGCGCCGGCTTTCCTTCCTCCCCCGCACCATAAGCGTAGCCGCCCCAGGTGACAAAGGCACGCGCCAGGTCTTCAGGGCCGTTCCAACCACCCTCGTCGATTAGAGCCTGCAAGCCCGCTCCGTAAGCGCCAGGCATGGAGCCGAACACGCGCCAGGTCGCCTCTCGGAAACCATCTTCTCCCGGCGTGTAAAGCGGGTTGTCATGCTCATCGAGCCCGGCAACGGCGCGCACCGCGCTGTCGAACAGGTCGATCAGACCCGGAAAGGCGTCGCGGAAGAATCCGGAAATGCGCAGCGTGACATCCACGCGCGGGCGATCCAGTACCCGGCGCGGCACGATCTCAAAGCCCGTGACCCGCCCCGAACCGCTGTCCCATGTCGGTCGCACGCCGATTAGTGCAAGCGCCTGCGCGATGTCGTCACCGCCTGTCCGCATGGCACTCGTGCCCCAGGCGCTGAGCGCCAGCGCACGCGGCCATTCACCGTGGTCGCGGACATGGCGTTCGATCAAGAGCGCCGCAGAATGCCACCCAAGCTGTGCAGCAGCCGGGGTCGGCACAGCACGGGTATCGACGGAGTAGAAGTTGCGCCCTGTCGGCAACACGTCCGGCCGGCCCCGCGTGGGCGCACCGGAGGGGCCGGGCTCAACGAAACGCCCGGCGAGACCCGCCTTGAGGCCAGCGATTTCCGCCCCACCCGACTGGTCCAGCGCCGGAGCCAGCGTCTCTTTCAGAAAACCGAGCGCAGTGGCGCTTTCGGGGCCGGGCGCGGTGTCTACGCTCTCCACCAGCCGCTCCATCGCCGTCTCCAACCGCTCCAGCGTGTCGCCAGTCGTGCGCCAGATTCCGTTGCCTGCAAGAAAGGCCGGGCGCGGACCAGTCCAGGGGGCGGCGAGGTTCTCGCCGAGTTCCAGGCCAAGATCTGCCGTGAGCGCCGGCAACAGCTGCGCGCGCATGGCGGCCACCAACAGGTCGCGTCGCTGCCGGCCCTGCGGGGACGTACCGAAGACATGCAACCCGTCGCGGATCTGGAGTTCCTTCAGCTCACAGAGATAGCCGTCAAGCTTGCTGAGCGCCGCCTCTTCACCGTCCTCGGGGCGAATGCCGCAATCGGCCGCCAGGCCGTCTTGTCCTGCCAGATCGAGGATCGCCCTGGCCAGCAAAGGCAGGCGGCGCGGATCGAGCGCCGCGGCCTGGTAGTATTCGTCCACAAGCCGTTCCAATTCGACCATTGGTCCGTGGCTCCCAGCGCGCGTGAGCGGTGGCGTTAGATGGTCCAGGATTGCGGCATGAGTGCGGCGCTTCGCCTGCGAACCCTCGCCTGGATCGTTGACGATGAAGGGATAGAGGTTAGGCATAGCGCCGAACACGGCATCGGGGAAACAGTCTCGGGACAGCGCAAGCGCCTTGCCGGGCAGCCATTCCAGATTGCCGTGCTTACCAAGATGGATGACCGCATGCGCCCCGAAGTCGCGCCGGAGCCAGCCATAGAAGGCGAGATAGGCAGGCGGTGGCGGCAGGGCTGGGTCGTGATAGCTGGAGGCTGGATCGATGTCGTAGCCACGCGACGGCTGCACCGCGACCGCGATGTCTCCGAAGAGAAGCGCAGGTATTGTCATATGCTGGCAAGGGAGACCCCAGCGGTCCCGCACTGCGGCGGCCGCGCTGGTCGGCAGGTCGTCCAGAAAGGCCCGGAATGCGCGCTCCGAAAAGACCGGGCCCTCCGTTCGGGACTGCTGGAGGCGGCGCATGAGGGTGTCTCCGTCCACTGGCACCCCCTTGGCCCCAAGCGCCCGCAGGATAACGAGCGCCGAGGCCGGCGTGTCGAGACCAACGCCATTGCCGATCCGCCCGTCCCGCGTCGGATAGTTGGCAAGAACGAGAGCAACGCGTTTCCGTCCTGGCTGGCGGAGCCGCGCCCAATTGGCTGCGAGTTCGGCGACGAAACGAGCCCGGTCCGGTACCGGGCAATAGCGAGTGATATCGCATTCCGTGGCCGCGTCGCGTCGCCTCGGCGCCTTGAAGGATACGGCGCGCGAGATCAACCTCCCATCTAGTTCCGGCAGCGCGATATTCATAGCGATATCGCGCGGCGACAGGCCGCGCGCCCCCTCCCGCCAGACGGACTCCGCACCACCCGACAGCACGGCCTGGATGACCGGGCAGTCGTAGCGGTCGAGCGGTCCCGGGCCGTCTGCACCGCGCGCAGCGAAGCCCGTACTGTTGACGATGACGGCCGGCGGCTCCTCCGCGAACAGGCGCGTCAACAGATGGAGCGAGTCTGGATCCTTGAGGCTGGAGATGGCGACCGGCCGGGGGGCAAGGCCCGCCGCCGCCATTTCCCTAGCTAGCATGTCGATGGCCGCAACATTGCCTGCCTGCAGATGCGCCCGGTAGAAGAGCAGCGGCGCCACCGGGCCCGTGCCCGGGACAACCGTATAGGGCTGTGCGCGCGGGAGCGCCGCTGGCTCCTGCCAGGAAGCCGGGCGACCGAGCAGATGGGCTGCGTAGCGCAGGCAGTTGAGCGCGTTGTCAGGGCCACCTTCCGCCAGATAGCACCAAAGGCGGCGGCAGGCATCCGCATCAAGGCTGGAGAAGGCGCTGAGCTCCGGATCTGCTCGGTCGTCGCCCGGCAGAAGGGCAACCGGCGCCTCTAGTGCCCCCAGCCGTTCCACCCCATAAGGCCAGTAGCCGTGCCCGCCGAGCAGGCGCACCACGACTAGCCGAGCGCGACAAAGCACATGTTCGACATGCAAATCGACAGACAGGTTGTGGCCAAGGGCCATGATGTTGGCGAGGCGAAGCGTCGGGGCGCACGGGTCTTCCTCAAGACGCCTCCTCTGGGCATCGGCCAGCAGGGCGAGTTCTGTGTCGGCGGCGCTCAGGATTACGATCTCGCCCGGCGTCTGACCGAGATCAACCGCTTCGCCCTCCTCCACTGCGCCGGAGGTTACGGCTAGGAGATGCACCGTCCGCCGAGCGTCTGGGCTACAGCCTCGCGGTCAAGGCCGGCGAAGCCAATCACCACTAGCCGCGTCAGCAACTCCTCGCCAGGCCGCCACGGCCGGTCGTACCAGGTCTCGGCGCGGGCACCAACGCCCTGGACGGCAAGGCGCATTGCCTTACCCTCGACAGCAGCGAAGCCCTTGATGCGCAGCACATCGTAGGTTCGCGCCGCGTCCGCCATGCGAGCGGTGAGTGTGGCCGGTGCGACCGGTCCTGCCTCGACGGCAAAGCTCTCGAAATCGTCATGATCGTGCCCATCCTCGCTGTCATGGTGCGAGGGACGCGCGTCGAGATCGTCTTCCGCGGCGGCCTCCAGCCCAAGCAGCAGGCGCGTATCCACGGCGCCTTGGGTTGCGCCGACCGTCTTGACCGCTGGTGAGCGCAAGCCTGCTCGTACACGGTACAGCACGCCCTCCCAGGCGGGCGCGTCCAACAGGTCGCGCTTGTTGACGACGACGAGGTCGGCCGCAGAAAGCTGATCTTCGAACAGTTCCTCCAACGGTGCGTCATGGTCAAGTGCCGGATCGGCAAGACGCGCCAACTCCACAGCCTCCGGGTCCGCAGCGAAGCGCCCGGCAGCGACAGCGGCGGCGTCGACCACGGCGATCACGCCGTCCACCGTGGCGCGGGAGCGAACTTCCGGCCAAGCAAAAGCCTGCACCAGCGGCTTGGGCAGCGCGAGCCCCGAGGTCTCGATCACGATATGGTCGGGCGGAACGGGGCGGTCGAGCAGAGCCCGCATGGTCGGCAGGAAATCATCAGCCACAGTGCAACAAATGCACCCATTGGCGAGTTCGACGATGTCCTCATCCTCACAGCCCTCAATGCCACAGGCGCGCAAAATCTCGCCGTCCACGCCGAGATCGCCGAACTCGTTAACGACCAACGCTAGCCGCCTCCCACCCGCATTCTCCAGCAGGCAGCGCACAAGGCTAGTCTTGCCAGCGCCGAGAAAGCCTGTGACGACGGTAGCCGGGATTTTCGGTTTAAGCATGGGGGGGCATTTTGCCAGTCCGGGGAGGCAGGGGAACATGCCCTACTGCCACCCCATCCGCAAGTGCGTGCCTGGCAGGCGTCAGGGCTTGAGTGCCAGCGGCAAGCCGGCGGCAACGAATACAACACGGTCTGCAGCGCGGGCCACTTCCTGGTTCAATCGCCCCTGCGCCTCGCGGAAGCGTCGCCCGAGCGGCGTTGCGGGTACCAACCCCATACCGGTCTCGTTCGAGACCAGCACGGTCGGGCGGCGGCGGCGGGCGAGCGCTTCCAGCAGCGCACCGGTCTGGAGCTCCTCTCCCGCAGCGAGCGTATTGGAGAGCCAGAGCGTCAGGCAGTCTGCCAGCACCGGCATGTCGCAGGCCTGCTTGAGCGCCTCTGGCAGGCAGCGGGGCGCCTCTACAGTCGTCCAGCAGGTTCCCCGCCGGGCGCGGTGGCGAGCAATACGCGCCACCATCTCAGCATCACTCGCCTCGGCCGTGGCGATATAGACGGCAGGTCCGTCGAACAGCGATTCGGCATAGCGGCTTTTGCCGGAGGCGGCGCCGCCGAGCACCAGGGTCGTGGCGATCATGCGGCGTCTGGTAACGGTGTTCTGCGCCCCTTTCAAGGCTTACACCGGCTCGACTTTCACGACGCGGCGGGGCATATCCTATCCATGGTCACCCTGTTCCGCGTGATTCTTTCCCTTTATCTGGGCATCGGCCTACTGCTGGGACTGGTCGCGGGCTTCTCGCGCCTGTTCGTGCATGTCGCCCATGGGCTCGGGCCCGGCGAATTCGTTCCGGCGCTCGGCGACGCAACTCTGTGGGGCCTGATGCGGCTCGGCTTCTGGCCCTGGCAGTTCTGGACACAGGTAGTCGCAGGCGAGCGTACCCTGCTCGGCTGGCTACTGGCCTAAAGAGCCGACCACCGCCAGCCGAAGGTCCGGAGTTAGCCTTTCCGTTCCAACAGACAGGCGTCGCCATAGGAGAAGAAGCGGTAGTGTTGCTCGATGGCATGGGCGTAAGCTGCACGTATGCGCGCTAGGCCAGCGAAGGCTGCAACCAGCATGAATAGCGTCGAGCGCGGCATATGAAAATTGGTGAGAAGCAGGTCGGCTGTCCGGATCTCCGGGCCACCGGGATGCAAGAAAATGTCTGTCTCACCCTCCCAGGAGGCGACGGTGCCGGAGGCGTCCGCCGCCGTCTCTAGCAGGCGCAGTGCCGTGGTGCCTGCTGCCACCAGCCGACCCTTGCGGCCTCTGATACGCGCGGCCACCTCGTCCGGAATGCGTCCCCATTCGCTGTGCATCCTGTGTTCCGCCGGATCTGCCGTGCGCACCGGCAAGAAGGTGCCGACGCCGACATGCAGGGTGACGGCGACCCGTTCGATCCCTCGTGCCTCCAGCGCCGCCAGCAGACGCGGGGTGAAGTGCAGCCCGGCAGTAGGCGCGGCAACGGAACCCGGTTCGCGAGCGAACACGGTCTGGTAAGCGTCCCGGTCGTCCGCGTCGCCCCCTTTCGGGCGCTTGATATAGGGCGGCAGCGGCATGACACCGTGCGCCTCCAGCGCGGCGTCGAGCGCCGCGCCGCCCGCCGAGAACGCCAGCACGACCTCACCACCCTGCAGCCGCTCCTCCAGCACGGCTTCGAGCCCGCCTGGGAAGGTGATCCGGTCGCTTTGCCGGAGTCGCCGCCCCGGTCTCGCGAAGGCGAGCCAACGTCGCTTGTCAAGACGCTTGTGCAGGAGGACTTCCACCGTGGCTGCGCCCCGTCGCCCGAAGAGACGCGCCGGGATGACGCGGGTATCGTTAACGACCATGAGATCGCCTGGCCGCAGCAAATTCGGCAAGTCGGCGATATGGCAGTCCGCGAGCTCGTCCGTGACATGCAACAGCCGGGCTGCATCCCGTGGCGCCGCAGGGCGTTGCGCGATCAGCGCGGAAGGCAGATCGAAATCGAAATCGCCAGTGCTCAGAGTCACGGTCGCCGGGATCCACCACGGGCGGCAACCATCGCAGGACGCATGAGGCCTGTCAAAGCGGGCCGGTATTTGAGATAAACGGCTCTGGATGCGGAAACGCCGGAGCAGAACCCGGGCATGGTGATCGGACTTAAAGAAGGCCGCAGGATGGCGGCCCGAGCCCGGCGCTGGACCCTGGTCAAGCGGCTGCTACTGCTGGCGGCACTGCTAGCGGTTGGCGTGTTCGCCTATGAGACCGGCGCCACCCGCACACAATACCGCATCGCACGCATGGAGGAACGGCTCGCGGCCCAGGGTGCAGACATCCTGCGCCTGGAGGCGGAAAAGGCGGCACTTGACCGGCGTCGGCTTGCAGCAGTCCAGAACGAAAAGACGCTGCAGGATCGCTATAACCGGGATGTACCGACAGGCGCGCGTAAGGCGCTTTACGAGATGCTCCTGGAACGGATCGACGCTGGCCTCGACGAAGCCCGCATCGCCTTCCTGCTACGCGAGGCGGACCCGGAACCAGCCTGCGACCCTGAGCCAGTCACCAAGCGCTTCGTACTGGCAACACCGTTGCATAATGGCGCCAATACCTCAGCGCAATTCGCCAGCGGTGCGATCACCGTCACCGGCAAGGGCGAGGCGGAACCGACGGCCGCGGGACTGCCCCAGGCCTGGTTCGACCCCGCCGCAGCGGTCACGCTCCGCTTCACGGCAATCGGCGGCGAGGTGACGGAGACGGAGGGCAAGCTGCCGCTTAACCATTCCGTCCGCCTGGCTGGCAATGAATACCGCTTCGCCGCCCGCGCCGGCGCCCGCTCCTTCGTCCTCATCACCGCGCTACGCTGCGATTTCCCGGGCTAATGGCCCCGCATGCGCGTGGTCCAGACCGGAAGGCTGGGCGATATCAGGCAGATGCCGTAACAGAGGTGCTACAGGGAAGATTTCGGCAGCCGGCGCGCCGTCAACCCAGCTCGGCGAGTTTCGCCTCGGCGACGGCAGCCCGGCGCAAGGCGGCGGTCCGGCGGCGAGCATCATCCGTGTCGGCCGCATCTTCGCGCGCTTCGCGGAGTTCGCGCTCCACCGTCGCCCGGTCGAGCTCGGCAAGCGGCACGGCCTCCTCCGCCAGCACGGTGCAACGTTCGGGCGTAAC
>JAPORR010000167.1 GCA_026710105.1 Alphaproteobacteria bacterium
TAAGCCCTGATATCGGTAAAGCGACGATGCTTTCCCTGTAAAGCGTGTGGGGGCAGCACCGAAAACGCCGCTATTGGCGAGGCGCAACGGGTCGTCCGGGGTCGTGGACCGGCGCAAAGTCACGGGATGGATCGCCTGGGAACCTAGGAGATCCTGCTCTTGCCCGTGGGCAAGGACGCTGGAAAGGGGATTGCCAACGTGACCAACATAAATCCTGGCCCGTCGCCCGGTCTGCATGGCGGTGGGAGCGCCTCACGGTGGACACGAACCCCGGCAGGCACTCGCGGAGCCGCCTGACGAAACCAATAAGCCGAAGGCCATGTGGGGGCAGGAAGTCGTAGCGCCCTGATAGTACCGCTGAAGGCAGGGAACCGTGGCCATCGGGAAGGGTGACCCGCGAACTGGATATCTCCTTGCAGGCCGCCGAGCATCCGGCAAAACTTCCCGCCGCGCTGGTCGCTGAAATCCAGGAGTTGCTGCACCACCACACGGATACCCAGACCGCCGCCATTGCCGACGAAGCATGCGCCAAGTGGCTTTCCCAATGTGTTGAAGCACCGGAGAGCGACAAAAACGCAGACGTGATCGCCGATGCACTGTGGGGATTGGTTCAGGACCGCAAGCTCTTGATCCGGCGCGGGGGATATGTCGTCAGGCGCGTCCTCGTCGAGCCTGCCGGAGAGTTACCGGGTGTTATGCGCCTGCCGCTTGTATAGCTCTGCGACGGGCTGACGGTGATAGTCTACCGAAGATGAGCAGGAAGAGGTTCATTCTATAGTCAGTTATGACCAATGTACATAGAATTGGTCACACCAAGCTAGGCCACCACCAGGTGGTGGCACACCACGACATTCGAAGGTCGCCCGGGGCGGCGGACTGCGCATGATGAGATACGGCCCGATGCTCGCCCGCTTCCAGGCCCTGCCGCCTGTCGCGCAGGGCATGTTGTTGATGATCGTCACCACGCTCTGCTTCACGGCGATGCAGACGATGGTGCGGCTGATGGGTGAGTCGCTGCCGCCTTTCGAGGTCGCGTTCTTCCGTAACCTGTTTGGCCTGCTCGCGCTGGCGCCGATCTTTCTGCGCCACGGCATTGCGCCGCTGCGCACGAAGAAGATGCCGCTGCACGCGCTTAGAGGCGCCGTGCAGGCGGTCGGGATGCTGGCCTTTTTCACTGGGATCACGATGATTCCGCTCGCCGAGGTCACGGCGCTGTCTTTCTCCGCGCCGCTGTTCGGCAGTCTGCTGGCCGTGATCCTGCTGGGCGAGATCATTCGCATGCGGCGTATCACAGCCCTGATCGCGGGCTTCGTTGGCGTGCTCCTGGTGCTGCGCCCGGGGTTTGTGGAAGTCAGCACGGGCGCCCTGCTGATCATGGTCTCCTCGCTCGCCTGGGGCCTAGCAATCACGCTCATCAAGGTGCTGGCGAAGACCGAATCGAGCGTGACGCAGACCGTGTATATGAGCCTGTTTCTGACCCCGATCACCTTCGTCCCGGCGCTTTTCGTCTGGGAATGGCCGGAGCCAGAGCATTATCTCTGGTTCGTGGCCATCGGCATTGTCGGCACGGTCGCCCATATCGCCTTCGCGCAAGCCGTCAAGGTCGCCGATTCGACAGCTGTGCTGCCGCTCGACTTCCTACGGCTCATCTGGGCGAGCTTGGTCGGATATTTCCTGTTCGCCGAGACGCCTGATGCGTGGTCCTGGCTCGGCGGCGCGGTAATTTTCGCTGCCGCCACCTATATCGCCTATCGCGAAAGCCGGCTGGCTCGGTCGAGCAAGAGACGTCATGCTTCCACCGACACTTGAATAAGCCGGCAAACATCAATACAGTAACAAGAAATTCAGTATTCGGAGTCAGTCCGATGACGACCGCAACCATGCGTTCCGAGCGGCCTGTGCTGTTTCCGCCCCAGCTACGCCGCGGCCTCCGCCGGCTGGGTCTGAGGGCGTTCGGCAGCGCGCAATTAGTCGTTGGATTGGCGCTGGCGCTGGCGCTGGTCACCTATGATGCCTCCGACCCGTCCGCCAATGTCGCCTCCGGCAGTTCGACCTCCAATGTGCTCGGCGGCGTCGGCGCTTGGATTGCTGACTGGCTGCTGCGCGGTTTCGGTGTGGCCGCCGCGGCCGTGGCGCTTGCCCCAATCGCCTGGGGTTGCCGTGGGCTGAAACTAAAGCGCACCCGCCGCACCGCCTTGCGGCTAGTCGCCTTGCTGCTCGTCTTGCCTTGCCTGGCCATGGGGCTAGCAGCGCTCCAGGGCGTCGCGGACTGGCCATTTCGCGAGGGATTTGGAGGCGTTCTCGGCAGCGTGCTGCGCCAGCAGGCGGAGTTGTTGATGGGCGGCCAAGCATGGATTCTCCATGCCGCTGCGCTCGGCCTGGGCGCATTGCTTACGGCCTGGGTGTTCGGTTTTGATCTAGAGGACTGGGCCTGGATCGGCGCTGGTGTGGTCGCGGTGGGGTGGGGGCTGCGCCGTGCCGCGCGTCTGTTGCCGGTACCGTCGGTCAGTCTTCCCGGCCATGCCGGTCGAACGGAGACGGCGCAGCGCGCCCGGCGCCGAACGGCGCCCGTGCTGCGTCAGGCGGGGGGCGAGAGGGGTGGCATGGCGACCCCTCAGGAGGCAGAAGACGTGCCTGCCGTGCCGCCGCCGCCCGCACCCCAGGAACAGCCGCCCCGGCGCCGGAAGCGCGGGCCGACAGCGCAGCAGCACAGCCTGCCGCTGGACGATGGTTATATGCCACCGCCGGTCGACATGCTGCAATTGCCGCCGCCCAATACCGAGCGCGGCATGCCGGACGAAGAAACCCTGAAGCGCAATGCCGCCTTACTGATGTCGGTGCTGGAGGATTTCAGCATCGGTGGCGAAGTGGTCGCGACACGCCCGGGCCCGGTGGTGACACTCTACGAATTCGAACCGCAGCCGGGGATTAAGTCGTCACGCATCATCGGCCTTGCGGATGATATCGCGCGCTACATGTCGGCAATTTCGGTGCGCGTGGCCCTGGTCCCCGGCCGCACGGTGATCGGTATCGAAATGCCGAACCGGATTCGCCAGACGGTCTTTATGCGCGAGCTGATCGAGACCGACGCCTACGACCTCTCGAAGGCAGACCTGCCGCTGATACTTGGCAAGGATATCGGTGGAAGCCCCTCGATCGCCCAGCTGGAGCGGATGCCGCATCTGTTGATCGCAGGCACTACGGGTTCCGGGAAGTCGGTCGCGATCAACACCATGATCCTCTCCCTGCTCTACAAACTGGCGCCGGAACGCTGCCGGCTTATCATGGTCGATCCGAAGATGCTTGAGCTCTCCGTCTATGAGGGCATCCCGCATCTTCTGACCCCGGTGGTCACCGATCCCAGGAAGGCGGTCGTCGCGCTCAAATGGACTGTGCGCGAGATGGAGAACCGCTACCGCGCGATGTCGGCCCTCGGAGTGCGCAATATCGGCGGTTACAATGCGCGCATCGCCGATGCGCTCAGCCAGGGCGAGATCCTGACCCGCCGGGTGCAGACCGGCTACGACCCGGAGACGGGGGCGCCGGAGTTCGAGGACCAGCCGCTGGACATGCGGCCGCTGCCCTTCATCGTGGTGGTGATCGACGAGCTCGCCGACCTGATGCTGGTCGCGCGCAACGACATCGAGACCGCGATCCAGCGCCTCGCCCAGATGGCGCGGGCCGCCGGCATCCATCTGCTGATGGCCACCCAGCGACCCTCCGTTGATGTCATCACCGGCACGATCAAAGCGAACTTCCCCACCCGGATCAGCTTCCAAGTCACCTCCAAGATCGACAGCCGCACCATTCTGGGCGAGGGTGGTGCGGAGCAGCTTCTGGGTCAGGGCGACATGCTGTTCATGGCCGGCGGCGGCCGCATCGCCCGTATCCACGGCCCCTTTGTCTCGGACGAGGAAGTCGAAGCGATCGTTGCCCATCTGAAGACCCAGGGCGCGCCCGATTATCTCGACGCGATCACCGAGGATGAGGATGTCGCCTCTGGGATTCCGGGATTCGATAAGGAGGAAGGCATGTCGGGAGAGGATGACCTCTACGACCGCGCCGTAGCCTTCATCGCTAGCGAGCGCAAGGTGTCCGTCAGCCTCATCCAGCGCCATCTGCGAATCGGTTATAACCGCGCCGCGCGGATCGTCGAGGAGATGGAGGCCCGGGGTGTGGTCAGTGGGCCCAACCACCAGAACAAGCGCGAAGTGCTGATAGGTGGACATGACGAGTAACCCAATCCGCTGGGCGGCGGCGCTACTGCTGTGTGTCGCGTTCACCTTGCCGGCAACCGCCGACAGGGCTACCTTCGACGATGACGCCCGCGCTGCCATCGCTCGTGCTGAGTCCTATCTCAATGGTCTGACCACGCTGCAGGCGCGCTTCGTACAGCTGGATCCCTCGGGCGAAGCCGCCACCGGCAGTCTCAAGGTCAAGCGTCCCGGGCGGATGCGCTTCGAATACGACCCGCCGACGCCGATCCTGTTGGTGTCCCCGGGATCGGAACTGATTCATTATGACCGTGACCTTAAGACAGCGACCCGCCTCGATTGGGAGGATACGCCAGCCTGGTTCCTGCTGGCTGATAGAGTGTCGCTGGCGGCGGACGGTCCTTACCGGATTGTCGATGTTCACCGCGCGCCAGGCCTACTCGTCTTGACAGTCGTGGATTCCGACGCGCCGGACGAGGGGCGCATTGCCGTCAATTTTGCCGACAGGCTCGGAACCCTGGGGCTTACGGGATGGGTCGCTGTGGACGCGCTCGGTCAGCCAACCCGCGTTACGCTCTTCAATGTAGCGGCGAACGGGCCAATCGACGACCAGGCTTTTGTCTTCAACGAACCCGTCGGCGCCTTGGAACGGCAGGAGCCATAGCCAAAAGAGGGGCTGAACACACATGCCGAAATGGGGCTTTGTCAGCCAAAAAGGCAATTGAAACCGTGCGCGCGGCGGTGAATAATCCGGCGAAGCGGGCCATGACGGAGCAACCAGAATGCAGACGCTGACACCCGAACAACGCCGCAACTGGAACATCGACGGCTATCTGGCGGTCGAGGGCGCACTCTCGCCCAGCCAGGTCGCTTTCTTCTCGGACAAGATCGATGAGATCCGCAAGCGGCCAGGCTACGAACCCCTATCGGGTATGCTGCCGCGCGGCCATTACGGCTGGGTTGACCAATGCGCCGACCAGAATCCCGGAGCTTTTATGGACCGGCGTGACCTGCTCTCCTATGACCGAGCCTTCATCGACCTCATCGACCATTCGCCGGTGTTCGACCTGATTGTCGATATTATGGGCCCTAATCTTGCTTTCAGTATGTCGCAGGCGATCGTGCGCGCCTCTGGCGATGGGTTCGAAGGCTTCACGCATACTGACGGCGGCGAAGGCCAGCGCGAGGTAAGGGTGACAGAGACGAGTCGTCCCATCGCGGTCAAGGCGCTCTACCTGCTCACCGATGTGGAAGGCCGCAATGCGGGTAATTTTACAGTCTTCCCCGGTAGCCATATGCGGCCCTTCCCTTGGGATCGCCGGCCGGCGCTCACGCCACAATCTCCGGGTGCGGTGCATTTGGAGGGCAAGGCCGGTGACTGCTTCATCTTCTCCCACGCATTGTGGCACGGACCGGCACCCAACAATTCCGGCCGGGCGCGCAAGACGCTGCTATACAATTATTCGCAACTGTTCATGCGTGCCTATGACTACAATGGTGCCCATCCGCTCATCCAGCGCGCCACGCCACGCCAGCGCCGCCTGATGGGTGATCTCGGCTATGATTTCCGTCCGGGCTCCTATTTCTATGTGCCTGACGACCAGACGGCGGTCATCATGGGCCGGAACGAAGCCGCCGATTAGGCCGTTGGTGGCAGCTCAGAAGGCAGTGAAGTATTCTGCCTGCTCCCATTCCGAGACGGTTGCCAGATAACGGTCCCATTCGGCGCGCTTGAGCCGTGCCAGATATGACATGAAACCGTCCCCGAGGGCGATACGATACAGATCCGACTCTTCGAACCGCTCGATGGCGGCCAGCAGGTTTGCGGGCAGGTGCTCTGCGTCCTCGTCATCGTAAGGCCGGGCAAGCGGTAGCGGCGCGGCCAGGCCCTTCTCGATGCCGTCCAGCCCGGAAAGGATCTGGAAGGCGAGCGCGAAATAGGGGTTTGCAGTGCTGTCGGGGGCACGGTTTTCCACCCGGCTCGCCGGATCGCCCGGTGCCATCAGCGTGCGTAACATGGCGCCGCGATTATCATGGGCCCAGCCGATGCGGTTGGGCGCGAGCAAATAGGCCGTATAGCGCTTGTAGCCGTTCACCGTGGGCGTCGTGGCGATGCAGGAGGCTGCGGCGTGGTGCAGCAGCCCCGCGATCCAGCCGCTTGCCGTCGGCGTCAGCATGCCGCCGGTCTCCGGCACGAACAGGTTCTGCCCGTCCGCATTCCGAACGGACTGGTGGACATGCCAGCCATTGCTCGCCGCGTTCGGCAGTCTGGGCCGTGCCATGAACGAGGCCAGTAGGCCCTCACGCCGACAGATTTCCTTCGCCATCGTGCGGAAATTGACAGCCATGTCCGCGATCGTCATTGGATCGGCGGGCGCGAAGGTGAACTCGAACTGACCCGGCCCCATCTCGATCTCGACGCTGTGCACCGGCATGCCGATGGCCTGTGCGCTGCGGCGGAGTTTGTCGAGAAGCGCCTCAGCCTCGCCGTAGCGGGTCTCCGTAAGATACTGGTAGCCTTGGTTCAGTGCGCGCGTCGTCGGCGGCCGGGCTGGCATGGTCGTATCGGCATGTTCCCGCGCGGGATCGGTGACCTCGAAGACCTGGAACTCCACTTCCAGCCCCATAACCGCCTGCATGCTCCGTTTCGACAGTCTCTCGCAGGCCGTGTGCAGGACCTGACGGGAGGCAAAGGAAACGGGGGCGCCCGTAGTCAGCGCCACGTCGCAATGGAGCAGTGCCGAATGCGGCGACCAGGGGAGCCGGCGGAATGTGTCTGACAAGGGAATGAGCAGGATGTCGGCCGCACCGCGCATCGGTGCATCGCCTGTGTCGGACCATACGGGGAATACAGTCCGGTGGGACACATCCTTGAGCAGCAAGGTCGAGGGCGCCCGGATGCCCGAGGCGAACGCGTCCGCCAGCCTTCCGGCGGCGATCGTCTTGCCGCGCAATATGCCGTGCGGGTCGGCAAGAACGGTGCGGATGGTCTCGATCCCGTCCGCTTCGACCAGGGCGACTGTCTCCGCTGCGCGGGCAATATCTTCACCGGAATACACCCCAGACCGCGCGAGCGCGCCCGCTCTTATCTTCTCCTCGGCGCGGCTCATGCCCGGATCAAAGCGATGCATCCCAGGGGCACGCGATGCGGCGCTCCCGATCGGCGCGCATGCTGGCGACCTCCCAGTCGGCCGTGTCCGCGATCGTGTCATTGGACAAGGGCCCAACAAGCCCGGCCGGATCCGTGCCGTTCAGCATCGGTAGGACGGTCTCATCGCCGGTGGCAAGGCCGTCAATCGCTGTGCGCAAAAGCCTGCGGTAGCGGACAATGCCTATATCGGTGCTGCCCAGATGCTCAGCAGTGCGGTCCTGTATGGGGCCCATGCCCTCGACCGCCCATTGGTCATGCACATTGATGTCGAACCCCATGCCTGTCCAGGTCCGTGCCGCCTGCTCCTCCGGGTCATATCCATAGTCGTTGCGCCGGTTCTTCAGTGGGGCGTAGCCAGGCAGGCTATGCTCCTCCAGCCTTTGCGCGCGCATCATCGCTTTGTCCACCGGCTTGTCGAAGCTGGTGAACAGCGAATACCAGTAGCAGGTCCTGTCATCCACTGGCACATGCCACTGGGTGATCGTCATCTCGCGGCTCATCGGAATGCAGATCGCTTGCGGGAAGATCTGGTTGGTGACGCGCACATGGGTCAGGCCCCCCTCCATGTGCCTGAGGGCAGTCAGTCGGAGGCCGAATTCGGTCTCCGCGACCTGGAGCTCAGGTCGCGGATAGTCACGCAGCAGCCGGGTCATGGGGATGTTGGAGCCGGCGGCGGCGCTGTCCCGGAACTGCCGGCCATATCCGCCTTGCGGATCCTCGTCCTCCAGGAAACGATGCAGGAAGGAGGCATGCGCCGGGTCGATGCCGATTTCTAGCGCCTGTAGCCAATTGCATTCCCAGAGGCCTTTGAACGCGAAAACATGGCTGCCAGGCGCCCGGAAGCAGTCGAAACCGGGGAAATCCGGCGGATCGCCGGGACCCATATAGGCGAAGACGATGCCGTTCCTCTCGACGACGGGATAGGAGGGCGCCCTTATCCGCTCGTGCATCCGGGAGCCTTCGGGTTCTCCCGGCTGTTCGAGGCACCGCCCGTTGCGGTCGTAGAGCCAGCCGTGGAACGGGCAGCGCAGGCCCTTGCCTTCTTGTCGCCCAAAATACAGGTCAGCACCGCGATGCGGGCAATGCCGACCGATCAGGCCGAGTGCGCCGTCATCGTCGCGAAACAACACGAGTCGCTCGCCCAGAAGCGTCACCGGTGCGACCGGGCGCCCACCGTCTAGTTCTTCCGCCAGTGCGGCCGGTTGCCAGTATCTGCGGAGCACCTCGCCGGCGGGCTGGCCCTTACCGGTGCGGGTGAGGCGGTCGTTGAGCTCCTGGCTAATCATGGTCCGGCTTCCTTATACCGGCTACCCGGAGCATCGACCCGTCGGAACCGCCAGACACGCCTTGAGCGGAACGCTGGCGTCCGAAGCGGCAGCCTTGTTGAACCTGCTAGGCTGCCCGACCAGTCGGCGCGACGCCATGTGGTCGGCGGCCGTGTTGACGGAATAGACGGCGACCAGACGGTCGTCCAGCGTCTCGAGCAAGCTGAAGCTGTTGCTTTCGACATCACCGCGAATCATGAACGCGCTGCCTGGACGCGACAGGCCGGTCATCTGGAGCCTCATGTCGAACTGGTCACTCCAGAACCATGGCACGGCATCATAGGCACCGTCGACCTGCCCGGCGATCTGGCCGGCAACCGCCTTACCCTGATCGACGGCGTTCTGCACGGATTCGAGCCGCACCCGGCAGCCCGCGGCTGGCAGGTAGAAGGCGGCGCAGTCGCCGATCGCGTAAACATCCGGCAGCGCGGTCCGCAGGGCGGGGTCCACCAGCAGCCCACCAAGGTCGGTTTTCGCGCCGGCCTCCGCACCCAGGCCGATCTCGGGTTGATTGCCGATCCCTACCAGAACGAGATCGGCCGCTAGAGTTTTGCTATTCGACAGCTCGACCGAGACGATCCGACCGGCTTCAGCGATGACCCGCTCGATTTGTGCGCCGACATGGAGGCGCACGCCCTCCGCGGCGTGACGGCGGTGGATATAGTCGGACAGAAGAGGGGGCGCCGCGCGTTTCAGCAGCCGCTCTTGCGCCTCAATGACATCGACCGAGAGTCCGAGCTTTCGCGCTGTCGCAGCCACCTCCAGCCCGATGAATCCGCCGCCGACAATGACGAGCTTTGCGCCGGGGGCCAGCGCGTTCTTCAGGGCAAGCGCATCCTGCATGTTCCGCAGGAGGAACACATTGTCGTATTGGAATCCGGCAAGCGTTCGCGCGCCGGCGCCGGTAGCAATCACGGCCTTGTCGTAGGCGAGGTTCCCGTTTTTCAGCCGCAGCGTCCTTGACGCCGGGTCGAGCGCGACAGCGCGGACGCCGGAGAGGAGTTCGATGTCGTTGCGCTCCAAGAAATCCGGGCCTCGCAACGCGATCTGTTCTGGCTGCTTCTCGCCCGCCAGCATCGACTTGGAGAGCGGCGGCCGATGATAGGGTGGTCGGTCTTCTTCGCTAACCAGGCGAACCGGCTCCTGATAGCCAGCCTGGCGCAGGGAGACGGCGGCCTGAACCCCAGCATGCCCTGCGCCGACGATGACGGTGCCGGACATCAGAGTGGCGCCTTCTCTACCCTGGCGTTGGAGCCGAGGGCCGCGGTCACCAGTAAAACCGAACTGAGGCCTCGACAATCCGAACCAGGCCTCTCGGCTTCGCGCCGTCCGGGGCGGTGATCGAGACTGCTTTTCTGCGAGCGTCTCATATCGACAGAATCATGCCCTAAACCTGCACGCGCGGCAGATCGAACACGGCTCCCTCCAGGGACGGCTCCAGCTCAATCTGGCAGGAAAGCCGGCTATTCGGGCGGCGTTCATCCGCAGTGAAGTCCAGCATTTCCTGTTCATATACCTCCGCCGTTGCTCCGATGATTTCGGGCGCATACACATGGCAGGTCGCGCAGGCGCAGGCGCCACCACACTCGGCTTCTATACCCGGCACGTTGTTCTGGACAGCGGTCTCCATCACGGTAGCGCCCGCCCGCCCGCTCACATGAAAAACCTCCCCGTCAGCTGTCCTGAAGGTGATATTGATGTCATTGGCCACGGCGACCAATCCTCAATGGCGGAGTCATGTCATCGTCCATAGGTCGAACCCGATGAGCTCGCGACCGGCTTATGACGAAAGGGCCCAACCCTTGCAAAGTGTCATGGCGTGTCATTGATGGAATGTTCCGAATGCGTATGGTGCGGTGCATAGTGCCCATCTGTGCATAGTGTCCGTCTGTTTCCGACATATCCAACGGCCCTCCACCTGATCCGGATTCGAACAGATAATTCCGGAAGATAACCGCCTTCAGCCCGCTTCCATTCTACCACGGCCTCGCTAGTGTCAAGCGCGTGAGTGGCTGTCCATGACGATGATGCGGTCGCAGAATGCGGCGGCGTTCACAAGCGCCCCAGGCCGCGAAATACTGCTCGTTTCGGAGCAAGCACACGCCCACAATGTACGTATCGTCCCCATCAGCCGTGCCGACCGGTTGCTACAGACTCAGCTTTCGAAGGCGATGAAGGCCCTGAGTTCTATGCTCTCGCGCGGTGGGGCGGCAGGGTCCCCGTCCGGCAGGGTGAAGGCACCATGAGGCGTGTAGCGGGCGCGGCCATCATCAAGGCTATCCCAACCCTTGATGAGCAGAGCCTCATCCTGCTCCATCTGCGGCGCCCAGTACCAGCGATGCGCAGGAGAATAGGCGAGTTGGTAGATTTCGCCCACTCGGTCGGGGAAGACCTGGTCGGTGGCCAGCAGGTCCTCTTTCGGCACGCTGGAGGCGTCGGCCAGTGCGAGCGGCGAGCGGCGGACGGGCCCACGGATCGATCGCCAGACATTGACCTGTACGATCCGCCCGCCGGTGCCGAGCACACGGTCCACAGTTCTGCTTCCTAACACATCGCGGGCGCGTTTCGGCCCCGAAGCATCCGTGTAGTCGACATGCACGCGGCCCGCCGGTCCGCGCAAGCCGTCTGGATTGGCGGCGCCCGTTTCCGTATCCGAACGCCGCGTGTGGTCAAACACGGTGGCGATATCGGCCCCTGTCAGGCGCTTCAGCAGGTCCTCGACCTCGCGGTTATAGATATTAGCGACCGCCTCGTCGTCATAGAGATCCTCCACCGCCGTCGTATGGCGGTGGAGTTCGAAGCCCGTGACATCCAGAGACAGCCGGGCGGTCTCAGCGCGCATGTCATGGATTGCCACCGACCGGTCCTCGGTCCTGAAATGAACCTTGGGTGCGCCACCCGTCAGTGCCGAACTCTCGAACCAGGGCTTGGCGTCCTGCCGGACCGTGAAGGTAAGGTCAGCTGTGATCCGGTCGTGGGTATCCGGCATGGCGGCGCCGAAGCTCCTTTACGTCTTCCGCCCGACGGGCGACATTCGCCCAGTTTGGTGGACCGAATCCGGTGCACGGTCAAGGCCTCAGGCCGACAGTAAGAGGGAATTGCCATGCGACTCGAAAACAAGACGGTTCTGGTGACAGCGGCGGGGCAGGGCATCGGCCGCGCCATTGCGCTGGCGGCGGCGGCGGAGGGCGCGCGGGTGCTCGCGACCGATATCGCGCCCCAAAAGCTCCAACACATCGGAAATGGCATCGAGAGCTACAACCTCGACGTGACACAAGAACCGGCCATTCGGGCTTTCGCCGAAAAGGTCGGTCTAGTGGACGTGCTCTGTAACGTTGCGGGCTTCGTCCATCACGGCACGGTGCTGGAGGCGACGGAAGCGGAACTGGACTTCGCCTTCGATCTCAATGTGAAGTCGATGTTCCGCACCATCCGTGCTTTCCTGCCCGGCATGATGGCGGCGGGCCGGGGCTCCATCGTCAACATGGCCTCGGTCGCATCTAACCTGAAGGGCGTGCCTTTCCGCGCGGTCTATGCCACCACCAAGGCGGCCGTGATCGGGCTGACGCGGGCGGTGGCGGCGGACGCTATCGCCTCAGGCGTGCGCTGCAACGCCATTGCACCCGGCACGGTGCAGTCGCCGTCGCTGGACGACCGCATCGCTGCCTTCGACGACCCGGCGCAGGCGCGCCGGGACTTCATCGCCCGCCAGCCGCTCGGGCGGCTCGGCACGCCGGAGGAGATCGCCGCGCTAGCCGTCCATCTGGCTGCCGACGAAAGCGCCTACACCACTGGCTCCGTCTTCATTGCCGATGGTGGAATCACATTATAGGAGTGCATTCTGTAGATGCAGGCCACAGGCGCTTCGGGACGCACTAGCGGGGGTAATAAACGCGCAAGCCGCGCATGCTGGTCGCCGTGACGCTGGTCGCCGTGACGCTGGCCAACCGGGCGGCGCGCATCATCTGGCGCTGTTGACGAAGAAGGACAGTTACCGGGCTTCCGCCGCCGCCTGACAGGGCGACGGGTAGCTGTCGGGGACGCGCTGAGGAAAGGCAAACGGTCAATCGAGACGGGATCGGGAAAACCAGTTCGTACCGCGGAGCCGTCAAGCTCGCGTAAGCGTTACATAAGAATATTATAACATAGCCATCTATCTGATGGTAAATACCAAGTGCCCCTGGAAGCCGGGCTGCAGGAAAGGGGGTGACATGCACATAGCTCACGATGGCCGGGCCGACCAGCTACCGTCTTTAGGACAGGCGGGCACGGTGGGCGATGACGGACCGACGCTTTCGATTTGCCTGCGCTGCCGAGACGGGCGCGAGAACTGCGATACTGACCAGCGGGGCGGCAGGCGTCTGGCGCAGCTTGTGGCGGACGCCTTTCCCGACAGTACGGCCGCGCGTCGGGGTCTCCGCCTGCGCGGCGTGAATTGCATGAGCAATTGCAAGCGGCCCTGCGCTATCGCGCTTTCAGCTCCCGGCCACTTCACCTATCTCTTCGGCGACTTGGACCCGTTGCTGCATGCCGGCGACGTGCTGTCCGTTGCCGCCGCCTATGTCGAAGCCGAGGGCGGCTATCTGCCCAGACCCGCGCGGCCGAAGGTCTTGCGCGCGGGCATACTTGGCCGCATCCCGCCGCTCGGCTTCGCGGGTGACCTGGTCGAGCCGCTTTCCCCGAGATTCCAACACCCAACCAACGGGAGTGATAGTTTGTGACCCCTTCCCATTTGTCCCGAAAGCTCGCCGCGGCCGCTATTGCAGGCGCCATCATTACCTCCGCCACCGCCCACGCAGAGAAGGTGACGATCGGTCAGACATTCCTCGCCTCCGGCCTCGATGCCGCCGAAGGGTCGAACGGTTGGGCGCTTGTGAGCCACGGCATCGCCGAGCAGCTGTTCCGCGTGTCCCGCGAGGGCGAGGTGGTGCCAAATCTCGCGGCCTCGGCCACGCTGAATGACGACGGTGCCTGGACCGTGGAGCTTGCGCCAGACCGATTCTTCTCGGACGGCGCGCCGGTGACCGCCGGGGCCGTGGCGGCCGCCTTGAACCGCACCGGCGCAGCGAACCCCTCTGCGCGGGCGACGGCTGGGCGCCTGAACTTCACCGCTGTCGATGACGACACACTGACCGTCAGAACCGAGCACCCCACCACGATTCTGCCCTCGATCCTGGCGGAATGGGCCTTCCCCATCTACCGGATGGAGGGCGATGCGCCGATCTTCACTGGGCCCTTCGCGGTGAAGAGCTTCCAGCCCGGCGCGTCAATCGAGATGACGCCCAATGCCCACTATGCAGGCGCCGAGGCCCGGCCCGATGTAACGCTGCGCCGGATCGCGGACGGCCAGTCGCTGGCCCTCGCTTTCGCCTCGGGCGAAGTGGACATGGCGTTCAACCTGCCTGTCGAGACGCTTGCGATGCTGAAGGCGACGGACGGGAAGATCGTCTCTTTCCCCGTGGCCTACCAATATATGATGTGGATGAACACGCGGACGCCGGCCCTGTCGGACCCGCGGGTGCGTCGCGCCATCGATCTAGCCGTCAGCCGCGAAGACCTGGTGACAGCGGCGCAGGCGGGCGTGCCGGCGACGGGCGCCTTTGCGCAGGGCTACCCCTTCGCGGCCCCGGGCCCGCTGTCCCGAGACCTCGACGCGGCCGCCGCGCTTCTTGATGAAGCCGGATGGGCCTTGGGCGAGGACGGCGTGCGCATGCGCAACGGCGAGCGGCTGGCACTGACGCTCTACGCCTATCCACAGCGCCCCGACCTTGTCACCTTCCAGCCGGTGATCCGGGCGGCGCTGGCCGGGATCGGCATCGCCGTGACGACGCAGGTGACCGAGTCCCCGAGCGATGTGGCCGCGAGCGGCGCGTTTGACCTGTTTCTCTGGGCGCAGCACACCGCGCCGGCAGGCGATCCGGGCCTGTTTCTGTCGCTGTTCTTCGAGACGGATGCGGCGCGCAATTACAGCGGCTGGTCCAACGCGGCCTATGACGCCCTGATCGCAGAGCTGCGCGATGAGGGCGATCCCGAGGCGCGCATCGCCCTCGCGCGCCGCGCGCAGGAAATAATCGCGGCCGAGGCGCCGGTCTCGTTTCTCGTGACGCCGGAATGGCATGTCGGCCTGTCGCTCGCCCTGGCCGACTACGAGCCGTGGGGGTCCGACTACTACGTGATCCGCCCCGACCTGGCGACGGCCCGATGATGACAGACCGATGATGACGGCCGAATGACCGCGGCGGCAGCGGGGCTGCTGGGACGACTTGCTCTGTCCTGGCTGGCGGTTGTCGCCGCCGCCTTCCTGCTTTTGCGCCTCATGCCGAGCGATCCGGTCGATGTCTTCCTTGCGCATGTCAATATCAGATCGGGTCCCGAGATCGTCGCCGCCTATCGCGCGCAATGGGGGCTCGACGAACCGCTCGCCACGCAATTCCTGCACTGGCTGGGCGGGTTCGTGACTTTCGATTGGGGCGTTTCGTTCGAGACAGGACGGCCCGTGGCAGCCGATTTCGCAGCGCGGCTTCCTTACTCGGCGGTGATCGGTTTCGGCGGTATGGCGCTGGCCGTCACGGGCGGCTTTGCGCTCGGCTTTTTCGCTGCGCACCGCCCTCGCGGCCTTGCCGACGTGCTGTCGCGCGGGCTGGCAGTTGCGGGGCAGGCCTTGCCTGCTTTCGCGGCCGGTCTCGTCCTGCTGTGGGTCCTTGGCGTTCAACTGCGCTGGATCGACGTCTTCGGCGGTGGTTTCATCGAACGGATCCTTCTGCCCACGCTGCTCGTTGCGTTCTTCTCGCTTGGTTCGATGTCCCGCCTGACTCGGGCCGGGTTCGTCGAAGTCAAGCGGAGCCCCTATTACTGGACGGCCCTCGCGAAAGGACGGTCAGAGACAGGCGCTCTTTGGCATCACGGAAGCACTGCGGGGGGCCTGGTGCTAATCGCGGGGCTCGCGCCTGAACTGGCATGGATCATTGGCGGCACCGCCGTCGGAGAGATCGTGTTCGGCGTGCCGGGGGTGTCGGAGCGCGTTGTGCAGGCGGTCAACCATCGGGACTACGCCATTCTGCAACCCTATATCGCGCTTGTCGCCCTCTGGGTCGCGCTGGTACTTCAGGGCGCGCGCCTCCTGCGCCGAACACTCGATCCACGGCTGCCATGATCCGCGGCGCCCTCCTGCTTCTCAGCTTCGGCGCGGCGGCCTCGGCCGCTCTGTGGGCGGCCGTATATTTGCAGGACCCCCATTTGATCGACTTGCCGAACAGGCTCGCGTCCCCGTCTACCGCCCATCCGCTCGGCACTGATCATCTGGGCCGCGATCTGGCGACCCGCCTCGTCTGGGGCGCGGCGCCGTCCCTTTCGGTGGTGGCGATCGTCCTCGCCGGCGGCCTCGGCCTCGGCGTTCTCGCCGGCGGCGTCATCGCGCTCGCGCCGCGGCCTATGCGCGACGGTGTGGAATGGTTAGCGAAAACGGCTCTCGCGGTGCCGACGCTGATCACCGCGCTTGTTCTGTCCTCAATTTTCGGCGCGGGCATCCTGACGGTGTCGGCGGCGCTTCTGGCCACCAGCTGGGCACCCTATGCGCTGACCATCGCCGCGCTGTTCGACCGTATTCGCGGCGAGGTCTATTGGCGGGCAAGCGAGGCGCTTGGCGCCACGCTCCCCGCGGCGGTGCGCCGGCACATGCTGCCCAATGCCTGGCCCGCGCTGGGCGGGCTCGCCGGGGCCGATGCTGGGCGGGCGGTCATTCTCGTGGCCTCGCTCGGCTTCATCGGGCTGTCGGCAGATACCGGGCAACCGGAATGGGGCGCGATGATCCACGAATACCGCATGTTCCTGTTCACCGAGCCGCGCCTCGTCCTGGCGCCGATCTTGGCCTGCACGCTTCTCACACTGCTGCTGCACGGGATACTCGACCGGGACAGATAAGAGGGGTTGCGCCCGTAGAAAGCGTTTCTCTCGAGTAACAGCCGGCTAGGCTGGCACCATTCCCCCCTGGTGCACTTCCTGGTCTACTTCCTGGTCTTCGGCAGGCTGTACCAGTTGGTAGCCGAGGGCCCGGGCCTTTCGATGCAGGTTCGAGAGGGTGCGGTCGATGCGCCGTTTTTCGTACGCCTCCATCCCCTTTTCGACATAGGCCTCGCCCTGCGTCACCATCAGGTAGATCAGGCAAGCCAGTTCGCGCGCGGTGGCGGTGATCGCGACGGGCGCGTCCTTTCGGGCGAGACGGGCGCGGTGTTTGGCGCCGATGAAGGTCTGGCTCCTCCGCGCCGACAGGGCTGCCATGCGCAGGGCCTGCCGGGTTGACCGCCTTGTGCGCCCGGCAAAGACTTGCCGCCGCTGATCCTGGTGCCCGGCGCCACCCCCAGCCATGAGCAGAAGTGCTGGGCGGACGGGAAGGCGGAGAAGTCCGGACCGATCTCGGAGGCGATCGTCAGGGCGATTCCCGGACCGATGGTCGCGGTCAGATTGACGCCCATCATTTGGGTCAGGGCTGTGGTCATCGCCTTCTCATGCCCGGCGCGCCTCCTGCCTCCGCCGCAGTGCGAAGCGGTGTTCGAGGCCGCGCCGTCGTCTTCGGAACCGTCCGGCGGCGTCAGATCGTCGATCTGCTCCGCGATCCGCGCCTCGCAATCCTCGATCTGCCGGTCGAGGAAGTCGTAGCGCTGCATCGCCTGCTCAAGGGCAAAGAGATGCTCCTCGCGCCAGGTACCCTCCAGGCTCGCGGCGATCCTGTCTTCGCTGGCCCTGCCGGTGCCGGAACGATGCGAGGCGCTGCGGGTCGCGTTCGCCGTCGACGATCGCCCGCAGGATCTTCATGCCGGTCTGCCCCGTAATGTCGGTAAGCACCGAGTCCAGCCGGACATTCATCTCGGTCAGCGCCTTCTGCATGTGCTGGACGCAGCGCGAGCGGTCTTCCGTCAGGCGCTTCATCTGCCGCACATAGGAACGAAGCGGGCAGACCGCATCACCAGGGCGGAAGGCGCCGCGCAGCAGCCCGTAA
>JAPORR010000220.1 GCA_026710105.1 Alphaproteobacteria bacterium
GGATTTCCCTCTATGCTGACGCTGCTGGCCTCGACGATTTGTATGGCCTTTTTTGGAGACTTATATATTCGTATTGACGCCTGCCCGTGAGCGGGGTGGGGTCGGGGGATGGAAATATTCAAGCAAATATGGACGTGGATCGGAAACGAGGTCGCGTCATTTGGCGTTCGGTGGCTGTTTGTGGGCGTTGCCGTGCTAGGATTCGGTGGCTGGATTGGCAAACGTTACCATGATTTGAAACAACAAGTCGCTGATCTGCGCGCCGCCAATGGCCAGCCAACGCAGGTTATTGTCCAGCCAGGCGCGGCGTATAACGATTTCCGTGGTGCGCAAGGCACGTTTCATGTCCACCTGCCCGGCCCATCGGAAGTGGTGTCCGACAAGCCTATCCGCGTCATAGAGCTTGAACATGAAGAAAAGATTGTTGCGTCGGATTCACTTGAGGCCGTTTTGACCACGCCAGACGGCAGGACAGAGACAAGATCAGGCAAAGACCGCCAAAGCTAAGGCAAGGGCCTGATTTGTTGCAACGACACTTGCAATGTGTAGCAACAGCGGTTTGCGGTAAAAACATGTTGGATGCGGCAAGCAAATCCGCTTTTGTCTGTGTCGGAATAAGCGACAGCCCATCAGGACGCCATTCCAACCGGCGGGGAGTTGGTAGCGAACCGCCAATGGTGGACCCGGCAGGACTCGAACCTGCAACACCCGAGGTAGCAATTCGGCGCTCTATCCTTTGAGCTACGGGTCCCACTAGGAAGCCCCGTCGTTCTGGCGACGGGGCTTCACCTTACCACGCTGCCCTATGAGACAGCGTATAAGTCTCGCGTTGGTGCCGGCGCGGCATACCTTGGCAGTCGATACATTGAGCCATCAAATGTGACAATGCCATCTGCCTTCAGTCTTGAAAGCAAGGACGACACCGATGACCGCTCGACGGTCACACCTCTCGCACTTGCGATTTTCACAACCGTGGCACCGTTAATTCCAGTCGTGCCGACTTCTTCCAGAAGGTCAAGCACCAAAGCCTTGATCGGCTGTTTCTTCGCGCCCTTGATCTGCTCCGACCCCTTATCCTCAATAAGGGCTATAGCACGCTCCAAGCCTTTTATCTGATTGTCCAATGCTTCGCGTTCGCGCATAAGCCGTTCCCGGTCTTGCAGCAGCCTGTCTTTCATCGCCTTGCCTTTTCGCATAATGTCCTCCTGAAATAAGCGATTGTGGTGTCGCGGACGGGATTCGAACCCGCAAGCCCATCAGGACACCTGCTTGGTAGGCAGGCGCGTTTGCCATTTCGCCACCGCGACAAAACCTTTATATCAGGAAGCCGCGTTGATGCGCAACATTCATTGCGTTGATTGGAGGCGTAACGATGGGACCTTGCAAAACATGCCGCTATTGGACCAGGGAGTTGACTTATTGGCATCCGCCGCCGGACTATGAAGGGCACGCTCGTTGTCGCAGATATCCACCGTCGCCGTTTCCTCCGATTGGGGAAGAGCCTGTTTGCATGATGTTTCCTTCAACCCACGCAACATACGACGGCTGCGGGGAGTGGCAGGAAAGGGAATGACGCTAGACTCAAACGGGAAGCCCATCATGACCAAGCGCAAGCGTCGCGGCGGGTTTGCCCGGTCGCTTTGCCGAGACGGAACGGAAGCCGGTGACGCGCCGCGACTTTGAGGCGGCCATGCGGCAAGTCATGGCGCATTCGGCGAAACCGAAAGTGAAAAGCGAAAACCGAAAGCCGACGCGGGAAAAGCTGTCCCGTAAATTCAAGATTAGCCGCCGCTAACGGGAGGCTATGCGGATTTTGCTACCCAATTCCCCAAAGTTGGCTTCACTCATGCCACGGGCCTTGCACCGCTAGCCAGCCCGTTATCGGCAATCAGCCATTTATACATCAGCCGCTTGCCGCGCATGTTGCGGACGATGCCGCCTAGTTGGTCGAGTGTGTCGCTGCTGCGCGCGTTGTGGCGACCGGCAAAGTCGGTGACATAGCGCTGTAGGTGCTTCACGCTGAACTGTGGTAGACGCCCTTGTGCGCGCGCTTGAGAGCGGCCCAAAACGACTCGATGCCGTTGGTATGCGCCTGCCTTCGGACGTATTCCGAGACGCCATGATTGACGGCTTCGTGAACGAATTCCGGCATGCCGGCATAGGCGGCCGCCTCGTCCGTGTAGAGGGTTGCGCCAGAGGCGGCATGGGCGCGGACGAACCCTTGCAGTGTCGGCTTGGTCGTGTCGGCGACGACTTCTGCGCGGATTTCGTTGCGGATGCGGTCCTTGGCTCCGACGACGGCGGCCATGTCCACGGCCCCGCGCCCGGTTGCTTGCTCGCGCCTAGCATTCGACTTGTTGCGCCGCTTGCCGCCGACATAGGTTTCGTCCACCTCAACCGGCCCGTCCATGGGGTCGTTATCGTCATGCCGGAATGCCTCGCGGATGCGCTGAAGCATGAACCAAGCGGTTTTCTGCGTGACGCCTATGTCGCGGTGCAGCTTCATGCTGGAAACGCCCTTGAGGGACGTCATGTGTAGGTAAATGGCGAGCACCCATTTGCGCAGCGGAAGCGGCGACTTTTCCATGAGGGTGCCGGTTTTGACGCTGAAGTAGGACCGGCATGCGCCGCACCAGTAGGGCATGTTGTTGTGCCCGGCATGGGTGGTATCGGTGGAACCGCAGTGGGGGCAGACGCGGCCATTCGGCCAGACCAGCCGCTCAACCCATTCCCGCGCGGAAGCCTCGGTTGGAAACAGGTCCATGATCTCTATAATGGTCAAGCCTTTGCGGAAGGATTTTCCCGGTGCCATGTCGCGTCTCCTTGGTGACAAAGCCCAGAATAGGGAATTCGCGGTAAGTGTCAATACGAATATATAAATTCCCTTTTTTGCTCTGGCCCTTCAGCCGTCTGACATTTCCCGAAGCAGGGCCTTGACGACGCGCGCGGCGTTGTCGGCCGCGAGGTGGAAGAACACTTCCAGCCGGTTTGCTTGTTCGCTGCCGCCGGCAAGGTCTGACAGGCTACGGACGGCGATGAAGGGCACACCGTTTGCCCGGGCGACGTGGGCAGCGGCAGCGCTCTCCATGTCGAGCACGCGCGCGCCGAAAGTGCGGAAGGCGTAGTCGCGAAACGCGGCATTGTCGATGAAGGCGCCACCCGAAACGCCCGAGCCGCCGATGACGATCTTCGGCGCCTGCGGTAGGCAACTGCCCTCCTCGGTGCAGCGCTCGAGCTCAATGCCAGCCGCCGCGCGCCGGGCCTGGGAAAGCATGGTTTTGTCTGCGGGGAACCAGAAGCGTGTTTCGAGCTCGGCTTCGCCGGCACGGGCGAGGGTGACCGAACGCGGAAACATCATGCCGAAATTGGCATAGGGATATTCGAAGAAAGGCGGTGTTTCCCAATCCTCTCCGACGTTCCGCGCGAAAACCGATTCAAGATACTGTCCCCAACGTTCGGCAACCACCACATCGCCGATATCGAGTTCCGGATCGACGCCACCCGCGATGCCCGAAAAGACGACCCTGTCGATAGGGAAGCGGTCGAGCGCGAGCTGTACGGTCATCGCCGCATTGACCATGCTGATGCCGCTCAAGAAGAGTACGACCTCGCGGCCCTCAAGCCTGCCCGTCACGAATTCGACGCCGTTTATCGGTTGCGAGGCCGCATCCTCAAGGTCAGTCCGCAACACGGCCATCTCCGGCGCAAAGGCCGAAACAATGGCTGTTAGACGCGGTCCGTCACTGGCAGGATGCGCGCTTGTCGACCAGATACCGGCAATCAGGACGAGGGTGAGCGTTTCCAGCCAGCGTAAAGCGAAGGCGGATGGCATGCGACCCAAGGCCGTCGGGCCCATCGCGGAGATATCGAGACTCAAGCGATTGTCCTTCAAAGCGCGGCGCAACATGTACGGGGTTCCATTCTAATCGGCCGCGGCCACCATGAGGCGGCCCGCGACACCGTGACGGGCGATCAGGTTGGCGACGAGGCCGCTCGTCTTGGCTTCCTCGACGAATTCCGCAACGAACGCCGCAGCAGAGGCCGGTCGGGAGCGCGGCACGCCGATAGCCTGCTGCACGGCGGAAAACCGCCCGTCCAGTATGCGCGCGCCGGGCAGCTTCTCGACATCGCTGATCAATCCTGGGCGCAGGCCGGCGAGCGCCTCGCAGCCCTGTTCGACGAATGTCTCGAAGGCCGCGCCGAGGCCCTGTGCGAGCACCAACTCGGCATGCCGGATATTGCGCGAGAGCCATAGTTCATACGCGCTGCGTGCCGAGACAGCGATGCGGATGCCTGGCTTGTCTACCTCCTCGATCGACTGGATCGGTGAGCCCGACGGCACTAAGTAGGTCGCCTCGATTTCGGCATAGGCAAGCGAGAAGGCGATCTTCTCCGCGCGTTGCGGCTCCGCGCCAATCAGCCCGATATCCCAGACGTCATCCCCAGCTGCATCCGCTAGTTCGCCGGGGGTAGGGAAGGGGACCATCTTCACCAGCAGCCCCAGGCGCTCGCCGAGGGCACGTGCCATGTCGGGTGACACGCCGTCGGGGTCGCCGGATTCCGTCCGTCCTGTGACCAGGAGGAAATTGGACATGTTGATGCCCGCGCGCAGCACGCCGGTCGGTGCAAGTTGCTCAGCGATCGTGTCTGACATGGAAGATCCTGTTCCTTCGCGTCTTCGATCCTGTCCGTCGCGCTGCTTAGACGACACCCTTCTCGCGGAGCGCTGCCACCTCGCCGCCGGAAAGGCCGAGCCAGTCCGATAGTACCTCGTCGGTATGTTCGCCGAGCATGGGGGAGCACGCCACCGGCACATCATTGGCGGACATCTTCACCGGCCAGCCCGGCATCAGGAAATCGCCGCGCTCGGGATGCGTCACCATCTGGAAGATGCCGCGCCGGCGCATATCTTCGCTGTCGGACAGCTCCTTGGAGTCGAACACGGCGCCTACCGGTACGCCAGCCGCGCCGATGGCCTGCATCGCGTCCTCCTTGCTGCGCTGGAGGGTCCAGCCGGTGATCGCGTCTTCCAACTCCTTCTGATGGGCCGAACGCGCCGACGCATCAGCGAAGCGGGGGTCATCTTTGAGCTCTGGCCGCCCGATGACCTCGCAGAGTCGTTCCCAATGGTGGTTGGAGGCGCGGGTCGTATAGATGTAGACATAATCGTTCGGCCCACCGGGGGCGCAGAGATAGACATCCGAAGGCGCGCTGCCGGCCATGATGACCTCATTGCCCCGCCTTGGCGCGGCCGCCCCGGTTGTGGCCTGCACGGCGTAGGCGAGCCGGCAGTAATTGATCATCGCGTCCTGCATTGCGACTTCGATATGCTGGCCCTTGCCGGTGCGCCCGCGCTGGTAGAGCGCGCCCAGGATCGAGATCGCCATATGCAGGCCGGTGCCGGTATCACCGATGGTTGGGCCGGGATTGATCGGCCGTCCGTCCGGGTCGCCGGTGATCGCCATGACGCCACCCACCGCCTTGCCGATCATGTCGAAGGAGAGGAATTGTTCGTAAGGCCCGCCGCGCGCAAAGCCTTTCACTTGGGCGTATATGAGGCGCGGATTGATCGCCCTCGCCACGTCGTAGCCGAGGCCGAGGCGCTCAATGGCGCCCGGGGCAAAATTCTCGATCATCACATCCGCCTCGGCGATCATCGCTTTGACCGTCGCCAGACCTTCCGGGCATTTCAGATTGACGGTAATGCTTTTCTTGTTCGCATTCAGCAGCATGAAATAGTAGCTGTCCACGCCCGGCCGATCGGTGGAGGCGAAGCGGCCCTGCTCGCCTGTGCCCGGCCGCTCGACCTTGACCACATCGGCACCGAGCCAGGCTAGTGCCTCGGTACAGGAGGGGCCTGCCTCGAACTGGGTAAGGTCGAGCACGCGGACGCCCGCGAGAGCGCAGTTGCTGTCATCGATCATGTTGTTCGCTCGCGGATTGTCAGTCGTCCTGAAGCCGGAGGCTTTCCTTGAAGCGGCCCCGATTGTCTACATACCAGCGGTTCTGCTCGGCGAAGAAAGCGGACAATTCCGATGTCACTTGCCGGACAACCCTACCGGGAATGCCGACCACCATGGAATTGTCGGGAATCTCGGCATTCTCCCGCACCAGCGCCTTGGAGGCGACCAGACAATTGGCACCGATCTGTGCTCCGTTCAGCACTACCGCGCCGATGCCGATCACGGTGTTGTCACCGATGAGGCAGCCGTGCAGCATCGCCATGTGACCGACCGTGACATTACGCCCGAGTGTGAGCGGCGCGCCAGGGTCGGTATGCAGCACACAGCCGTCCTGGACATTGGTCTCCTCGCCCACCTCAATCGGTTCGCAGTCGCCACGCAGCACCGCGTTCCACCAGATTGAGGCCCCTTGCAATATGCGTACACTGCCGATGCACACCGCCGTCGGCGCAATAAAGGCGCTCTCATGCGCTTCCACCCGCCGGTCTTCGAGGATGTATTTCATAGGCACGCATTAGAGCGAGGCAGAGCGGGGTACGCAAGCGCCGACGCCGTAATAGGCCCTGTACCAGGAGGCGAAGCGCGGCAGCCCCTCGTCAATGGTGGTTCGCGGAGTATAGCCGAAATGCCGTGCCGCGTCGCTGATATCAGCGCAGGTTTCCAACACATCGCCTGGCTGCATCGGCTTGAAGTCGATCCGCGCCTTAGCGCCGAGCGCGGCCTCCAGCGTGCGGACGAAGCGCATGAGTGGCTCGGCGCGGCCATTACCGATATTGTAGATCCGGTGGCCAGGCCCGGTCCGGTCGAGTGCGCCGAGCGTGCCCGCGACGGCGTCCTCGACAAAGGTGAAGTCGCGGGCGAGCTGCCCCTCGTTGAACACCGCAATCGGCTCGCCGATGAGCATGGCCCTAGCGAATAGGGTTGGCGCCATGTCAGGCCGTCCCCACGGCCCGTAGACCGTGAAATAGCGCAGGCCTGTCGCGCGAAAGCCATAGAGATGCGCATAGCTTTCCGTCATCAGTTCATCGGCGCGCTTGGTGGCGGCGTAGAGCGATCGTGGGCGGTCCGTCGATGCGTCGACGGCGAGCGGTTCCGGGCCCGTATCTCCATAGACCGAGGAGGAGCTTGCGTAGACGAAATGCGATACGCGCCGCCACCGCGCCAGCTCCAGCATGTTCAGATGACCAGCGATATTGGCCCGCACATAGGCGCGTGGGTTTTCCAGCGAATAACGCACCCCGGCCTGGGCGGCGAGATGCAGGATGTGATCCACACTGTCTGGCACCAGCCGGTTCACCGCCGCGTCGTCGGCGATATCGGCGCGCTGGAAAGTGAAGCCGGGCAGGCCATTCAGGCGGGCGAGCCGAGCGCGTTTTAGCACCGTATCGTAATAGTCGTCGAGATTGTCGATCCCGATGACGGTCTCGCCACGGGCTAGCAAGGCGGCGGCGGCGTGCATGCCGATGAAGCCGGCGACGCCGGTGACCAGGATGCTCATGAGCGGTCGGCTCGCTTTGCGGGCGGGGCCGCACCATAGCCGAGGCGGTGCGGTGTTCAATCTCCTAGATGGCCCGATCCTCGACCCAGACAGATGGGAGCGCTATATCCCGCGCCTATCCGTCCCGTCGGGGGTCGCCCGTGAACGACAATCGCCTCTATATTTTCGACACGACATTGCGCGACGGCGCCCAGACCCAGGGTGTCGATTTCAATGTGACAGACAAGGCCGCCATCGCCCACGACCTTGATGCGCTCGGCATCGACTATGTCGAGGGCGGTTGGCCGGGCGCCAACCCGACTGATGACGGATTCTTCGCGAATCCACCAGCGCTCTCCCGCACCCGTCTCACGGCCTTTGGCATGACGCGACGACCCGGTCGATCGGCTGCCAATGATCCGGGCCTCGCGGTCACGCTGCGGTCGCTCGTCGATACGATCTGCCTGGTCGGCAAGTCTGACGCCCGCCATGCGGAGTTGGCACTCGGCGTGTCGCTGGACGAAAACCTGGCGATGATCCGCGATTCCGTCGCCGAGGTCGTCCGGCGCGGCAAGGAGGCGCTGTTCGACGCCGAGCATTTCTTCGACGGCTACAAGGTCTATCCCGACTATGCGCTTGCAGCCCTGGAGACGGCGCTGGAGGCGGGCGCGCGCTGGGTGGTGCTCTGCGACACCAATGGCGGCGCGCTGCCGCATGAGGTCGAGGCAGCCGTCGCGCGAACTGCTGAGGCCGTGCCAGGGGGGCAGCTCGGAATCCATGCTCATAACGACACTGGCAATGCCGTCGCCAACACGCTCGCTGCGGTGCGCGCCGGCGTGCGGCAGGTGCAGGGCACGCTGAACGGTCTTGGTGAGCGCTGCGGCAATGCCGACCTAGTAACGCTGTTGCCGACGCTTATCCTGAAGATGGGCTTCGAGACCGGGATTACAGCGGAAGGGCTGGCGCGGCTCACGCAAATATCGCGGGCCCTCGACGAGCGGCTGAACCGCCCGTCGAACCGCCATGCTCCTTATGTCGGCGCCTCGGCCTTCGCGCACAAGGCGGGCCTCCATGTCTCAGCGGTGGAGAAAGACCCAGCCTTCTACGAGCACATCGCGCCCGAGACGGTCGGAAACAAGCGCCAGATTCTTGTCTCCGACCAGTCGGGTCGCGCCAACATCCTCTCACGCTTCCGGGAGATCGGACTCGATGTGGACCGCGACGACTCCCGCGTCGCACGCCTGGTCGATCTGGTGAAGGAGCGGGAGTTCCAGGGCTATGCCTATGACGGCGCGGTGGCGAGCTTTGAGCTGCTGGCCCGGCGGATGCTCCAGACCGTGCCGGACTACTGGACACTCGATAGCTTCCGTATCACCGACGAACGGCGTTTCAATGCAAGGCGCGAGCTGGTGACGATGTCGGAGGCTGTGGTGAAGCTCTCCGTCGACGGGCGCCGGTCCATGCAGGTGGCGGAGGGCAACGGGCCGGTGAATGCGCTTGACGCCGCACTCCGCCTCGCGCTCTTGCCGGATTATGACTGTCTTGAAGGCGTAAGGCTGATCGACTACCGCGTGCGGATCCTGACGCCCGGCGACGGAACGGCGGCCGTCACACGCGTCCTCATCGAGAGCGCCGATGAGACCGACGCGCGCTGGACCACGGTCGGCGTTTCCGGGAACATCATCAATGCCTCCTATGAAGCGTTGAACGACAGCCTGACCTACAAGCTGCTCAACGCCGGACGGTGAGCCGCCCGCCCGCCATCCTGCTGGCGCGCCCGCAACTGGGCGAGAATATTGGCATGGCGGCACGCGCTATGCTGAATTGCGGGCTGGATGAACTCCGGATCATTGCTCCACGCGATGGCTGGCCGAACCCGGCGGCAGAGGCGACCGCGGCAGGTGCGGATGTCGTCATCGCGGGCGCGCGCATCTTCGACACGGCGGCGGAGGCCGTTGCCGACCTGCAGCTGGTGCTGGCGGCGACGGCGCGGCGACGCGATGTCGAAAAGCCGGTTCATGGTCCTCGCGAGGCAGCCCGACTACTACGCGGTTCGGGCGCGCGCGCGGGCGTGCTGTTTGGCCCAGAGCGCAGCGGCCTCGATAATGATGAGCTAGGCCTCGCTGCCGCCATTGTTGAAGCGCCGCTCAACCCGGCCTTTCCGTCGCTCAACCTTGCCCAGGCGGTGTTTCTGGTCGCGTGGGAATGGCGCATGGCCGGTCCGCCCGCCATCCTGCCATCGCCGAGCCCGCGCGCCACGGCGCAGGCCTTCGAGGAGTTCTGGCGACATCTTGATGGCGCGCTCGACGATGTCGGCTATTACCGTGAACCGAAGCTGCGTCCGACCACCCAGCGCAATCTGCGCGCCCTTTTCGCCCGCGCTGCTCTCACCGATCAGGAGGTTCGTACGCTGCGTGGGGTCATTGCGAGGCTGGTGTCGGGAGGACGGGGCAGCCCCCATCGCGACAGCGGGGGATCGTGACTCAAGCCTTTCGTCCAGGTTCAAGCCGCGTCAACCACCGTGGGCGGTTCGTAGAAATTACGCCATTTTCTTCATTTTGCTTCGTCTTGTTGTCACTCCAGCCCCATCAGGCTGCGGGCGAAGTCCCGGGGTGTAAAGGGGCGCAGGTCTTCCTCGCCTTCGCCGACGCCGACGGCGTGGACTGGCAGGCCAACCGTCTCGGCAAGCGCCACGACGACGCCCCCCCTGGCCGAACCGTCGAGCTTGGTCACCACCAGGCCTGTCACCTCTGCCATGTCGCGGAAGGCACGGACCTGTTGTAGCGCGTTCTGCCCGGTAGTAGCGTCCAGCGTCAGCACAATGTCATGCGGCGCGTCCGCGTCCTGTTTGGCAATCACACGGACAATCTTAGAGAGTTCGTCCATCAAATTAGCCTTGTTGTGCAGCCGCCCTGCCGTGTCAATCAGCAAGATGTCGGTCCCGTCGCGGATTGCCCGGGCATGGGCGTCGAAAACGAGTCCGGCTGCGTCCGCTCCGGACGGCCGCGCCACAACCGGGGCGCCTGTCCGTTCGCCCCAGAGCTGCAATTGCTCGACCGCGGCGGCGCGGAAAGTATCACCTGCCGCCAGCAGCACGGAGCGCCCCTCGGCGCGGAAGCCGTGGGCGAACTTGCCGATCGTCGTCGTCTTGCCTGTACCGTTCACACCGACGACGACGATGACATGCGGCTTGCGTGCCGGATCGACGACGAGCGGGCGGGCCACCGGCTCCAGCAGGCCGGCAATGTCCTCCGCTAGCGCGCCGCGCACCTCTTCGTCGGAGACATCCTTGCCGAAGCGTGTGCGCGCGAGGCCCGATGCGAGGCGTGCGGCGGTCGCTGGCCCGAGATCCGCCATAATCAGCAGATCCTGCAGTTCCTCAAGTGCCTCATCATCCAGCTGCTGCCGGGTGAAGATGCTGGCAATGCCCTGGGTCAGACGGTCGGAGGATCGCGACAGCCCGTGCTTCAGCCGCTGAAGCCAGCTCACGCTGCCAACACCTCCGCGACCAGACGTCCAGCCTCGACCCGGTGAACCCGTGCCTCCCGCACCGAGCCCGGACGGGCCGGCCCTTGGAGCACCGCCGTGGCGAATTGCTCGGTTCGCCCAACGCGCCCGCTCTCCACGGCGATGCGCTCCGTCAGCCCGACCCGGCTTTCGAGGAAGCGCCCGGCTGCACTGGCGCCCGCTACCCTCAGCCGGCGGGCGCGCTCCCTGCGCAGCGGCGCTGGCACTTGCGGCATCCGCGCTGCCGGCGTACCGTGGCGCGGCGAATAGGGGAAGACATGTAGCCAGGTGAGCGGGCAGGCTTCCACCAGGTCGAGGCTGCGGGCGAACATCGCCTCGGTCTCGGTTGGGAAGCCTGCGATCAGATCTGCACCGAAGGCGATCTCGGGACGCAGACTCCGGAGCCGTTCGCAAAGCGCAATCACGTCGCTCGACAGATGGCGCCGTTTCATGCGCTTTAGCACGAGGTCATCGCCCGCCTGTATCGAGAGGTGTAGATGCGGCATCAGCCGCGGTTCCCCGGCTAGCAGGGCGAAGAGGTCGTCATCCATGGCGGCGGGATCGACCGAGCTGAGCCGCAGCCGCCGCAGCTCCGGGAGCCGTGCCAGCAGGCGGCGGACAGCCTGGCCGAGCCGAGGCGCCCCCGGCAGGTCAGCACCCCAGGACGCGATGTCCACGCCGGTCAGCACAATTTCCGCCGCACCGGCCTCCAGCAGTCGGCGCGCCTGTTCCACGATCCGACCAAGCGGCACGCTGCGGTTGGGGCCGCGTCCATAGGGGATGATGCAGAAGGTGCAGCGATGGTCGCAGCCCTGCTGGATCTGCACGAATGCCCGGGCCCGCCCGCTAAACCCGTCCAGCAGGGGGGAGGGCGTATCCCGTGCGCTCATGATGTCGTCCACGAGCGCGGGCGGCGCGTTGGGTGTCCAGGCTCTGGCGGTTAGCTTTTCGGCATTCCCGACAACTCGGTCCACCTCCTTCATGGTGAGCCAGCGTTC
Source organism: Alphaproteobacteria bacterium (assembly GCA_026710105.1). Lineage (GTDB taxonomy): Bacteria > Pseudomonadota > Alphaproteobacteria > Bin95 > Bin95 > Bin95. The sequence continues at coordinate 11,946 of JAPORR010000220.1, forward strand.
TGGTGCAATCTGGGCAGCACAGCCGGTCACGACGATCTCCGCCCCGGGCCGTTCGCGCCGCGCCTTGCGGATCGCCTGCCGGGCCTGCCGTTCGGCCTCAGCTGTCACGGCGCAGGTATTGAACACCAGGATCTCGTCGGTTCCGGCCTCGGCTGCCAGCAGGCGCATCGCCTCGGATTCCCAGGCATTGAGGCGGCAGCCGAAGGTGACGATCTCGGCGGTCATGCGGCTGCCTCCAGTACATGCGCCTCCAAGGCGCCTCGGAAGCTCACCGCGGCTGGCCCGGTCATTAACAAATGGCCGTCATGCTCGCGCCATTCGATGCTGAGCGCGCCGCCGTCGAGATGCACATCCATCCGCCGTTCGCCGAGGCCCCGGCGGACGGCGGCGACCGCTGCCGCGCAAGCCCCGGTGCCGCAGGCGCGCGTGATGCCAACGCCGCGCTCCCAGACGCGCAGCCGCATCGCCGTCCGTCCCCGCATCTCGGCCACACCGACATTAGCACGCTCCGGGAACAGGGCGTCATGCTCGATCTTCGGCCCCCAGGCCTCCAGCGCCACCGCTTCGGCGTCCTCTACGAAGAAAGTCGCATGCGGGTTGCCGATATTGGTGGCCGTGGGTGCGGCAAGTGGACCGCAGGCAAGGTCGAGGTGGAGTGTATCGCCCACCCGGACCAGCGGAATCTCGTCCCAAGCGAGCCGTGGTGACCCCATGTCGATCCGCACCGATCCATTCGCTTCGCGCGCTGCGCGAAGCGTGCCGGCCGTGGTCTCTATGGCTGCCTCGCCGCGCCCGCACTCGTCGAAGAGGAGCGCGGCCACGCAGCGCGCACCATTGCCGCAGGCCTCGACCTCACCACCGTCGGCATTGCGGATTTCCATGAAGACATCGCCGCGGCCTCTGGGCGGGCGCAGCACCATGAATTGGTCGCAGCCGACGCCGGTGCGCCGGTCCGCCACGCGGCGGTAGCCCGCCCCGGACCAGTCGAGTGGCCGGGCGCGCGCATCCAGCACGACGAAATCATTGCCGAGTCCGTGCATCTTGACGAACGGAATGCTCATGGCCCGCCTGTGGTCTGCGCCGCCTCGCCGACGGCCGGACCCTATCTAGGTGCGAAGCCGTGGGCGCGCAATGGCTCTGGTTGCTCGACGGAAAGAGGAGGGGCCGGTTGTTGCTGGCGGGCGAAACGAGGCAGAATGGCCATGAGTCAACGGGAAGGCGGCGCTGCTGCCGCGACTTTGGGGGGACAGGCATGGAGTTCGAAGGCCGGACCGTCATCGTGACCGGAGCGGGCACCGGCGTGGGTGCGGCGGCGGCGCTGCGCCTTGCCGGGGGTGGCGCCAATGTCATCGTCAACTATGCCCGCAGCCGGGAGGAGGCGGAGGCCGTGGCGGCTGCTTGCCGGGAAGCGGGCGGCGGCGGCGCAGCCGTGCAGGGCGATGTTGCCCGTGACGATGATTGCCAGCGCCTTGCCGGGGAAGCCCTTTCGCGCTGGGGCCGGATCGACGGGCTCATCAACAGCGCGGGCACCACAGTATTCCGGCCGGGGAATGATTTCGAGACGCTGTCGCAGGAGGATTTCCAGCGCATCTACAGTGTCAATGTCGTCGGCGCCTTCCTGATGACGCGGGCGGTATCGGCGCAGATGAAATCACAGGGCCGGGGCAGTGTTGTCAACATCTCGTCCATTGCGGGCGTGATGGGCGTGGGCAGCTCCATGGCCTATGCCGCCTCCAAGGGGGCGCTGAACACGCTGACGCTGTCGCTTGCGCGCACGTTGGCGCCCGAAATCCGAGTCAATACGGTGGCGCCCGGCTTCATCACTGGGCGCTGGTGGCAGGAGAAGATGGGCGAGGGCTATGACAAGATGGTCGCTGACACCGAGGCGTCAATGCCGCTCAAGCGGGCTGGCACGCCCGAGGACATGGCGGCGGCCGCTGTCTGGCTGCTCTGCGGCGACGTCAACATAACCGGCGAAATTCTGATCTCGGACGCCGGCATGCATCTCGGCGGGGCCCCTCTCAAGGCGCGCTGAACCGGGCTTTGCCGCCGTCTACCAGACCTCCTGGCAGTTGGTGGGGCGTCCAGCGCAGTCGAGGTCAGCAACAGGGCGGTGACTGTGGATGTCAGTTCAGCGAAAAGATTCCGTGGGGATCACCGGCGCAGGGCGCGGTTTGCCATGTTTGCCCTGCAGGGCAATTGTGACGAGATCGCCGCGCCTCACGGACTGGGGCCGCTCTATAGTTTCTGCACAAGCTGTCAGGCGCCCAGCACCCCGATGGCCTCGACCACGGCGATGGCGACCGGGTTGTTGGCCCACACACCTCCGTCAAGCAGACCCACATCGTGCTGCGTGATGTGCTTCCGGAAGTAGGTGGGGCGGCGGCTGTCGCCAGAGCCGCATCCACGGCAGGTGAGCGATAATCCGTCTTGAGCCGCGGATGATGCGCGGTCTTGTAGATGTAGACGGACCGCGCGACCGGATTTCAGGCCGGCACCAGCAACCGGGTCCGCGCATGATCGATCCGCCGGTCGCCCAGGATGTCCCGGAGGTAATCCCGGAGCGCGTCAGAGTCTTGTTTCGGTATATCCAGCGGACACCCCGCAGCTTCCTGGCCAGAAATGCGTTAAGCCCTCGCCGATTCTGGCCGAAGATCTCTGGTCCCTGGTCTCGTACAGGCCGAGTATCTCCGAAGCCGGGTGCCCAAGCGCCAAGGCGACACTGATGATGCCGCCCGTCGACGTCCCAGCGATCAAATTAAAATAAGACCCGACAGGGTGATCGAGGTGGTGTTCGAGTTCCGCGAGGAAGGCTGCCGGAAACGCGCCGAGAATGCCGCCTCCGTCAATACACAGGAGGCGGCGCCTCGTTTGACCCGGTCGTTCGCCTTCTCCTACCAACGATGCCTCCTCGTTTCGATACCAGCCGGCTCTGCCCTTGCCCGCAGAACCCATCTCGCCAGCTTGCCGACTCTGCGTACATTTGGGCCGACACCGCAAGGATTCTAGGCACGATTTTAGATCTATCAATGTAAGTTTTTAACATTATATGTTCGATATTAGAAACTGGCCCCGATGCTGCTGTCGCGGCGGCCTGTCAACAGGGAGGAGAGGAAACCATGCACGCCAGGGATCTGGGATTACGATTGCGCAAGGCGCGCGAGTTCCGCGGACTCAGCCAGCAGGCTGCCGCGCAGGCGCTGAACATTCCCCGCACTGCCATCACCCAACTCGAGGCCGGCAGCCGATCCGTATCCACCCTCGAACTGACGCGGCTTTCGGAACTCTACCTGCGCTCTGTCGCGGACCTCCTGCATGAGGACCCGACGGACGAGGACCAGGATGTCCTGGTGACCCTGCACCGTATGGTTCCGGGTCTGGAGGAGGATCCAGCTGCGCACCAACAGGTCACCCGGTGTGTTCACCTCTGCCGGGAAGGCGTTGCGCTCGTGCGTCTGCTGGGCACCGAACACAGATCCGGTCCTCCCAGTTATGACATGCCGCTTCCCCGCTCCCCCGGAGAAGCAGTAGCACAGGGAGAAGAGACGGCCGAACAGGAGCGCCGCAGGCTTGGAATCGCCAACGCGCCGATTTCGGACGTATCCGAACTCATTACTTCCCAGGGCATCTGGGCATCCGGCGTCACGCTTCCCGACGGGATGTCCGGCCTCTTCCTACGACATCCCAGCATCGGCCTGGCCATTCTCGTGAATTCCTCCCATCCGAAAGGACGGAAGCGCTTTTCCTATGCGCACGAATACGCCCACGCCCTCCTCGATCGGAACGGCCATGTGACGATCTCCAGCACCGACAATTCGTCCGAAATGGTCGAAAAGCGCGCGAACGCATTTGCCGCCGCCTTCCTCATGCCGAGGGACGGAGTCCGCGCGTCCCTGCGGGCTCTCGACAAGGGCCTGCCGAGCCGCCAGGACCACGCCATCTTCGACGCAGCGAGCGGGGGTCACATCGAGGCGGCCCAGCGCCCGCCGACTCGCTCTCAGCACATCATCTACAAGGACAACGCCCTGCTCGCGCATAATTTCGGCGTGAGCTATCAGGCGGCCGCCTACCGGCTGAAGAGCCTTCGATACATTTCCGCCCGTGAGTGCAGTGACTTGCTCGACCGGGGAAGCGTCGGACGAGAATATCTTGTCGCTCTCAGCAAGTTCGATGACGTCGGCAAGCGCGAACGCCGACAATACTGGGATCGGGAGCTTCGCAGCGAAATCGTGCATCTCGCCATCGAGGCCTATCGCCTGGAGGAAATCTCCCGCGGCCGGATCCTGGAACTGGGCAAGAACCTCCGGATAAAGGGCGATACCCTGCTCAACTTAGCCGAAGCGGCCCGCAGCGGATGACACTCGTCGCGGATAAAGCCAGGCCGGCGATCATCGTCACCGACAGCGCATAGGCCTCAAAAGCGATTGCCCTGGCCGCCTTGCAGGCATAATGATCTTCACCCTTCTGGGCGGGAAAGGCGGAGGTGCGATGGTTGATCTTGCAGCCCTGACGCTTGCCGGGGCCTCGCGGGCGCTGGCGGCCGGACAATTGTCCTCAGTCGAGCTGGTGGAGGCGACGCTCGCGCGCATCGAGGCCTGTGACGCCCGTCTTGACAGCTATGTGACGGTCATGGCCGAGAGCGCGCTGTCGGACGCTGCGGCGGCGGATGCAGAGATCGCCGCCGGCCGCCGCCGAGGCCCACTGCACGGCGTCACCGTCGCGCTCAAGGATATCTACGACACGGTCGGCGTGCTGACTGCCGGCGGCTCGAAGACGCAGCAGGACCGCGTGCCAGCGACTGATGCCGAGGCGGTACGCCGGCTGAAGGCCGCGGGCGCGGTCATCCTCGGCAAGCTCGCGACGCATGAGTTCGCGCATGGCGGCCCGAGCTTCGACTTGCCCTGGCCACCCGCACGGAACCCGTGGAACACGGACCATTTCTCCGGCGGCTCGTCGAGCGGCTCCGGGGTTGCCGTAGCAGCGGGGCTTT
>JAPORR010000070.1 GCA_026710105.1 Alphaproteobacteria bacterium
AGGCACACAGGATTTCGAATCACAAGCCTCATGAATCCCCAATCGATTCAATCAGATCAGAGAACGCTCTAGCGGGCTCGGCTTGCTTCTCATCAACCGGATGATGGACCGGGGTGAATACCAGCGCCGCGCCGGCTGCAATGTGACCGTTCTTGCCAAGGACACGGGCTTCCGATATCGGGGAGGACGGAGAACCGGAGCAAATTCTGTCCCGCCCGTCCGATCCCGATTCAGCATAAACTCTTGTGCCTTCGCTGGCGATGCGGGCTGCAGGAGTCAGTTCTCCCCGCCCGCCACGGACTCGAGCGTCGGCATGCGATAGCGGTCGGCGGGGTCGTTCCAGCCCTTGAACGCCGGCTTGCGCTTTTCCGCAAAGGCTCTGCGGGATTCCATCCGGTCCTCCAGACAACCATGTTCATGCAGCGCTGCCGCCAAGCGCTCTAGCGGCGGCGACACCGCCGGGCGCATTTGGCGCATCATGTGGAGCGTGTTGACGCGCGAGGCGGGTGGCAGGCTAAGCAGATGCTCGGCCATTTCCATCGCGGTCGGCATCAGCGCCTCCGGTTCGACCAGCCGGTTGACAAAGCCGAGTTGGTGGAAGCGCTCGGCTGTGAAGCGGAATCCGAAGGCCATCTCCATCGCGACCGGATAGGGCAGATTGGCGATGAAGCCATGATTGTAGCCGCCAAGTAGCCAGCGCTTCGCTTCTGAAATCTCGAACAGCGCCCCCTTCACCGCCACGCGAAGGTCCGTACGCTCGACCAGCATGAAACCACCGCCCATCGCGAAGCCGTTGACGGCAGCGATGACAGGCTTTTGCAACGTCCCAGCGGCGAAGGGGTCGTCGAGTCCGTCATCGGACGCGCCCACAGTACCGTGTTCGATCGACTCCTTCATGTCCTCGCCGGCGCAGAATCCCCGGCCCGTCCCTGTCAGGATCGCGACTTCCAGGTGATCATTGTCACGAAACTCCGAGAATGCCGCCGCCATGCCCTGGCGGATCACTGCGCTGAGCGCATTCAGCCGCTCGGGTCGGTTGAGGCGGACGACCATGATCTGGCCATGAATTTCGGTTTCGACAAACGTCATGACTTGGCCTCGCGATACTGTAGGGCGACCGAATGGTAGACTACCTACAATCGTAGCCTCCGGAGAGTGTGGACGCCAACCCGGCGCCATCGCGAAGAACGCGAAGAAGCGGTGCCGCATGCCGCAATTGCTCCGGGTCAGGATGCGCAATAGGTTGAATGCGAATATTGCTGGGGCTATGTGCAGCCTGTTCGCTCCAGGGGCGTTGCCGAATGGCTCGTTATTCGATCCTTTCTCTGGCGCGTAATGCGCTGACCGGCCATCGGGATTGGCCGAAACTCTGGCGCTCGCCGGAGCCGCGGCCTGCCTATGAGGTCCTGGTCATCGGCGGCGGCGGCCACGGACTGGCGACCGCCTATTATCTGGCGAAGGAACACGGTGTCACCGATGTCGCAGTGGTCGAGAAGGGCTGGCTCGCGGGCGGCAATATCGCGCGCAACACCACGATAATCCGCTCCAACTACCTCTGGGACGAGAGTGCGGCACTCTATGAGCACGCGCTGAAGCTCTGGGAAGGGCTGTCCCACGAACTCAATTTCAACGTGATGCTGCGCCAGCGCGGCGTGCTGAACTTGGCGCATACCGAGCACGACGTGCGCGAATCGATCCGCCGGGTAAACGCCAACCGGCTGAACGGCGTGGACGCAGAGTGGCTTGATGCTGCGGGCGTCAAGGCGTTCTGTCCGCCGATCAACATTTCCCCAGATGTGCGATACCCAGTGCTGGGCGCGACACTGCAGCGGCGGGGCGGCGTTGCCCGACATGACGCTGTCGCCTGGGGCTATGCGCGCGGGGCCGATGCGCGCGGGGTCGATATCATCCAGCATTGCGAGGTCACCGGCATCAGGCAGGTGCGCGGGCGCATTGCTGGTGTGGAGACGAACCGGGGCTTCATTGGCGCAAACAAGGTGGCGCTGGTGGCGGCCGGCCATTCATCCATGCTGGCGGACATGGCTGGTCTGCGCTTGCCTGTGGAAAGCCATCCCCTGCAGGCGATGGTCTCAGAGCCGCTCAAACCGGTGCTCGACTGCGTCGTCATGTCGAACGCCGTGCATGTCTACATCAGCCAGTCAGACAAAGGAGAGCTTGTGCTTGGTGCCGGCATCGATGCGTTCAACAGCTATGGCCAGCGCGGTGGGCTGCATGTGCTGGAGGATCAGTTGGCCGCTCTGATGCAGCTCTTCCCCGCCTTCAGCCGCGTACGCATGCTGAGAAGCTGGGGCGGTATTGTCGATGTTTGCCCGGACGCCTCGCCGATCATCTCGAAAACGCCGATCGAGGGCCTGTATATCAATTGTGGTTGGGGCACGGGAGGCTTCAAGGCAACGCCGACCTCAGGGTGGACATTCGCACATACGATCGCTCGCGATGCCCCACATCCGCTGAACGCGCCTTTCGCGTTGGACCGGTTCATCTCCGGTGCGTTGGTTGACGAGCACGGCGCTGCGGCGGTTGCGCATTAGGGGAGTCGGCCATGATGCGCATAGAGTGCCCGTGGTGCGGCGGGCGGGACGAGACCGAATTCCACTATGGCGGCGAAGCGCATATCATGCGGCCGGAAAATCCTGATGCCCTCTCCGACGAGGCTTGGGCAGACTACTTGTTCATGCGCGCCAACCCGAAAGGCGTCCATGCCGAGCGCTGGATGCATGCCCAAGGCTGCCGGCGTTGGTTCAATGTGCTCCGCCATACGGTGAGCCACGAGGTCGTCGCCGTCTATCCGATGGGCACGCCACGGCCCGATCTTCCGGAGACTGGGGCATGACGGGGCCACGCCGTCTACCGAATGGCGGCCGGATCGACCGGTCACGCGTGCTGTCCTTCTGCTTCGACGGCAGACGCTATACCGGCTATCCTGGCGATACGCTGGCCTCGGCGTTACTTGCCAATGGTGTGCGCCTTGTCGGGCGTAGCTTCAAATACCACCGGCCGCGTGGGGTGATGACCGCCGGTGCCGAAGAGCCGAATGCGCTCGTCCTGCTGGAGCCCGGGCGGTTCGCGGAGCCCAATCTGCGTGCAACGGAGATCGAGCTTTATGACGGGTTGGTTGCCGAGAGCGTCAATCGGTGGCCGTCATTGCGCGTCGATCTGGGTGCCGCGGCCGGGCTTGCATCAGGTCTGTTCGTCGCTGGCTTCTACTACAAGACCTTCATGTGGCCGCCCTCCTGGTGGAACCGGGTCTATGCGCCTGTAATCCGGCGTATGGCGGGGCTGGCACGTGCGCCTTCCGAACCCGATCCCGAGCTCTACGAGCATCGGCACGTCCATTGCGACATACTGGTGGTTGGCGCCGGGCCGGCGGGCATCGCGGCGGCTCATGCGGCGGCGGCGTCTGGGGCGCATGTCATTCTCGCAGACGAACGCCCGCGCCCTGGCGGCACGCTGCTCGACGGGCCCGCGTGGGTCGGGGACGAAGAAGGTGCGGCATGGGCCGAACGGATGCTGGCCGAAATGTCCGCGCAAGTGCTGCCGCGCAGCACGGCCTTCGGCTATTACGACCATAACTTCGTGGCGTTGGCCGAGCGGCTGACGGAAGGCCTCTCGCCTGCGGAACGCGGGGGCCGGCCGCGCCAACGTGTCTGGCATATTCGAGCCCGCCGGGTTGCGCTGGCCACCGGCGCGCATGAGCGCCCGCTGGTCTTTCCCGGTAACGACCGGCCGGGCGTCATGCTGGCAGGGGCCGTTTCCGCCTATATCCACCGCTATGCCGTGCTGCCGGGTGGCCGTGCGGTGTTCCTCGCCGGTGATGACTCAGTCTACGCTGCCGCGCGCGAGTTTGCGCGGCATGGCGGCGAGGTTGCAGCCCTGGTCGATCTACGGACAGATAGTGCGGCCGAGGCAAATGGCCTGCTGGTGTTGCGGGGCGCCGTGCCGCTGCGCACCTTCGGGCGCGGCGCCGTCACCGGGATCGAGGTCGAGGTGAACGGAACCAGGCGGCGCATCGCCTGCGACATGGTTGCGATGGGCGGCGGTTGGAATCCGGCGGTGCATCTCTTCAGTCAGTCCCGCGGCACGCTGCGCTGGGACGATGAATCGCGCATGTTCGTCCCAGGCCTGTCGGCGCAAGCGGAGCGCTCCGTCGGTGCGGCGGGCGGGCGGTTTGATCTCGAAGGCTGTATCGCCCAGGGAGCCGAGGCGGGTGTAACTTTCGCCTGCGAGCTCGGCTTTGAGGCGTCCGCGCTGTCTGCGACCCCCGCGGCCCCCGCGGCCCAGCCGGGCGTGCTGCCTGTGCCGCCGAAAAGCCAGGACAAGGCTTTCGTCGATTTTCAGAACGATGTGACTGCCGCTGATGTGGCGCTTGCACGGCGCGAGGGCATGCAGTCAGTGGAGCATCTGAAGCGCTGGACTACGCTCGGCATGGCGACGGACCAAGGCAAGACCTCCAACATCAACGGGCTCGCACTGATGGCGACGGGGCTTGGCCGGCCGCCGGCGGAGGTCGGGCACACCACCTTCCGTCCGCCCTATACGCCGGTGACCTTCGGCGCGCTGGCGGGGCGCCATGTAGGTGCGCTCGCCGACCCGGTGTGCCGCACGCCGATGCAAGACTGGCACGAGACCGCCGGAGCGGTGTTCGAGCCGGTCGGCCAGTGGCTCCGGGCGCGCTACTACCCTCAGCTCGGCGAGAACATGCGCGAGGCCGTTGCGCGCGAATGCCGTGCCGTGCGCGAAGGTGCTGGCATCCTCGACGCCTCCACGCTCGGCAAGATCGATATTCGTGGCTCCGACGCAGCCGAGTTCCTAAACCGCATATATGTCAATGGCTGGAAGACGCTCGGTGTGGGGCGCTGTCGCTACGGGTTGATGCTGGGCGAAGACGGTATGGTGTTCGATGACGGGGTGACGACCCGGATCGGCGAACACCGCTACCTGATGACCACAACCAGCGGCAATGCTGCTGCCGTGCTGGAATGGCTGGAGACATGGCTCCAGACCGAATGGCCAACGCTCAGGGTGTATTGCACCTCGGTCACCGAGCAGTGGGGCACGATCACTGTATCAGGGCCGCAGGCGCGGGCGCTGGTGGAACCGCTCGTCGAGGATATCGACTTGGACCCGGCGGCTTTCCCCTTTATGTCCATGCGTGAGGGCTGGATCGGTGGCGCGCCGGGCCGCATCTTCCGCATCGCCTTTACTGGCGAGCTCTCCTACGAGCTGAACCTGCCCTGGCGGCAGGCGTTACCCGTCTGGCAACGATTGGTCGAGGCGGGCGCTGTCCCCTACGGAACTGAGGCGATGCATGTGCTGAGGGCCGAAAAGGGTTTCATCGTCGTCGGTCACGAGACCGACGGCACGGTGACGCCGGTCGATCTTGGCATGGAGCGGATGGTCTCCTCGCGCAAGGATTTCATCGGGCGGCGTTCCCTCGCACGGCCGGATTGCCTGCGCCCGGATCGCAAGCAACTGGTCGGGTTGCTGCCGGAAGACCCCTTGGAGGTGTTGCAGGAAGGTGCGCAGATTCTCGAGGCGCCGAGGGCGGCGGCGCCCGTGCCGATGCTGGGCCATGTGACTTCCAGCTACTGGAGCGCAGCGATGGAGCGCGGTTTTGCACTGGCCCTCGTCAGGGGTGGGCGTTCGCGGCACGGGGACCAGGTTTGGGCCTCGGCCACAACTGGAGACAGCCTGGTGCGAATTGTCGATCCAGTCTTCTACGACCCGGAGGGCACGAGGCTTGATGGCTGAATTGCGCGAGATCGATGGCCTGCGCCTGACGATCCTGCGGGGCGGCGGTGCGCGCTTCCAAGCCGCGGTCACCGGAGCTCTGGGCTTCGAACTGCCGGAGGTGCCAAACACGGTAGCAGGGTGTGCCCTGTGGCTTGGGCCCGACGAATGGCTGGTTGTGTCGGACATGGATATGAGCGAAGCGCTGGAGGCGGCACTGGAAGGTGAACATCGTGCCATCGTCGATGTGAGCGACGCGCGCGCGGTCCTGGAATTGTCGGGTGCCGACGCCCCGGATGTGCTGGCGTCTAGCTGCCGGCTCGACCTTAGGGCCCTCGAGTCAGGCTGCTGCGCGCAGACGGGGCTCGCGCGGGTGCCTCTGTTACTGGAGCCGCGCGAAGGTGGTGTCTGGCGTTTTTATGTTGGGCGCTCCTTCGCCGCCTATACGCGCGCCTGGCTCGAGGATGCGATGGCATTACAGTCTATCTCCGCGTCTCCCTGATCCACCCGGTTTCGAACATGAGAGCGTCTGCACCGCAGAAATTGGTAATCCGGTCGAGTTCGCACTCGATCCGCTCCAGGCGTCCCTTGCCGAGACGCACCCCGCGCTCCGGCCAGAGCGCACGCACGCACAGCTGGCCCTCCTTACGCCGCATGTCGATACGCCCAATCAGCCTGTTCCCTTCCAGCAGTGGGAAGACATAGTAGCCGTATTCCCGCTTTTCTTCCGGCACATAGATCTCGATGCGGTAGCGGAATCCGAATAGCCATTCAGCCCGTTTGCGGTCGCGCAGCAGAGGGTCGAAGGGGCTGAGCACGCGCACGCCGCCTGGTGGCTCGGGAGTTCGTCCGGCCTGTTCGACGATGTCCGGGCGCGCGAGCAGCTGGCGGCTTCGGCCCTGCTCGGCACCCTCCACTTCCACCTCGATAAGGGCACCGGATTCCTGTGCCGCGCACCAGGCCCGCGCTTCCGCTGGCGTAGCGGTCTCCCAGAAGGCGGCGAGTTCGCCGGGCGAGGCAAAACCTAGCCGGTCGAGTGCGCCGGCGCAGGCCCAGTCCAGCGTTTCCTCTTCGCCCGGCTCGACAGTCAGAAAAGGCTCAGGGATCACGCGCTCGGCGAGATCGAACACCTTCTGGAATCCCTCGCGCCGGCAAATGGCGAGCGCGCCCGTGCGCCAGAGGAACTCCAGCGCTGTCTTGGAGGGGTGCCAGTCCCACCAGCCAGTCTCCGCGTGCCGACGGTCGCCGAACTCGCGCGCCATGACAGGCCCGTTCTCACGAATGCGCGTCAGTATCTCGTCGAACCGCTCCTCGAATCCCGCTCGGCGCCATTTCCGCCAGCGTGCGCGCAATTTCGAGGCATCGCGGCGGAAGCGCAGCCGCCAATAAGGGTAGAACGACATGGGGATGATGGATGCATCATGGGTCCAGTGCTCGAACAATGCGCGACGCCGCTCCAGCAGGCTTGTGAGCTGCTGTGGACGGTAGCTTCTGCGCCGCGAGCCGAGGATCATATGATGGGCGCGCTCGACCGTAGCGATGCTGTCGACCTGCACGAAGCCAAGCCGTTCGATCAGTCCGACAAGGTCTTCTCCCGCCGGCGGACGTCCGAGGCCGTGCCGGTGGAGGAACAGCCTCCGGGCGTCCCGATTGGAGAGGTGGTGTGACGGGTTGCCGGCGCGCGCGCCTCTATATTCGTCCATGCGCGACAATTGCGACCAATCAGGGTGCGCTGACCGAGATATCGAGCAGCGCCTGCCGGCCTTCGCTAGTCACGACTTCGACGGCACGGGATAGAGCGGCTTGCAACGCCTCTGGGTCCTCCACCCGTTCACCGTGGCCTCCACTAGCTTGAACAATGAGGTCGTAGCGCGGCGCCGGCTCCAGCGAGGTCAGCGGCATGACATTGGCGCGGCTCGCATGGCCGTCGGGATAGACTGACAAGGCCGCCCGGCGAACGGCGTTGTAGATGCCATTGTTGAAGACGAGCGTCAGCACCGGCAGGCCGAGGGCGGCGCTCGTCTGATGGCAAGCGACGGGATTGGCGAACATGTAGGAGCCGTCACCGATACAGGCGACTGTGAGCCGCTCCGGCCGCGCAAGTTTCGCGCCGAGTGCCGCCGGCAACCCCCAGCCGAGACCGCCTGCGGGCGAATGGCTGAAATAGCCGAGCGGGTCGCGCACCGTCAGTGCGGCCATTGGTACGCCCAGTTCGTTGAAGATCATCGCGTCGTCTGGCAGCCCTCGGTCGAGGCAGCGCCCGACCCAGCCGGATGACATTGGCGTCTGCGTACTGCCCGCCTCCGCTGCCGCGATACGCGCGGCCCGCGCCTCGTGGCAGCGGCGCGCGGTTTCTTCTCCCCGGCCCTTCGGCGGTGGCGCCATCTCTGCTGCCAGCGCCGCCAGTACGGTGGCCGGAGATCCCGCAATAGCGACATCTGCCGGGAAGCCGCGCACCGGCACATCGGAAAACAGCGGATCCGCGCCCACCTGCACGACCTTGCAGCCGCCTGGAATGTCCTGCTCGACCGGCATCCACGGTACCATCGCATCCAGCACGAGCAAGGCGTCCGCATTTGCCAGCCAGGGGCTGGGATCGAAGCCGGCATGCATCGGATGGTCGCCTGGCAGGGAGGCGCGGCTCGCCCAGAACTCCACCACCGGCATCGCAAACCGCTCGGCAAAATCTGGCAGCGCATCCCAGCCCGCACCCCGGCAGGCGATGATCAGCGGCCGCACCGCTGCTGACAGCACGGCCGCCCCTTCGGCAATCGCACCCGGATCCGGCAGGCCCGCAGGAACCGGCTTCTGGCGCGGCGCGGGCGAAAGGCGGAAGCCCGGCAGCGTCTCCGCCATGATCTCGCGCGGCATGGTGAAATAGACCGGCCCCCTGGGCGGCGTGGCGGCGATGGCAAGCGCGCGCTCCACCACCGCCTCAATCTGGTCCGCAAGGCGCAGTTCGTAATCCCACTTGACCGCTTCGCGCAGCATTCCGGCTTGGTCGAACATCTCCTGGCCCCAGTGGATCGCACGGTCGCGCGCGCCCTTGCGGCCCTTCTCGGTAACGGGTGAGCGCCCGGCCGCCATGAAAATCGGCACATTGTCCCGCCGGGCATTGATGAGGCCCATCAGCGCATTGGCGGTCCCGACATTCACATGCGCCATGACCGCAGCTATCTGCCCGGACGCTTGCCAGTAGCCATCCGCCATGCCGACGGCCACGGTTTCATGCACGATGGTATGGGGCGTCGGGAAATCGAGCCCAGTCTCGCCAGCCCGCGCATAGGCCTCGACAATGGGCGCGAAATCGGTCCCTGGATTAGCGAGCAGAACATTGACACCCCGCGCCTTGAGCAGCGCCAGATAGGCCTCGGCGACGGTGATATCGGTCATGGTTTCCGCCTGGATCAGGCGTCTGTGGGCGCGAAGCCTGGCTCGTCGCGGAAGCGCTGCTCGGTCCAGAGGACGAGCTCGTCGTCGCTCAACGCCGGATCCCAGGCCACAGTCTGCGGCTGGGCGACCTTCCAGGGCGTGTTGCAGAAGATCTCGATGCCGTTCCGCTCCGGGTCCTCGAAATAGATCGACCAGCTATTCCCGTGGGTACGCGGGTTGTAGCTGATGCCTTCTGCCTCCAGCGCCACCGATATTTTGCGCAATGCCGCCAGGTTGTCGATGCGGAACGCCGCATGATTGACGCTGTTGGAGGGGCCAGACTCCGTCCTGCCGTCGAGCAGCGCGATCTGGTGGTGTTCCTCCGGATCCTGGCTGAGGAACACGATTTCCCTGTCGTCGTTCAGGCGGACCGGCCCCCTGTCTGTCACCTCAAAGCCCAGCATATCGGTATAGAAGGCGAGCATACGCTCCTTGTCCTCGACATAAAGCACTATATGGGACCATGCGAGCGCCATCGTTCCGTTCTCCCCGCTATTCTGCTGTCATCTTCCTAGCTTGCCGCCTGCGTTCGTGCATGTCGAGGTAACGTTTGCGCAGACGTACTGCACTGGGTGTCACCTCCACCAGCTCATCATCGGCGATCCAGGCGATGGCGCGCTCAAGCGTCATGTCTTGCGGCGGCGAGAGCAGGATCGCGTCATCCTTGCCAGCGGCGCGGAAATTCGTCAGTTGCTTGGACTTGAGCGGATTGACCTCAATGTCCTGACCGCGTGCGCATTCGCCGATCACCATGCCGCCATAGACCGGCTCGCCCGGTGCGACGAAGAGCCGACCCCGCTCCTCCAGGTTCCAAAGCGCATAGGCTGCCGCCTTGCCCTGTTCCAGCGATACCATGACGCCGTGCCGCCGGCCGGCAAGGGGTCCCTTGTAGGGCACATGGGAGTGGAACACCCGATGCAGCACGCCGGTGCCGCGCGTGTCCGCCAGGAATTCGCCGTGATAGCCAATCAGCCCGCGCGAGGGTGCGTAGAACACTAGGCGCTGCCGCCCGGCGCCGGTCGGGCGCATGTCGATCATTTCCGCCTTGCGTAGGCCCATCTTCTCGACCACCGCGCCGGCATGCCCGGAATCAACATCTACCGTGACTTCCTCGATGGGCTCTAGGCGCCGGTCTGTCCCGGGTTCGGTTTCGAACAAGACGCGCGGGCGTGAGACGGATAGCTCGAAACCCTCGCGCCGCATGGTTTCGATCAGCACTGCCATCTGCAATTCGCCCCGCCCGGCTACCTCGCAGGCATCCTTCTCCGCGCTCTCCCTCACCCGGATTGCGACATTGCCTTCCGCCTCGCGCATGAGCCGGGCGCGGATTTCCCGTGAGGTCAGCTTGTCGCCGTCCCGCCCGGCGAGCGGCGAGTCGTTGACAGAGAGCGTCAGGGCTAGCGTTGGCGGGTCGATGGGTCGCGCGGGCAGCGGCTTCGGAACTTCCAGCGCGGCCAGCGTGTCGGCGACCGTCGCGGTCTGGAGGCCGGCGACCGCCACGATTTCGCCCGCCGCTGCGCGTTCGACTGGAACGCGGTCGAGGCCGCGGAAGGCGAGCAGCCGGGTTGTCCGGGCCCGTTCGACGATGCCGTCTCCGGGCCGTAGCGCATGGACAGCCTGGTTTGCACCGATTGCGCCGCTCTCGATCCGCCCCGTGAGAACGCGGCCGAGAAAGGGGTCAGCCTCCAGAATGGCCGCAGCCATTGCAAAGGGGCCGTCCGGGGAGGCATGGGGTGAGGGCGCCCACTCCAGAATCGTTTCGAACAGGGGAGCGAGGTTGTCGCGTAGTCCGTCCGGGGCGGGGGCCGCCCAGCCTTCCTTGGCGGAGGCGAACAGGGTTGGGAAGTCAAGCTGGCGTTCATCCGCGTTCAGCGCCGCGAAGAGGTCGAAGGTCTCGTCCTGGACCTCGAAAGGTCGCGCATCCGGCTTGTCCGTCTTGTTGACCACGACGATAGGCGCCAGCCCGGCGGCCAGCGCCTTGGACAGCACGAACTTCGTCTGCGGCATCGGCCCTTCGGAGGCGTCGACGAGCAGCAGGCAGCTGTCCACCATGCCCAGCACTCGCTCTACCTCCCCGCCGAAATCAGCATGGCCAGGCGTGTCTACGATGTTGATGCGCACGCCCCGCCACTCGACAGAGGCGCATTTGGCGAGGATGGTGATGCCACGTTCACGCTCCAGCGCATGGGAGTCGAGGGCGCGCTCGGCGACGCGTTGATTGTCGCGGAACGTCCCGCTCTGGCGTAGCAGGCCGTCGACCAGCGTTGTCTTGCCGTGGTCGACATGGGCGATGATGGCGATATTACGCAGATTGGTCACGATGGCGGCGGCAGGAGGAAGGATAGGAGATGACGGCGGCTTACTACATCAATCCGCGCAGCGGCGCGAGTTGGCCGGCGAACCAGGCGCTCTGGTGCGCGCCGGACGATGGCGGCTTGCTCGAATTGACGCCTGGAAAGGGCCTTGGGCCGGACGAGATCGAGCGCTCGGACCTGTCGCTCTGGCGTTACCGGGCCGCGATCCGCGTGGAAGACAAGAGCCGCGTTAGCCTGGGAGAAGGGTTTACGCCGTTGGTCGAGACGGAATGGGGCGGCCGCCGGCTGCTATTCAAATGCGAGCATCTGATGCCGACGGGTTCCTTCAAGGACCGGGGCGCTGCTGTCATGATGTCTCATCTGAAGCAGACGGGCGTGGCAGCGTTGCTGGAAGACAGTTCCGGCAATGCCGGTGCGTCTATCGCTGCCTATGCGGCCGCGGCGGATCTTCATGCGTGCATCATGGCACCGGCGGGCGCGCCGGTGGCAAAGCGAGTCCAGATCGCCGCCGTCGGGGCTGAATTGCAGAAATTGCCGGGAGATCGCGACGCGGTAGGGCGGGCGGCGCTCGCCGCGGCGGAGGAACGGTTCTACGCCAGCCACAACCGTCAGCCCTTCTTCCTCGAAGGTATCAGGACGCTCGCTTTCGAGCTGTGGGAGCAATTGGGCTTTCGGGCCCCGGCTGCCGTGGCGGCACCCTGCGGCAACGGTGCCAACATACTCGGCCTCTATCTCGGTTTCCGGGAATTGCAGATGGCAGGGCAAATCGCGGCGCTGCCCCGCCTTCACGCGGTACAGGCGGCTAACAATGCACCCATTCGCGCTCTGTTCGACGGCCGGGTGCGGGCGCAAGGGCCCACTATCGCTGACGGCATCGCGACGGCGCAGCCGATCAGGGGGCGCATGGTAGCAGATGCGGTCAAGGCTACTGGTGGCACAGTGCCCGTGGTCAGCGAAGAGGCGATCCTCGACGCGCTGGGCCGGCTCGCTCGATCCGGCTGGTTCCTGGAACCGACCTCGGCCGTCGTCGCTGCAGCCCTGCCGCAAATCCCGGAGGATGACAATCTGGTGCTTGTGCTGACAGGTTCTGGCCTGAAGACCCTCGACATACATGCCGAGCTTGCAGGACTATCAGGGACTTGAGGATTACCTGGAAGGTCGCTCCTACCCGAAAATAAGGGGTCCGATAATCCGGGGTGCCCCCGGCCCTTTGGATTGCTGCCATAATGACGGCGACGGGATGGGAGGCAGAACTGTGGGTGCGTTGGATGGCAGGACGATCCTGATTACGGGGGCGGCTTCGGGGATTGGGCGGGCAACCGCGATTGCCGCAGCCGCAGCAGGGGCTTCTGTGCTTACGACCGATATTGATGAGGACGGCGGGCACGAGATCGCAGCCCAGGTCGGTGGGCGCTTCCTGCATCAGGATGTGACCGACGAAGCGCGCTGGCAAGAGGTCGCCGCGGCAGCGGGGCCACTACAAGGGCTGGTCAACAATGCCGGTATCGCCATCGTGCGTCCGCTGCTGGAAACCAGCCTTGAAGACTGGCGCAAGCAGCAGGCCGTCAATGTCGAGGGCGTGTTCCTTGGCGTGAAACACATCCTGCCGGTGATACGTGACGCGGGTGGTGGCGCCATTGTCAATTTGTCTTCGGTCGCGGGCCTGCGCGGCAACAGCGTGGGCCTTTCCTGCTACAGTGCCACCAAGGGGGCGGTCCGCTTGTTTACTAAGTCGGCCGCGCTGGAAAGCGCCCGGCGCGGTTGGAATGTACGAGTTAATTCCGTCCATCCCGGCATTATCGACACGCCGATCTGGGACCGGATGGCAGAGAGTGGCCCCTCGCTCTTCAACGACTCAAACGCTTCGACCGATCCCGTGCAGCGTGCCTCGAGCCGAGTGCCGGGCGGACGCCCCGGAGGACCGGAGAATATCGCGGACGCCATAATCTTCCTGCTCTCCGACGCTTCCTCCTACATGACCGGCTCGGAACTCGTCATCGACCACGGCATGACTGCTGGAACCTGATGACCGTGGAACCCGCCCGCCCATGCGCATCCTGACCACCTTGCCCCAGAACGACTTGAATGAAGTACCGGCAGCCGCCGCTGCGGCCGAGGCTGCCGGTTTCGACGGCGTGCTTACCATGGAGAACCGCCACGATCCGTTCCTGGCGCTTGGCGTTGCCGCGACCACAACGAAGCGGCTTGCGCTCGGCACCGCTGTCGCCATTGCTTTCCCGCGCAGCCCGATGGTGGTGGCGAATGTCTGCTGGGACCTGCAGACCGCCTCGAAGGGTCGTTTCGCGCTCGGTATCGGGCCCCAAATTCGTCCCCATAACGAGAAGCGCTTCTCGGTGCCGTGGTTGGCGCCTGTGCCGCGGCTCAGAGAGTATGTGCAGGCGCTCCGGGCGATTTGGCGAAGCTGGGAGACGGGGGAGCGGCTGCATTTCGAGGGTGAGCATTACACTTTTACGCTGATGACGCCGAACTTCACCCCGGCGTCCACCGGCCAGCCGATGACGCCGATCACCATTGCGGCGGTGGGTGACTATTCGCTCCGCCTCGCGGGCGAGGTGGCGGACGGTGTGCGTCTGCATGGATTCTGCACCAGGCGTTATATGGAGGAGGTCTGCCTGCCGCGCATCGCCGAAGGCATGGCGCGGACGGGGCGCAGGCGCGAGTCCTTCGAAGTCACCGGCGGCGGCTTTATCGCCACCGGCGCGAATGACGAAGAAGTCTCGAGCGCCGTCGAATGGGTGCGCTACCGCGTCGCCTTCTACGGCTCGACGCCCAGCTATTGGCCCGTGCTTCAACTGCATGGGTTGGGCGACCTTGGGCGCAAGCTCAACCGTATGACGAAGGAAGGCGCCTGGGATCGGATCGCCAGCGAGATTAATGACGATACGCTGCGCCTGTTCGCCGCTGTCGGCCGGCATGATGAGCTCGCCGGTGTCATTGAGGAGCGCTTTGGCGGGGCGGCAGACGCGGTTTACGCCAGCCTCTCTATGGATATGCGTCCCGCACTGCCACCTGACCTCGTCCAGGACATCCGCCGCCTGCCGACCGCGTTCGAGGGCTATGACACAGCTTGGTGACACCGGCGCTCTTGCGGGCGCACCGCCGACAGCAATTGCGAGAGGCCGTCGGCGGCTTTCATTATCCTGGCTGCTGGCCCTCTGTTTCGGCTCACTGATCGCGGTGTCGATCCTCGTGGTGCTCGGCGTTGCCGTCTACAGCGCGACCCGCAACACCGTGGATTTGCTGCAGGACCGGGCGGATCTCGAAATCGAAGTCTTATCCCGCGAAGTTGAAAGCCTGCTCGAGTCCGCCCGCGACCAGGCCGGATTCGTGGCCCGGATGCTGGAGGCTCATGAGGTCGATCCAGATGACCCGGACCGGTTCAGCGCCTTGCTGCTGGGTGCCATGGCCGCAGACCCCGCCATCGGTGCTCTGCTGTATATCCGCCCGGACGGGCAGGCGCTCCTCGCCGAGAGGAACGAGACTCTCGCGCAAATTCAGGCACTTGACCTGTCAAAAGACGAGACGACCAAGGCCGCATTGAGTTACGGCAGCGCCAACAAGGAGCCGGCTTGGGTGCCTCCAATCTACCTGCCTGATTATGATTCGACGGTGATCGTGCTTCAGATTCCGGTTTATACGGATGACAGGTTTCGCGGGGTGCTGGCGGTGGCACTGGGCATGAGGACGCTCTCAGAATTCCTGCAGCAACTCGCCGACGGTGCTGGGCCTAACACTTTCGTGCTCTACGGCAAAGAGAATGTCCTGGCCCACAGGATCATGGCGCCCGGCTATCCGGGCCTGTCGCTGCAAGCGCCTCTGCCGGCGCTTGCCGGTTTTGGGGATGGTGTCCTCGCCCGAATGTGGCACCTGGAGGCTATGCGCCCGTCGGCGATTCCCGCCCGTCCGCCGTTAGCGAATCATCTGATCGAAGTGAGCGGCGAACAATACCTCTTTCTCTACCGGGAGCTTGACGGCTACACCGAGGTTCCGCTGATCGTCGGCGCCTATTTCGAGATCGATGTTGTCAGCGGTGAGGTGAACCGTCTGTTCAACTCCCTCGTCGTTGGCCTCGCTGCGCTCGCCCTCGCCGTCCTGCTCGCCCTATTTATCGGCAGGCGGCTAGCACGGCCCGTATCGCGCCTGTCCACGGTCGCGCATCTTGTCGGCGAGCTGCGGCTCGACGATATCCGCGAGCTGCCGCGAAGCCGGGTCAAGGAACTCGACGAGCAGTCCGCCGCCTTCAACGCGATGACAGGCGCGCTCAGATGGTTTCAAGCCTATGTGCCGCGCTCGCTGGTTCACCAACTGATGCGCGAGGGCGATCTCGCCTCGCTTGCGTCCGATCGGCGCAATGTCACAGTGATGTTCTCCGACATCGTTGGCTATTCGACAATTTCGGAAGGCAAGGGCCCCGCCGAAGTCGCGGACCTGCTCAACAAACATTTCGGCATATTGACTGCCGCCATCGAGGCGGAAGGCGGCACGGTGGACAAGTTCATCGGCGATGGTGTCATGGCGTTTTGGGGCGCGCCGGAAAAGCAGAAGCACCGTGCCGTCCGCGCTTGTCGCGCGGCGCTCGCTATCCGTGACGGCATTGCGGCCGACAATCGCGAACGGGAACGCCGCGGTAAACCGCCCGTCCGCCTGCGCCTCGGCATCCATTCAGGGCGGGCGACGGCCGGCAATATCGGTCCGCCGAGCCGTATCAACTACACGGTCATAGGCGACGATGTGAACATTGCGCACCGCTTGGAGCAACTCGGCAAGCAGGTGTCGCCCGACGCCGAAGTCGCGATCACTGTTAGCGCCTCGACAGTCACGGACCTGGATGAGCTGTTCGAGACGGAACTGGTCGGCGAGATAGAGGTGAAAGGCCGCGCCGCGCCCGTCGCTGTCTATCGCCTGGTAGGGCTGGCTTAGATGAGAGCGTCTGGCACCTGTCCTGCAATCGTTGTGCTATAGTCACGGCGGGATACATAGATGGAAAGCTGGACCCATGCCCGACGATCTCGCGGATATCCGCAGCCATATCGGCGCACGCCAGACTGACAACGATACGGCGACGGCTGCCCCTGTGATGTTGTTCCAGAAGACCCTCGGGCGCCGCGACCTGGAGCCCGCAGATGGCGTCGCGATCCCGCCCGGCTGGCACATGCTCTATTTTTTGCCTTGCCTCGAGCAGCGAGAGCTCGGACCAGATGGGGCGCCCACCTCGACCGGTGTCATCCCGGAAATGCCCCTGCCACGCCGCATGTATGCCGGCGTGAGACTCGCCTTTCACGAGCCAATCCGCATCGGCGACCGGCTGCATCGGGAAACAGAACTCATTGATCTTACCATCAAGGACGGCAGCACCGGCCGTCTCGCCTTTACCAC
>JAPORR010000102.1 GCA_026710105.1 Alphaproteobacteria bacterium
AGGAAACGAGCGTTTCGCGGACACTGGTCAAGCCACGATAAGCGGTTCAATATCTGAGACATCGACCGTCTTGCGCGCTGACGCCATGTCAAAATTCGCCTGTATGTTGATCCAAAATTCGGGAGTTGTCCCAAGAGCTTTGGAGAGGCGCAGCGCGGTGTCCGGGGATACGCGGGTTTGTTCCTTCACCAGCCGTTCGATACGGGTGCGCGGGACGCCAGTCACTTTGGCCAGGCCAAT
Source organism: Alphaproteobacteria bacterium (assembly GCA_026710105.1). Taxonomy (GTDB): domain Bacteria; phylum Pseudomonadota; class Alphaproteobacteria; order Bin95; family Bin95; genus Bin95. The sequence goes on from JAPORR010000102.1 coordinate 241, forward strand.
CGCTGAAACGCCAAGCGGCTTAAGAAATTCAGACTTGAGGATTTCGCCGGGGTGGCAAGGGTCCATCATCATTCCCATCACATGTCCTTTCAGTGATAGTCGGTAAACTCAACATCAGTAGGACCGCTTTCGGTCCACACGAAACAAAAGCGCCATTGGTCATTGACCCGGATCGCGTGTTGCCCTTTTCGGTCACCGTGCAGAGCCTCAAGCCGATTGGCCGGGGGTGCGCGCAAATCCGCGAGTTCATGCGCCGCATCAAGCATAGTCAGCTTTCGACGGGCGACCTTCATGATCCCGGTGGGAAAGCCTTTGCTGGCCTTGTTGGCCAGAATGTCCTGGATCAACTTGCCCTTGGTGCTTTGAATCATTTTCAGAATGTATCACGATAAGATACATATCTCAAGACATGGCCGCGAGCCCTGTTCCCCAACCGTGCCGATGTCGTCGTCCACGACGAACGCGGTCGTGTATCCTGCGTCTGTCCCGAGACTGGCGAGGTGTGCGCGATGGCCTTCCAAGGCTTCGAAGCTGACCGGGGTCGTTGTGACACACTCAAATACCGCTGCCCGGCAGCCGCCTTTGGCTTTGCGTACGCCGCCAGCCTGCCACCGAGCGGCGTGAGGCCCGGAGACTATGGCCGCATCCTGCGCATCGACCTCGACAACCGGCGCCTCTTCACGCCCACGCCACGGGGCAGCCCGTCGGCGCGGCTACCACCGTCGCACTGCCATGGAGCGGATTAACAGCTTCAACTTCGAGACCCACTACATCCGTGGCCGTGCCAAGAGGAAGACCCGCGTGGGGCGCGCGGTCATGATGGCGCTAGCGTTGGCCCGAGCGGATGCGCTCCTTGGTCGGTGCTGTGCCATATCTCTACACCGGCTGACCTCTTGTCCGTCTCCCGATAGCACTGCTCAATACCGCCGGCTACCGGCAGAGGGACAGGGGCACGCATACACACAGCCATGTTCGTATAACATTCCGAAGTAGCGTTAACTCACTGCGCCTTGCCCATCCCTGGTAAAGCGGGCAGGCGATATCCTCGCCCCAATATAAGCCGGAGGACCACGAAAATCGCGCGTCCTCCGTCTCACCGTCTTGCGATCCAGACCACCGCCAGCCCCAGCATTGCGGCTGTCAGCCCGCAGAAGCGAAGCACCGCCGGGGATGAACCAGCGAGGCGAAGCATGAAGCGACGCATGGATTGGGGCGCGGCGAGCCAAGCGGCCCCTTCCAGCACCAGCGCCAGGCCGAACGCAACGAGAAAGTCGCCGAGAGCGAATTCTTCCATCGGCAGGGGCCGATGCCCCCTACTCGCCGCGCGTTGTGGCCCTGCCCGAGATGTCACCGAAAAAGTCGAAGAAGTCGCTGTCAGGACTCAGCACAAGAGTCGTGTTCTCCTTGCCGAGCGCGTTCCGATACGCCTCCATTGAGCGGTAGAAGGCGAAGAAGTCGGGGTCCTGGCCGAAACTCTCGGCATAGATGCGGATCGCATCCGCATCACCCTCACCGCGCCGGATCTGCGCGGTCTTCTTCGATTCGGCGATCAGTACCGTTCGTTCACGCTCGGCGCGGGCGCGTATACGCTGCGCCACCTCGGCCCCTTGGGCACGAAATTCTTTTGCCTCGCGCTCGCGCTCGGTGCGCATGCGCTGGTAGATCGACTGCGCATTGGCGTCCGGCAGGTCCGTCCGGCGGATACGGAAATCAACGATCTCGATACCGAACTCTTTCGCCGCCCCGTTCACCTCGCTCTGGATGTTCGACATGATGTCGTCACGCTCGTCGGAGAGGATAGAACTGAAATTGCTGTTGCCGACGACGCGCCGGAGGCTTGAGACGACCACGCCCGCAAGCCGGCTCTGCACGCCGACTTCCGTGCTGACCGACTGGAAGAATTTGAGCGGATCATCGATCCGGTAGCGCACGAAGCTATCCACCACGATCCGTTTCTGGTCCGAGGTGATGATCTCCTCAGCCTGCGGCGCGAAGTCCAGCACACGCGCGTCGAAATACAGCACGTTCTGCCAGAAGGGTGCCTTGACGTATAGCCCTGGCTCCTGGATCACGCGCTTCGGATTGCCTAACTGCATGACGATCGCCTGTTGCGTCTGGTGAACGGTAAAGAGCATGCTCGCCGCGATGATAGCGAGCACGATCACCAGGATTGGGCCGCCGAAAAGCACCGCTTGCCTCATTGCAGATCTCCTGTGCCGGATTGCGTCCCGCCGGCTTCATTTGCCTTGATTCGCCTCTGCACCTCTGGCAGCGGCAGATAGGGCACGACGCCGGAGGCGCCGCCACTCTGGTCAATGACATATTTCTCCGCGTTGGAGAAGATTTCCTCCATCGTCTCTAGGTAGATGCGTTTGGTGGTAACGTCCTTGGCGGCCCTGAAGGCCGTATAGACTTGGGTAAAGCGCTGCGCGTCACCTTCCGAGCGTGCCACGACCTCCTGCTTGTAGGCCTCTGCCTCCTGCACCAGCCGCTCCGCCTCGCCGCGTGCGCGGGGGATGATGTCGTTGGCGTAGGCCTCTGCCTCGTTGCGCAGCCTTTCTTGGTCCGCGCGCGCGCGCTGCACGTCGCGGAAAGCGTCAACCACCTGGTTCGGCGGGTCCGCCTTGAGAAGCTGCACATTGGTGATCGCAATGCCGGTGCTGTAGTCGTCCAGGATTCTTTGCACGCCTTCCTGGGCCTTGGCCTCGATCTGGCCGCGGCCTTCAGCAAGCGCGGCCGCGATCGGTGTCTGGCCGACGATTTCGCGCATAACGCTCTCGGCCGCGGCCTTTACCGAACGCTCCGGTTCGCGGACATTGAACAGGTAATCGCCCGCATCCTTGATCACCCAGAAGACGACGAAGTTAATATCGACGATGTTCTCGTCGCCGGTCAGCATCAGCGCTTCCTCGGCGCTGCGGAAACCGACCTCGACGCGGTTGACGCGCGTCACTTTCGGTTTCTCCACCGACTCGATCGGATAGGGCAGATGATAGTTGAGGCCGGGCGTGGTGGTGCCGACGCGTTCGCCGAAGCGCAGCACGACGCCCTGTTCGTCCGTCTGCACGCGGTAGAAGCCGCTCAGCACCCAGATCGCAAGCAGCACGACGACCACCAGCAGAATGCCGAGGCGCCCACCGCGACCGCCGGCCCCGCCGCCCGGCATGCGCCGACGCAGCCAGTCCTGCAAGCGTCGGATGGCCTCCTCTACATTAGGCGCCTGGGGGCCACCGCCGCGCCCGCCTCCCCAGCTGCCGCCCTGGTTGCCGCCACCGCCCCAGGGACCGCCGCCGCCGCCCCAAGAGCCACCTCCACCGCCGCCGCCCCAAGGGCCACCGCTGCCTTGATTCTGCCAGGGCATGGGCCTACCTCTCATCGTTCCGTGCGTGTCCGCCGGTTTCCCGCAGGAGCGCCTTATAGAACAAGGCGTCCGACGTTGGAATGGGGCCGCGCATTCTGATAGCTCCTGCGGAGGCACTCATGGCCGGACCGACCGAAACGGACATTCGCGCCGCCGCTGAAGCGGTGGTGCGCATCGGACGAGTGGGTGGCATCGCGGCGAAGGACGGCGCGGTGCAGCTGTCTCTGGAAGTCGAGCCCGGGCGGGCTGCGGATGCTGCAAGCGAGCGCCACGCTGTCGAGGCCGCGCTCGCGGGCCTGCCGGGCGTGACCAGCGCCACCGTCGTGTTGACCGCCGAACGCGCGGCACCTGCCCCGGCGTCCCGACCGTCCGGTGGCGCGCCGGGACGCGGCGCTACGCGCCTCGAACTGCCGGACGTGAAGGCCGTCGTGGCCGTCGCCTCCGGCAAGGGCGGCGTCGGCAAATCCACCATGGCCGTCAATCTCGCCGTGGCGCTTGCCCGGCAGGGCCTCGCCGTCGGCCTCATGGACAGCGACATTTATGGGCCCTCACTGCCGCGCATGATGGGTATTGTCGGCAAGCCCGCGCTCACAGACGACAAAATGCTGCTGCCGATGCAGAAATGGGGCGTGGCCTGCATGTCGATCGGCTTCCTGGTCGCGGAAGAGACGGCGATGATCTGGCGGGGGCCGATGGTGATGAGCGCCGTGCAGCAGCTTGCCGGCGATGTTGCCTGGGGCCCCCTCGACATCCTGCTCATCGACATGCCACCGGGCACGGGCGATGCACAATTGACGCTCTCCCAACGCGTACCGCTCACCGGCGCCGTTATCGTCTCGACGCCGCAGGATATCGCGCTGCTCGACGCGAGGCGTGGTATCGCCATGTTCCGTAAGGTCGAAGTGCCGGTGCTAGGCCTCATTGAGAATATGTCTATCTTCGTCTGCCCGCATTGCGGCAAGGGCACTCACATCTTCGGCTCAGGCGGCGCGCGTGGGGAGGCGGAAGCGCTCGGTGCGCCCTTCCTCGGCGAAGTGCCGCTCGAGTTGGAATTGCGGCTGCGCTGCGACGCTGGCACGCCCGCGGCCGCCGATGACGCCTCCGGCCAAGCCTTTCGGGACATCGCCGCTCGCCTCTGGCAAGAGGTTGAAGCCCGTCGCGCAACCGGTCCGGCCCCGCCGCGCATCGTGATGGAGTAGGCCGAGTCGTGACACGGCAGCAGGGGCGCGACTCCGGCGGGGTCGCTCCAGCTTCTGTGCCGCGTCTCACATCTGTATCATGGCCGCCAGATGCTCATGCCGCAGAATAAGAGGGGGAACCAAGACCGTGATAAAGCGATTCGGAAGCCTGTTTGCCGGTCATATCGACCTGGGCGATATGGGACAGGATGCCACGCTGGCGAACAACCGGCGCTACAGCAATGACGAACTCGCCACGGTGTTTGCCAAGACTGAGGCGATGGCCGTGTGCATGGACCGGCTCGGCTACGACGCCTTCTGGCTGGCCGAACACCATTTCCAGCATGAGGGCTATGAGTGCATCCCGAACCTACCGCTGTTCTTCGTGCATCTGGCGCACAAGACAAAGCGGCTGCGCTTCGGCTGCGGCTTCAATGTCACCACTATGTGGCATCCCCTCCGCCTCGCGGAGGATTTTGCCGTCGCCGACATCTTGACCGGGGGCCGGGTGATCTTCGGCGTCGGGCGCGGCTACCACACTCGTGAGGTCGAGACGCTGGGCGGCGCGCTGATCGACGGTGATGCCAACCGCGACATGTTCGAGGAGCAGGTGGAAATCGTGCTCCGTTCCTTCCAGGAAGAGTCGTTCCGACACGAGGGCAAGTATTACACCCTGCCGCCACGCGTGCCCTATAGGGGCTATGAGCTTGACCAGCTCACGCTCGTGCCGCGCCCGGTCAACCAGCCGGTGGAATGCTGGCAACCGATCGTGAGCGCGCAGCCGCGCGGGCTCGACTTCATGGCAAAGCATGGCATCAAGGGCATTGTTGGCGGCGGCTCGGCGCTGATGGCAGAGCGGCCCATCGTCGCGTTCAAGGAGGCCTGGGAGCGTGCTGGCCGCCAGGTGCAAATCGGCGAGAACCTCTGCATCGGCTTGAACTTCCATATCGCCGAGACGGAGGAAAAGGCGATCCGTGAGGCCACTCCCTTCTTCGAGGAGCATATCAAGATGTTCGCGCCGCTCGGCATGGTGCCGATGAAGCCCGAGCAGCTCGAACGAGTAAGCGAACGCGGCGATTGGGCCGAGCTCAACATCCCGACCTTAAAGCGCGCGGTCGAAGCCGGCTCCTGGTATTGCGGCCCGCCGGAGGGCTTCATCGCCTATCTGGAAGCGCTGCAGGCGAAGTATCCGGGCCTCGAGGACGTCAATGTCCAGTCGAGCATGGGCACGCCGCTCTCGGTGATGATCGAGCAGCTTGAGATTTTCGGAACGGAAGTGATGGCGCCCTTCCGCGTGCGGCAGACCGCCAGGGCTACTTGAGCCAGGTCAGCCGCGTCCGGCGTGCACCGCGCCCGCCAAGGCGAGCGCTTCGATTTCGTCCTTGTCGAGGCCGGCTTCTGCCAGCACCTCCGCGTTGTGCTCGCCAAGCAACGGTGTTGGGCGAGCGGAGGAGGAGGCGGTGTTGCGGAAGCTGATATAGTTCCAGGCGATCCGCATCCGACCAGCCGTCGGATGGTCGGCCTCCGTCACCAGCCCATTGGCCCCAGCGGCCTCGTCATCGAGGAAGGTGGCGCTTGCTCCGCTCTGTACCTGCACCGCCGGCACGCCGGTGGCCTTCAGCGCGGCCAGTGTCGCGTCCGTATAGCGGCTGGCGAAGGCTGCCTCCATCGCGCGGGCAAGTGGTGATTCGGCGGGGTGCCCGTCATCGCCTGTCGGGTCGAGCCCGACAAGCCCAAGCGCACCGCCCAGTGCCGTCCGCGCCTCCTCGTCATCGGCAGCGACATAGATCCAACCGTCGGCCAGCCGATAGAGGCGGTGAAAAGCGTCAATGCCGTGCTGGCCAGAATCGGCAAGCGGCCGCTCGGGCTTGCCGCGCCATATTCCGAACCAGGGCAAGCTCAACACCACGGCTGCATTGAGCAGATTGCTGTCCACCCGTCGCGCCACCCCGCCCCGTCGCCGTGAATAGAGCGCCATGACCGAACCAAGCGCCGCCATGGCGCCGGCAGTGAAATCGGTCGGTGCAAGCTGGGCGGCAAAAGAAGGTGGGTTGCCGCTGCCGCCTTGCGCGAGAGAGAGGCCCATCAACGCCTGTGCTAGAGGGTCGATTCCAGGGCGCTTCGAATAGGGGCCGGTCAAGCCGTAGCCGGTCACATGAGTCTCGACGAGCCCGGGATCGACATGCGTGCCGATGCCCATGCGATGCGTCGCGCCGGGGCGGAGGTTGGCGAGCATCATGTCGCAGCTCGCCGCCACGCGCTGGATCGCTTCCCGGCCGCCCGGCTTGCGTGCGTCGATGCAAAGCGAGCGCTTGTTGAAATTCAGGTTGTAGAAGTAGTTGCGCCCGATGGGTCGTGAAATGTCGCCGCCCGGCGGTTCCAGCTTGATGACATCGGCGCCGAGATCGGCGAGCAGGCGTCCGCCAGTCGGCCCGGCGATGAGATTGGTGATTTCCAGTACTCGAACGCCCGCCAGCGGCGCCGGATCCACCGCGCTGCCAGCGGTCAGTGCGTCCGCAGGCACCAGCGGCCGTAGTCCAGGCGCCGGCCCCGAAGCGGCAGCGCGGGGCTTGAGGGCAGCAGGCGTCTCGGCGAAGCGGATGGGCGCGCCGATCTGTACCGTCGCGCCGACTGCGGGGTCTTCGAGCTCCAGTACCATCGCATTGTGGCGGATCTGGGGGTCATCCATTGCAGCGGCGCCTTCGCGGACCGGCGCGAAAGGAACGTCAGCAGCTTCGAAAGCGGCGGCCCAATCAGCGGTGCTGCGCGTCTTCATCGCCCCCGCAATGGCAGCGCGAAGCTCCTCTTCTTCCGTCATCCCGTCGCCCCGGCGCACATTATCGAACCGCGGTTCCGCGACGAGAGCGGCGATGCCCATCAACTCGGCAGCACGGTTGATGAAGCGCTCATGCACGCAGCCGAGCTGGATATAGCCATCATCCGCGCAAGCATAGAGGCTGTAGAAGGGGGCGCTGCCCGAGGGATGGGTCTGGAAGACGAGTGGCGGGATGCCGTCCGCCGCCACTTTCGGGTGGAAGAGCAGCGCGCCAGCAAGCAGCGAGGTCTCAATGATCCGGCCACGGCCCGTAGTCTCGCGCGCAAGCAGGCCGGCGGCTGCGCCGATGCAGGCGAAGAGCGCCGCGCCGGTGCTGGGCAGCGGGTGCGGGACATGCACGGGCGCCGGTCTGAAACCCGGCATGCCCGCGAGAATGCCGGCGCGCGCCATCACCAGGTCGTCCACTGGCGGGTCATCCCGCCACCTGCCCTGCATGCCGTAAGCCGTGATCGAGCAGGCAACGAGACGTGGATTCGATGCCAGCAGCGTTGCCGGCGCCAGCATCGACTGTTGCGGCGCGGTGGGTGCGAAGTCATGCAACAGCACATCCGCACCCGGTAGCAGCCGCGCGAGTGCGCCGCTCGCCCCAGGCGCTTCGGGATCCCAATCGAAGGCCTCCTTGCCCCGGTCCCAGACCACGAAGCCGCCGCTGCGATGGAGCGGCGCCGCACTGTGAACGGCGCGTAGCACACGTGCGCCCGAATCGCCCAGCAGCATCCCGGCGAAGGCGCCGGCGGAACCGGCAGTGAGGTCAAGGACAGTAATGCCGTCGAGCGGGAGCGTCATCAGGAAGCACGCCTTTCCTATCTCAGCAGATGATCGGGCGGGTTTCCAGCATTTCCCGGCAGGCCGCCCGCAAGCAAGTTCAGCCGTCGGGCACCAGCACAGCCTTTCCGACAATCTTGCGGTCGAGCAGCGCCTGTAGCGCCTCGGCCGCGCGGGAAAAGGGAACACGGTGGCTGATATGGGGCCTGAGCCCGGCTTCGGAAACCCAGCGGGTCAGGTGGCGCCAGGTTTCTTCGGACAGATTTGGGTTGCGGCGACCTGCCTCGCCGGCGCGCACACCAACCACTTCGATGCCCTTGATGAGGATATGATTGACCTTGGCGACCGGGCGGCGACCACTGGCGAAGCCGATGGCGAGGATGCGCCCGCCCCAAGCGGTCGCGCGCACCGCTTCGTCGAAGGCGTCGCCGCCTACAGGGTCGAACACCACATCGGCGCCGCGCCCACCGGTTGCGGCCAGCACCGCCGCGCGGAAACCTTCCCGGTAGTCGATGACGACGTCCGCTCCCTGCTTGCGGAGCACCGCCAGCTTCTCCTTCCCCGACGCGGCGGCGATCACCTGCGCGCCCAGCCGTCGGGCACAATGCACGGCTGCCATGCCGACGCCACCGGCAGCGCCCAGCACCAGCACAGTCTCGCCTGGCGCTAGTCGGCCGCGCTGCAACAGCGCGTGAAGCGCCGTGTGGTAGGCCGATCGGAACGCGGCTGCCTCCGCCATGTCGAGTTCCGGCGGCACCCGGCGCACGCGGTCGAGGGTGACCGCCGCCAGTTCGGCGAATGCACCTGGACGGTGGCTCACCACCACGCGGTCGCCTATCTCGAAGGCATTGTCGCCGGATCCAGTCGCCACGACCGTACCGGCAGCTTCGAGCCCCAGAACAAAAGGCAGGTCCGGCTTGAGCTGGTAACCGCCTGCCACCATCAGCGCATCGACATGATTGACGCCCCAGGCCTCCTGCCGGACGAGCAGCTCGCCCATGCCCGGCTCCGGGTCGGGTTGCTCCTCGACCGTCAGGATATCGGGCGCGCCGAGTTCGCGGCAAAGAATCACGCGCATGGACGGCAGCGGGGTAAGGCGGACATCGACACAGCAAGGCTCTTCCGGAACGGGCAGCGCAGCATCGCCCCAGCGCCGCACCGTGGCAAGGGCGTGGCAAAGGCACGGCCGCGCGAGCCGTAGATAACCCCGCTTCCGCAAGCGTACGGGAATGGCCCATAGTCTGTGCTCCGATTCCCCGATGCGTAAGGTTTGCGACCGATGACCGAAAACGCCCCACTTCCGCTTACCGGCATCCGCGTTCTGGAATTCTGCCAGACGATCATGGGGCCAAGCTGCGGCCTTGTGCTGGCCGACCTCGGCGCGGATGTCATCAAGGTCGAGCCCGCGCCGGACGGCGACAAGACGCGCCGACTGCCGGGCTTTGCCGCCGGTTTCTTCGGCGCCTTCAACCGCAACAAACGCTCGCTTGCCGTCGATTTGAAGTCCGACCGCGGGCGGGAGGTTGTCCACCGGCTCGCGGCGCATGCCGATGTCGTGATCGAGAACTACGCGCCCGGCACCATGGAGCGGTTGGGCTGCAGTTGGGAGACGCTCGAGCGGATCAATCCACGTCTGATCTTCGCCTCGCTCAAGGGGTTCCTCTCCGGGCCCTACGAAAACCGGCCGGCGCTCGACGAGGTTGTGCAGTTCATGGCGGGACTCGCTTATATGACCGGCCCGCCCGGCCAACCACTGCGCGCCGGCACCTCAATCATCGACATCATGGGCGGCAGCTATGCGGTGATCGGTATTCTCTGCGCGCTGAAGGAGCGCGAGGCGACTGGCCGGGGGCAATTCGTGAAGTCGGCACTGTTCGAATCGACCGCCTTCCTCATGTCGCAACATATGGCCGGCATCGCCGCCACAGGCCGTGAGCCGCAGCCCATGCCGGCCCGCGCGCGTGCCTGGGCGATCTACGAGACCTTTAAGACCCGCGACGGCGAACACTTGTTCATCGGCATCACCAGCGACAATCACTGGCGCGCCTGGTGCATCCATTTCGGCTGGGAGGACGAGCTTGCCGACCCGCGCAACGCCACCAATGAAAGCCGCGTGGCCGAGGGCGACCGGCTGGCCGCTCGCATTGCGGAAACGGTTCGGGCACGTACGCTTGCCCAAATGACCGCCATTCTGGAAGAGATCGCCGTGCCCTTCGCGCCTGTGGCGAGGCCGGTGCATCTGTTCGACGACCCGCAACTCAACCATGCGGGCCGCCTGCTGGAGGTAGAGCTCCCGGGCGGCCCTGTCACAAGGCTGCCCCGCCTGCCCGTCGAGATCGGCGACCACGATTTCGCCCTCCGCCGCCAACCGCCCGCCGTCGGCGTCCATACCAGCGAGATCCTGGCCGAGGCCGGCTTCGCCCGGGAGGAAATAGATGCCTTGGCGGCCGCGGGTGCGATCATCCAATAAAGGTCTGGTAGTCCTCGATCACGTCTTCGACAGCGGCTTCCAGCAGTCTGGCGCCGTCTTCCGCACGGGCGAGTGCAGCTTCGGAGCCGATGCGCCCGTCCGGGAAGCGCGCGCGGAAGGCCTCCGGCTCCTTCTCGAAACCGCCGGGGGCGCGCTTCGGCGTCATGACCACAGAGCTGCGCTGGGTTTCAGGCGCCACATGCCAGGCGAGCGCGATTTCGGACGGCGTGGCGTGTAGGCCCTCAGCCTTGCCGTAGAGTTCTGCGGCCAGCGCACGCACGCGCGGGCCGGCAAACCAGTTGTGGAGCTTGCAGCGGGGCGCCTTCAATTCCTTCAGCAGAGCCCGGATGAAGGGGCTGTTGCCACCATGCCCATTCAGCACATAGACATACGAGAATCCGTGCTGAGCAAGCGAGGTGACGGTTTCCGCCAGAACCGCCCGGAAGGTCTCCGGCGTGAGCGTAATCGTACCTGGAAACGCCATATGGTAGGGGGCCACGCCGAGCGCCAGGGTAGGGGCCGCAAGAATGCCGAGCCGCTTCGCCGCCTCCCGCCCTACACCTTCAGGACAGAGCGCATCCGTGCCGAGCGGTCCGTTCGGCCCGTGCTGTTCCGTGGAACCGACCGGCAGCAGGATGGCGCCCGCGCGGTCGAGATAGGCCTCCACTTCCGGCCATGTCATATGGTCAAGTCTCATGAGGAGCAGCATATCGCGGAAATCGGGGCAAGACGAGAAACCGCATCCCACGCGGCACGCAAGGCAAGTCTGGAGGCGGGCGGCAGGGAGCGCTATGGTGCGGGTATTCCACCCTTCATCTAGGAGCTTCCGGCCCGATGAAACTGCTCGGTTCCACCCGCTCTCCCTATGTCCGCCGCGTCGCCGTCTCCCTCCATCTGATGGGCCTCGACTGGGAGCTCGACCAGATTGCGGTTTTCGACGATCCCGAATCGGTGCGCCGCTATAATCCGCTGCTACGTATTCCGACCCTGCTTCTGGACGACGGTGAGGTACTGGTCGAAAGCTACGCCATTCTGGACGCGCTCGATGAAATGGCCGGCGACAGGCGACTCACCCCGGCTGTCGGCAAGGCGCGGCGCGACGTCATGCGCGCCACCGCCATGGCCGTCGGTGCCATGGACCGGACCGTCTGGGCCGTCTATGAGCCGCGCTTCCGCCCCAAAGAAAAGGTCGAGGAAAGCTGGATTGCCCACAATCGTGAACGCGCGCTTGGCGGCTTCCGCTACCTGGACGGCCTCGCGGCCGAGGCGGGCGATGGTTGGCTGTTCGGTGACTCGATGGGTCAGGCCGATATTTCTGCTGTCTGCGGCTTCACCTTCGCGCGCCTCGCGCATCCACCGATGAAGGTCGCCGAGGCTTGCCCGGCTTTGGCCGCGTTCGCCGAACGCTGCGAGACGATGGCGGCCTTCCGCTCGACCTATCCGCAGTTCTAGGCGCGCGGCAATGATCGACATGGTGGATGCCGAAGCGCTCGACCTTGATCCACGGCCGTTGGCCCGGCTGGTCGAGACGGTTGAGACCCATATCGCCGACGGGCGCTATCCGGGCGCAGAGATCGCTGTCGCCCGGCATGGGCTGCTCGCGCTTTGCCGACGCTTCGGCCGCGCGCGGATCGACCCGCCACAGGAGGTAGATGAGACTACACTCTGGCTGCTCTTCTCCAACACCAAGGTGATTACTGCCGCAGCGGTCTGGAAGCTCGCCACAGAGGGCCAGCTGCGCTTCACCGACCCGGTCGCGATGTATCTGCCGGGCTTTGAGGCACATGGCAAGGGCCGGCAGAGCGTGCTCGAGTTGCTGACGCATCAGGGCGGCTTCCCCAATGCTGAAATGCCGCCCGAGACCTGGGAGGACCGCGAGGCGCGCCGGCGCGCGGTCATCGCCTTCAAGGCCGAATGGACGCCCGGCAGCCGCGTCCACTACCACGCCGAAGCGGCGCACTGGACGGCGGCGGCGCTGGTCGAGGCGGTCTCGGGACAGGATTTCCGAACCTTCATCCGCGATGAAATCCTGGTACCGATCGGGCTTGAGAGGGAGGTTTTCGTCGGCCTGCCCGATGCCGAGCACGGACGCGCGGCAGACATGCATATACCAGCAGAGGGCGGTGGCTTCGCGCCGCTGACCGCGCGCAACACACCCGAAATACGCCGCGCCGGCCCGCCGGGCGCCGGCGGTTATGCAACGGCGAAAGGCATGGCGGCCTTCTACCAGATGCTCGTGCAGGACGGACGGCTGGAGGATGTGCAGCTCTTCCCACCGCGCCTCATCGCCTATTGCACCCGCAACTGGACCGGCGACCGGGTGGACGAGCGCTTCGAGATGCCGATGCACCGCGGCATCGGCCCGCATGTCAGGGGCCGCACGCAGACGATCCGCGGCCTCGGTTCCTTCGGGCATGAACGTGTGTTCGGGCATGGCGGGGTCGGCTCTTCCTATTGCTGGGCAGACCCGTCCTCCGGCGTTTCCTTTGCCTATCTCACCAATTGCCTCTATCCGGAGCCCTGGCACAGCGAACGCCTGGATGTGATCTCCAATCTGGTTCATATGGCCATCCTGGAGTAACTTTCTCCATGACCAGATTCTCCGCGCAGTTCTTGTTCCTGAATGTCGGGCATCTGCTCGACCATCTGGTCATGCTGATCTTCGCGAGCGTAGCGGCGCTCTTTCTAGCCGACGCCTGGGGCTTGGACTATGATGACCTGATCCCCTACGGCACGGCTGGTCTGGTCGCATTCGGGGCCTTTGCCCTCCTCGCCGGTTGGCTCGGCGACAAATGGAGCCGCGAAGCGATGATGAGCGTCTTCTTCCTCGGCATCGGGGCGAGCGCCATCGCGACCGGCTTCGCCGACACGCCGCTCCAGATCGGCGCGGGCCTGCTGGTGATCGGCGTGTTCGCGGCGATCTACCACCCCGTCGGGCTCGCTATGGTGGTCGAGGGACGCGGTCGCACCGGAATCCCGATCGCTATCAACGGCATATACGGCAATATGGGCGTGGCGCTGGCCGCGCTGGTGACCGGTGTGCTGATCGACCTCGCCGGCTGGCGGGCCGCGTTCTTCGTGCCCGGCGCCGTTGCTATCGCTGTCGGCCTCGCCTGGATGCTGTTCCTGCGTGGCGGCCCGGTTATGGCGCCGGCTTCGGTCGCAGAGGCCGCGCCGGCGGCAACGGCTGAAACCCGCCCGACGCGCGCCGTGTTGATCCATGTCTTCGCAGTCATCTTCTTCACCACGGCGCTGGGCGGCCTAGTCTTCCAGAGTACAACCTTCGCACTCCCAAAGGTATTCGACGAGCGCCTCGCCGGGTTCGCCATATCGGCGACGGCAGTCGGCGGTTACGCCTTCGTCGCATTCACCGCTGCCGCCTTCGCTCAGCTCATCGTCGGCTGGCTGGTGGATAATTATTCAGTCCGCTGGGTGTTCGCCGGCGTGGCGGCCTGCCAGGCGGTGCTGTTCGTTGCGATGGTCTATGCCGAAGGCCTGCTCGCTTTCTTCATCGCTGTCGGCTTTATGCTGGCGGTGTTCGGCCAGATCCCGATCAATGATGTGCTGGTCGGGCGCATGGCGAAGAGCGAATGGCGCGCGCGCGCCTTCGCGGCTCGCTATATTGTGACCTTTGCGGTCGCAGCGACAGCGCTCAACCTGATCGCCTGGCTCCACGAGACCTGGGGCTTTGAGGCGCTGTTCATGGTGCTGGCGGGCGCTGCCGCAGCAATCCTCTGCGGCACCCTAATGCTACCGAAGCGGATCTGACGCTTCCAGAGAAGCGAGTCTGCCGCAATTTCGGGTTCGTCGTAACAACTTCCCCCCAAAGCCCGTTCCGGGGCAAACCCCGCTTGACCTCGGAGTTTTGCAAGAGGCCCCGCCTCAACCAAAATACATCGACCCGACCGACCCAGGGCACGCCGACAATCGCCCGCGAAACGCGAACTCAGGCTGTTTCGCCGCAGCCTGCCAGGGCAACGCGCACTATGTCTCGTTCATCCGGAGCGCGGCGATGAAAGCGCTTTGCGGGATGTCCACCTTGCCGAAGCTGCGCATCCGCTTCTTGCCTTCCTTTTGACGGTCCAGCAGTTTGCGCTTACGGCTCACATCGCCCCCATAGCATTTGGCGGTTACATCCTTGCGCATGGCCGAAATGGTCTCGCGCGCGACGATGCGGCCTCCGACCGCAGCCTGGATCGGGATTTTGAACAGCTGGCGCGGAATCAGTTCCTTCAGCCGCTCGCAGAGCTGGCGGCCCCGGCCTTCGGCGCGCATGCGGTGGGTGATGCAGGCAAGCGCATCGACAGGCTCGTGGTTCACCAGCAGCGAGAGTTTCACTAGGTCGCCCTCACGATAGTCCTCGATCCGATAGTCGAAGCTGGCATAGCCGCGGCTCAGCGATTTCAGCCGGTCGTAGAAGTCGAACACCACCTCGTTCAGGGGCAGTTCGTAAACTACCATGGCCCGGTTGCCGACATAGGTAAGCTCGCGCTGGACACCGCGCCGCTCTTCGCAGAGCTTGAGGATGCCGCCCAGATACTCGTCTGGCGTGAAGATCGTGGCGGCGATCCAGGGTTCCTCGATATGCGAGATCTGCACGGGATCCGGCATATCAGCCGGATTATGTAGCAGGTCCATGCCACCATCCGTGCGATGGACTCGGTACACGACACTCGGCGCAGTCGCGATCAGGTCGAGGCCGAATTCACGATCGAGTCGCTCCTGCACGATCTCCAGATGCAGGAGGCCGAGGAAGCCGCAGCGAAAGCCAAAGCCGAGCGCTGGCGAGTTTTCCGGCTCATATTCGAAGCCCGCATCGTTCAGCCGCAGCTTGGCGAGGTTTTCGCGCAATTGCTCGAAATCCGCCGAATCGGTCGGGAAGAGTCCGCAGAACACTACCGGCAAGCTCGGCTGGAAGCCTGGCAACGGTGCCGGCGCGGGCCTGCGGTCGTCCGTGATCGTATCGCCGACCTGGCAGTCCGCCACCGTCTTGATAGCTGCGCTGACATAGCCGATTTCGCCGGGGCCGATCTGATCCGTCTTCTGCCGTTTTGGCGTGAATACGCCCACCTCGTCGATGTCGTAGGACGCGCCAGTCGCCATCAGCCGCATTTTCACGCCGCGACGGAGTACGCCCTCGCGGACGCGGACCAGTGCGATCACGCCGAGATAGCGGTCGTACCAGCTATCCACCACCATCGCGCGCAAATGCCCGTCACCGGCGACTTCGGCGGCTGGTGGCGGCAAGCGGTCGGCTAGCGCCTCAAGCAGCGCAGGCACACCCTCACCAGTCTTGGCGGAGCAGAGCACGGCGTCGCCCGCATCAATGCCGACCACATCCTCGATCTGGCTGCGGACCCGCTCGGGGTCGGCTGCGGGCAGATCGACCTTGTTCAGCGCGACGACGATCTCATGGTCATTGTCCACGGCCTGATAGACATTGGCGAGCGTCTGTGCCTCAACACCCTGGGTCGCATCCACCACCAGCAGCGAGCCTTCGCAGGCAGCGAGCGAGCGGTTCACCTCATAGGCGAAATCCACATGGCCCGGTGTATCGATGAGGTTGAGCACATAGGCTTGGCCATCCGCTGCCCGGTAGGAAAGGCGCACGGTCTGCGCCTTGATCGTGATGCCGCGTTCGCGCTCCAGGTCCATATTATCGAGCACCTGTTCGCGCATCTCGCGCGTGCTCAGTCCACCGCAGGTCTGGATCAGTCGGTCGGCGAGCGTGGACTTGCCGTGATCAATATGCGCGATGATTGCGAAATTGCGAATATGGGCGGGGTCGGTCATGGCGGCGCGGTATAGCAATGCTCCCTACCGGCAACAAGCAGCCGTCTGGCGCATAATGGCGAGGATATGCACCCCAAGATTGGGGATTTGGGCCCATGGCAGGATCAGACTGCCACGGCGGCGCATGGTTCCGGGATACCTCA
>JAPORR010000123.1 GCA_026710105.1 Alphaproteobacteria bacterium
CCTCAATCGGAACCCGAAAATGGGCCAATGAGTTCTAAATTGTGCCCTCTGGTATGACGGGTCCGGCATGGCCGAGAGGCGGTACGCTGCCAATGGCGAATCCCGTCGCGGCGCGGACGAATTTGGCATCCGCCTGTTCGACTTCCGCGCCGACGACTTCCGAGAGCTTTCTGGGGTCGAGCCGGTCGTCGCCGCTCAGCACGGCGACCACGGCGCCGCTCCCGGCGCGGAAGACAAGTGATTTCGCGATTTCGCCCACCATGCAGCCAACTGCTGCCGCTGCTTCCTCCGCTGTCCGCGTCGAAGCAGGCAGGGTCAGCACTTCACAATCGAGCGACAGTGCCTCGAGGACGGCTTTAACCCGGTCTGGCCCCTTCATCTTTGCCATGCAGCCCTCTCGGCAGCGGTAGAATTCGGGTGGCGACAGCATGAATCGTCACTACCCCGAAAGGCAAAAACTGCTCACAGGTCCTTGAGGGACTCTCGGTGGATCCGGGCATTCTGGGCATAATGGGCGGTCTGTCGGCGGAAGCTCTGGAGCGCCGTTGGGTCGAGGTCGCGCATTTTCTTCGCCGGCGACCCGGCCCAGAGTTCGCCCTTCGGCAGACGTTTGCCCGGCGCGAGTAGGGCGCCAGCGGCCAACATTCCGTCTCCCTCGACTACGCAGCCGTCCAGCACTGTCGCACTCATGCCGATAAAGGCGCGGTCCTCCAGGCGGCAGCCGTGAATCATGCAGCGATGACCGACCAGCACCTCGTCGCCGATCTCTGTGTCGAAAGCTCCGCCGGTGACATGCACGATGGTTCCGTCTTGTATATTCGCCCCTGCGCCGACGCGGATGCGGCCGACATCGCCGCGTAGCACGGCATTATACCAGACGCTGGATCCGGCCCCGATCTCCACATTGCCGACTACCACCGCACCCGGCGCGAGAAACACGTCGTCGGCAAGCTTCGGCCATATGCCCCGATAGGGCAGGACCGTGCCCCTCACGGATACAGGGCTTCCAATTCGAGCCCGGTTGTCTCTTCCCAGCCCTGCATGGCGTTCATGTTCTGCACCGCCTGGCCGGAGGCACCCTTGACGAGATTGTCGATGGCCGAGACCAGGATGGCGCGGCCGGGCACGCGGTCTGCCGCCACGCCGATATCACAGCGATTGGTGCCGCGCACATGGCGGGTCGCCGGCGCGCCAGAGGCCAACACATGTACAAAAGGCTCACCCTCATAGCGCGCCCGGAGCCGTTCGCGCAGCCCGTCTGCCGTTTCGCCATCGGCGAGTTCGACATAGATGGTGGAGAGGATGCCCCGGTTCATGGGCACCAGATGCGGCGTGAAGCTGATAATAACGGGTGCACCCGCCGCCTCTCCGAGACCCTGCTCGATCTCCGGCACATGGCGGTGCCTGCCGATGCCGTAGGCGTGGATACCGTCCTGCACCTCGGCGAACAAGATATCCTCACGCAGCGCCCGCCCGGCCCCTGTGACCCCGGACTTCGCGTCAACAATTATGTTCCGCGGTTCGACTGCTCCCACCTCGATGAGCGGCAGCAGTGGGAGCTGAGCGCTTGTCGGGTAGCAGCCAGGATTGGCAACCAGGCGCGCGCGCGCCACATCCGGGCGCTTGATCTCCGTCAGCCCGTAAACCGCGCTTTCTTGCAATTCTGGTGCTTGGTGCGCATGGCCGTACCACGCCGCATAGGTCTCGGTGTCGGCGAGTCGGAAATCGGCCGATAGGTCCACCACCTTCAGATGCGCCGGCAGGGCTGCCACCGTCTCCTGCGTCGTGCCGTGCGGCAGGCAGCAGAACACGATGTCATGGGCGTCGAAATCCACATCCTCAATACGCACCAGGTCCGGCAGGCCCAGCGCGGCCAGATGCGGGAAAACCGCACCAAAAGGCATGCCCGCGCGCCGTTCGGCGGTGAGCGTGCTGATTTCGATATGCGGATGGCGGGCCAGCAGGCGGATCAACTCCGCGCCGGTATAGCCGCTCGCGCCCAGGATCGCCGCCCGGGCCCGGTTTCCGATCTGGGGCACAGGCGTTCCCCCTTTATCCCCTGGGTGCAGGGACTTCCGCGCTAGCGTTTCGAGAACTGGAAGCTGCGGCGTGCCTTCGGCTTGCCGTATTTCTTGCGCTCCACGCGGCGCGCATCACGGGTCAGGAACCCGCCTTGCTTGAGCGCCGGACGCAGGCCTGGCTCGAAGCAGGTCAGTGCCTTGGCGATTCCGTGGCGTACAGCGCCCGCCTGACCTGACTGGCCACCGCCACGCACTGTGCAGATCACGTCATACTGGTTCATGCGGTTCACGGCGGCAAAGGGTTGCGCGATCAACATGCGGTGGGTCGGACGCGGAAAATAGGCTTCGCCTGCCCGGCCATTCACCATTACCCGTCCGGCACCGGGGCGGATCCAGACGCGTGCCACCGATTCCTTGCGCTTGCCGGTGGCGTAGGCGCGCCCGTAATCGTCGATCTGCGGCGCTGCCAGTGCTGCCGGGGTTGGACGCTCTGGTGCTTCTTCGCCTTCGAGAACCTGCTTCAGGTCGGCGAGCGTACGGGTTTCCTCGGCCATGACCTTCAGGCCCTCCTAGTGTTTTTTGGATTCATGGCGGCGATGTCCAGCGGCGCAGGTTTCTGACCGTCATGGCGGTGCTCGGGGCCGGCATAGACATGCAGCTTCGAGATCACCTGCCGACCGAGCTTGGTCTTGGGCAGCATCCGCTCGACTGCCTTGACGACAAGTTGTTCCGGGTGTCGGGCGCGCTGTTCACGCGCGGTCCGCGAGCGCAGGCCGCCCGGATAGCCTGTGTGCCAGTTATAGACCTTGTCGTCTTCCTTCGCGCCGGTCAGCACCACCTTGTCGGCATTGACGATGACGACATGGTCGCCGCAGTCGATATGCGGCGTATAGAGCGCCTTATGCTTGCCGCGCAGCCTCATGGCGACGATCGAAGCGAGACGTCCCAACACCAGTCCATCGGCGTCGATCAGCCACCATTTCCGCTCGACCTCGGCCGGCTTGGCGGAGTATGTGTTCATCCGTCCCTCTTTCTTGGAGCGACATGGGCGGCGCAACATAACGGCATCGGAGCGCCTGTCAACGAGCGACCGTCTCTTGTTAAGGGGAGACCGATGTACGAGGAGACCGAACAGATGAGTGAACCGATCCTGCTGCGCTGCGACGCGGACGCCGTCGCCACGCTGACGTTGAACCGGCCGGCGCAACGCAATGCGCTATCCCGCGCGATGATCGCCGCGCTCTCCTCGGTGCTCGACGACATCAGCCAGGATCCATCGATACGTGCCGTGGTCATCGCGGCCAACGGCCCCGGCTATTGCGCCGGGCACGACCTGAAGGAAGTGCGGGCCAATCCGGACCGCGCCTTCTATGACTTGTTGTTCGCTGAATGCAGCGCGCTGATGACGCGCATCGTGCGCCTACCCCAGCCTGTGATCGCCTGCGTCCACGGCATTGCGACCGCCGCCGGCTGCCAGCTCGTCGCAAGTTGCGACCTTGCCATGGCCAGTGAGGATGCCCGCTTCGCTACGCCTGGCGTCAATATTGGGCTCTTCTGCTCGACGCCGATGGTAGCGCTCTCTCGCGCCGTCTCGCGCAAGCATGCCATGGAGATGTTGCTTACAGGTGAGCTCATGGACGCCGGGACGGCATGGCGTTTCGGACTTGTCAACCGGGTCGTGCCGGCGGCCGATCTCAGAGCCGAGACGCACGCAGTTGCGGCGAACATCGCGGGCAAGTCAGGCGCAACGGTCAGGATTGGCAAGGAAGCCTTCTACCGCCAGCTCGAAATGAGGCTGGACGAGGCCTACGATTATGCGAGCGGCGTGATCGCTGCGAATATGGAGATGCGCGATGCGGAAGAAGGAATCAACGCTTTCATCGACAAGCGTGCGCCGGTCTGGCGGCACGGCTGACATCCGCCGTCCCGGGCGCCGTCAACAGGGCCCCCGTCAATAAGTTGCTCGCCCGCCGGAGACATCGAAGACAGCGCCGGTCTGGAAGCTGCATTCCGACGAGCAGAGCCAGGCGATAATGCTAGCGACTTCGTCGACTGTGCCGAAGCGCCCCAGCGGGATCTTCGAGCGCATCATCTCAATATGCGCCGGCGTGATCTGTTTGAAGATGTCGGTCTCGACCGCCGCCGGGGCGACGCAATTGACCAGCACGCCGGTACCAACCGTCTCTTTGCCAAGCGATTTGGTGAGCCCGATGACAGCCGCTTTGGCCGCACTGTAGGCCGCCGCGTTGGGATTGCCTTCCTTGCCGGCAATGGAGGCGGTGTTGACGATGCGTCCGTAACCGCGCTCGATCATGCCCGGCACGACCGCGCGGCAGCCATAATAGACGCCGTTGAGATCGAGGTCGATGACGGCGTGCCAGTCCTCAAGCGCATACTCCCATGAGGTCATAGCAGGCCCAGCGATGCCGGCATTGTTACAAAGGATAGAGACCGGGCCGAGCTGCGCTTCCGTAGCTGCCAGCGCTGCCTCAACGGCGGCATAGTCCGTCACATCGACGGCGAGTGCTACTGCCCTCTCGCCTAGTCCGGCGGCCGCTACTTCACCCGCCGCCTTGTCCATATCCCAGATCGCGACCGCCGCGCCGTCGCGGTGGAGGCGACGGGATATCGCAAGGCCGATGCCGTGCGCCCCGCCTGTCACTATGGCTGTCCGGTCCGTGAAGTCGTATCGTACTGTCATGGCTTCTCCTGAATGGCAGCAGCTATCTCGCCCTGCTGCCCCTTCCTTTCCTGAAACATCTGCCGGGGCAGTTCCTTCGCCCTCTGCCGGTCCAGACTGGGCTCCGCTGCTACCGGTTGGGCTGTGTTATGCGCCGCGCGGCCGAGGAGTTGCCGCCGTTCCAGCGTCCAGTATAGATCATACGCGAGACGGCTCTTGAACTGCGTGGGTGATATCGACTGTCATCGAGCGGACCTCGCGCGCCGGGCCGGAAACCGGGGGTATGATAGGAGCAATATAGGGGAATGGCTCTGATCAGTCCTGATGCGGTGCGAGGGCGGCCTCGTCATGCCCTCCGAGTCCACCGGCGGTGGCGATGAATTCGGTCACGCTGGAGAGGCCCTCGCCGGTCTTCAGGTTGGTGAACACCCAGGGGCGGCCTCCACGCATCCGCTCTGTGTCAGCGCGCATAACATCAAGGTTTGCGCCGACGAACGGGGCGAGGTCGATCTTGTTAACAACCAGCAGGTCGGAGCGTGTGATCCCCGGTCCGCCCTTGCGCGGAATCTTCTCGCCGGCCGCTACATCGATCACATAGATTGTCAGGTCGGCGAGTTCCGGGCTGAAAGTGGCCGCGAGATTGTCGCCTCCCGACTCGATCAGGCAGAGTTCGGCGGATGGGAATCGTCGCCGCATATCCGCAATCGCGGAGAGGTTGATCGAGGCATCCTCGCGGATCGCGGTATGCGGACAGCCGCCTGTCTCCACACCCTCGATCCGCTCCGCTGGGAGGGCGCCCGCCTCAGTCAGGATGCGTTGATCCTCCCTTGTGTAGATGTCGTTGGTGATGACGAACAGATCATGGCGGTCGCGCAAGCTCTTACAGAGCGCTTCGGCTAGCGCTGTCTTTCCGGAGCCAACCGGCCCGCCAATGCCGACTCTGAGAGGTCCATGGAGTGAAGCTGTCATCATGACCGAAAAATCCTCGAATACTGGCTTTCATGGCGCATGGAGAAGATGTCGGCAGCGGGAGCTGCGGTGCCCACCGTTTCGAGCGGCGTTTTCGCCGCGACAACCGCTGCCTCCGGAATTACGGACTCCAACCCGGCGGTGATTCTCTGGCCGTCGGTCTGGCCGAGCGGCACGAGCCGGACGCCGGCCGAAACGATCATTGCAGCGAAGGCATGCAGGTAGCAGACGAGTGCCGGCTCCTGCGCAATGCCATGAATGGCGGCGGCGAACCCTCCGACGACAGAGAGCGGCGGGCGGTCTTCCAGCAGTTCGGCCAGCCTGTCGAGGGCCGTATGCGGCCAGGCGGCCGCGATCGTGGCCAGGAAAGCCTCGCCTTGGCGTCCTGACTCCAGCGCGAACTCGGCTGTCCCGGTCCAGGCGTGTGCCTCGTCGGCGAGCGCGGTGCCCTCCACGGCGTCCGGTGCTGCCCTGTGCGCCGCGGCGAAAAACATGCCGTCAACCCGCCCCGCGCCGTGTCGGACCAGCCATGCCACCCAGTCGGCAAGGCTTTGACGGTCATGGACCACTCCCGCCTCGACCGCTGCTTCGAGCCCGTGGCTGTAGGCATAGCTGCCAACTGGGAAAGCCGGTGAAAACCAGGCCTGAAGCCGCAGGAGGTCTCGCGTGCTGGTCATGGGTGCTCATGCCAGCGGCTTCGGTCTTGCGCGTGGCCGGAATAGGCACCGCCTTCAGGCTGGAAGGGTTCGACTGCCTCCGTCACGATGCCACCAAGATTTCGCAGCATTTCCGCCAGCACATGGTCAGGACGGATCAGGATCGCGTTGACGCGGATGTCGGCTGGCGTGTGCCGATTGCCGAGGTGCCAGGCCAGCCGCGCCACCAGTTCCGGCGCGGCAGCAGCGATCCGCAATACCGGCTCCGGCCGTGCGGTGACCTTGACCCAGCCACCGTCGGCGCAGCGCAGGCCATCGCCCTCCGCCATAGCGACCGCTTCCGGCAGATCGAGCAGCAGCGCTTCGCCCTCGACCGTCTCCAGCTTCAGACGCCGGCGATGCCGATCGTCAAAGGCGAGGCTCACGTTCCCGGCTGCCTCTTGCTCCGGCCAGCGGCCCCGCGGGCGATGTTCGACAGCGCGCCGCATCGCCTTAGAACAGAAAATAGCGCTGTGCCAAGGATAGCACTTCCGCCGGTTCGCAGGTAAGCAGCGCCCCATCGGCGCGCACCTCGTAGGTCTCAGGATCGACCTTGATATCAGGTGTGAGGCCGTTCAGCACCATGTTTGCCTTTGTGACGGTCCGCGTGCGCCGCACCGGCTCGAGCCGCCGGGCAGTGTCGAAGCCGGCATCGAGCCCGGCCTCGGCGACGAAGGTGACGGCCGTCGCCGGGCGTGCCCGTCCGAAGGCCGCGAACATCGGGCGAAAATGCTCCGGCTGCGGTGTCGGGATGGAGGCGTTGGGGTCACCCATCATGGCGGCTGCGATCATGCCGCCCTTCAGAACAAGGTCAGGCTTGGCGCCGAAAAAGGCCGGTGACCAGATGACCAGATCAGCCAGCTTCCCGGGCTCGACCGAGCCGATATGGTCTGCCATGCCATGCGCGATGGCGGGGTTGATGGTGTATTTGGCGATGTAGCGCTGGGCGCGCAGATTGTCATTGTCACCGCTCTCGCCTTCCAGCCGGCCGAATTGCCGCTTCATCTTGTCGGCCGTCTGCCAGGTGCGAATCGCCACCTCGCCCACCCGGCCCATCGCTTGGCTATCTGAAGCGATAATCGAGAACGCCCCTATGTCGTGCAGAATGTCCTCGGCGGCGATGGTCTCCTTGCGGATGCGGCTCTCGGCAAAGGCCACATCCTCGGCGATGCGTGGATCGAGATGGTGGCAGACCATCAGCATGTCGAGATGTTCGTCGACCGTATTGACCGTGTAGGGGCGGGTCGGATTGGTCGAGGAAGGCAGCACATTGGGGAGCCCGCAGACCTTGATGATGTCAGGTGCATGCCCGCCACCCGCTCCCTCGGTGTGGAAGGCGTGGATCGTCCGGCCCTTGAACGCGGCGATGGTGTGCTCGACAAACCCCGACTCATTGAGCGTGTCGGTGTGGATCATCGCTTGGATGTCCATCGCATCGGCGACGCCGAGGCAGGTATCAATGGCGGCGGGCGTTGTGCCCCAGTCCTCATGCAGCTTGAGCGCGCAGGCTCCAGCCCGCACCTGCTCTTCCAGCGCGGCCGGTCGGCTCGCATTGCCTTTGCCGGCGAAGCCGAGATTCACGGGAAAGCCGTCCGCAGCCTCGATCATCCTCCGCAGGTGCCAGGGACCTGGCGTGCAGGTGGTGGCGTTGGTACCGGTCGCGGGGCCGGTGCCGCCGCCCAGCATGGTCGTGACGCCTGATGCCAGCGCTTCCTCGATCTGCTGCGGGCAGATGAAATGGATATGACAGTCGAAGCCGCCGGCCGTGACGATCTTGCCTTCCCCAGCGATGATCTCCGTGCTGGGGCCGATGATAATGTCAACGCCGTCCTGGATATCCGGGTTGCCCGCCTTGCCGACGGCCAGGATGCGCCCGTCGCGAATGCCGATATCCGCCTTGACGATGCCCCAATGGTCGAGGATCAGCGCATTCGTCACCACCGTGTCGGCGGCACCCTCCGCCCGTGCTGCCTGGGACTGGCCCATGCCGTCGCGGATGACCTTACCGCCGCCGAACTTCACCTCGTCGCCATAGGTGGTGAAGTCGTGTTTGACCTCAATGAAGAGCTCGGTGTCGGCGAGTCGGACACGGTCGCCCAGAGTTGGGCCGAACATGTCTGCATAGGCCTGGCGAGGAATCGCATGGGGCATCTCAGGCCTCCCCGTCGAGGGCGCCCATGACTTGTGCATTGAAGCCGACGACGCGGCGGGCGCCGCGATAGGGCACCAATGCGATCCGCCGCGCCTGCCCCGGCTCGAAGCGCATGGCCGTGCCGGCCGGGATGTCGAGGCGCCGTCCCCGCGCCTGGCTGCGGTCGAAATGCAACGCCGGGTTGACTTCGAAAAAATGGAAGTGGCTACCGACCTGAATGGGCCGGTCGCCTGTGTTGGCCACCTCAATCTCCACGCTGTCTAGGCCCCGATTGAGCAGGATATCGCCTTTGGCAGTCAGGATTTCTCCGGGGATCATCGCATGCCTCCTCAGCGGATCGGGTTGTGGACGGTCACGAGCTTCACCCCATCGGGGAAGGTTGCTTCGACTTGCACGTCATGGATCATCTCGGCCACGCCTTCCATCACTTGTGCGCGCGAGACGACATGGGCGCCGGCCTCCATCAGTTCGGCGACCCGACATCCGTCGCGCGCGCCTTCGACAATGAAATCGGAGATGAGCGCCACGGCTTCCGGATGGTTGAGGCGGACGCCGCGCTCCAGCCGGCGGCGGGCAATGATCGCCGCCATGGCCACGAGCAGTTTGTCCTTTTCGCGTGGGGTCAAACGCATAGGGCAACCATTCTCCTTCAGCAGAGCCAGACGCGTGGCGCGAGCACGGGACGGTCGAACACGGATGCACGGAACGCGCCCAGAAGCCCGGCGAGCTCGCGCTTGAACGCGCCGCCTTCGCGAGCGAGGAACCGCGCCGCCACCAGGCCTCGCACCGCGGTCGCGCCCGTGAAGGCTGACATGTCCGCTAGCAGGCAGCGCAATTCTTCCAGACGCTTCGGCGCATCGGGCGCAGCATAGATCAGGGTTGCCGACACGCGTGCGCCGCGCAGGCCGGCCTGCGCGGCCGCTGCAGCCTCGAAGGCGTCGCATTGGATGTGGAGCGCGTCGCGCCAGACAGGCCGACCATCCCGGTCGATCCGCCAGCGGTCTGCAAGGTCGCCGCTACGTATGCGTTCGCCATGCGCGGCGCGGCCGAACACGAGCGTTTCGACCGCTAGAAGCCGCGCGTCACCCGCCATGTCCACCTCAATCCGGCGCCCAAGCCTTGCGCCGTCGAACAGGATTGTTTCCTGCGGCAGCCATTCCAGCGTCGCGCCCGGCCCGAGGGTGAGGCGTGTCATCCACGCTGCCGGTGCGTCAATGGCGCGATAGACCTTCTCCGCTGCCTGACTCGATAGCACAGCCTCCGCACCCGGCCCGACAGCGATCCCGATTTCGCACTGGTCGCCTCCGGCAATGCCGCCCGCCAGATTAGCAATCACCGCCTCTGGAACGCCGTTGGCAGGGCGGGGCGTCAATATGCGTAGCGGTGCACAGCAATAGCGCTCGACCAGCGCGCATGCCCCGCCCCGAGCCTCAACGCGCAGTAACGCTCGCCCCCGGCTGCGTTGGAGCGCGAGGTCGGATGAAAGAGCGGCGCTGCCATCGACCTTCATTGCATTTCGGTTCTGCGTAGCTTGAACGTTCTGGAACAAGCCAAGTCAAGCAAGCCGCATGCCAAACACCCGAATCTTGCTCCGGAGGCGGTGCAGCACGGCCTGGGGCCTGATCCGGGACAGGTGCCGAAAGACGTTTCAGGTAGGCAGGCGGCATCAAATGATGAACAATTGTGCACATGGGCCGTGTGTGCCGCCGTCGCCGGGCGGCTTGTTTACGCTCTGGAGCCTCACCAGCGACGCTGGAGCTCTGCCGCCAGCACCAAGGTGCCGACCCAGCCGATAGCGGCAGTTAAGCGGAACGCCCAGCGTCCCCAACGTGGCCAGTGGCGGATGGGGCGTCGGGTCCAGTAGAGTAACGGAATGCACCAGGGCGCGAGCCAGCTCACCGCAATAGCAGTGGGCCAACGCGCCACTTCCGGGGCACGCTCGCCGAAGAACAGCAGCATCACCGCGTCCGAAATGAGGGCGCCGGGGATCGAAAGCATCAGCAGGCCCAGTAGGATTCCCACCCCCAGCGCTGCCAGTAGCACATAGCAGCGTGGCGAAAAGACGAAGAGCAGGATGCGGAACCAGAGATCGTTCATATAGCTCTGTCCGCTTGCGGTGCCCCGTCAGCTGCTGCAAAAGTATGGCAGACCAAGCATCGGAGGATCCATCCATGACGCCCGAGCGCATTCTGGCCGAACCGCCCCGGGTGCTGCCGCAGCAAGCGCGCATCGACTATTTCGACAAGGGGTTCACGGTTGTTGAGGACGCAGTACCGGTGGCCTGGATCGACCGGCTGCTGGCGGCGACTGAACGTCTGGTAGATGCGAGCCGCATGGAGCGGGATCCGGGGCATGTCTTCGACCTCGCCCCCGAACACAGCCCCGACCGTCCTCGCGTGCGCCGTATCAAGCGCCCGGACGAACAGGACGAAGCCTATTGGACCTTCGCGCGGGACGTGCTGGCCGACATGGCGGCTGATCTGCTGGGGCCGGATGTCGTTTTCCATCACTCCAAGCTGAACTTCAAATGGTTCGAGGGCGGCGACGAGGTCCGGTGGCACCAAGATATCCAGTTTTACCCGCACACCAATTATGACCATCTGACCATTGGTGCCTATCTCTCCGACACCGGCCCCGAGAATGGCCCGATGTCCATGCTGCCCGGCAGCCATAGGGGGCCGCTCTACGACCTTTACGGACCGGATGGCAATTGGGCGGGCCATCTGCGTAACGAGGACGCTGCCGGGCTGGCTACAGACGGTGCCGAGACACTCACCTGTCGACGGGGCGCGGTCTCGATTCACAATTGCCGCACGCTTCATTATTCCTGCCCGAGCCGGACCGATGCGGGGCGCCCGTTATTGCTCAACGCCTTCGCCGCCGCCGACGCCCGGCCTTATACGCCACACCCGGACCCGTCCCGCCATACCGGCGAGGTGGTCCGCGGTGAGCCCGCGCGGATCGCCCGCCACGATCCGCGTTCCTGCCCCCTGCCCCCCGACTGGTCGGGCGGCTACAGCTCGATCTTCGCTGCACAGTCCGGGGAGGACACGCGGATGCAGGGTGCCCGGATGTAGGACGCGGTCAGCGGTTCTTGTAGTTGCCGACCCGTTTCTCGCGCCAGGCGGCGATCGCTTCCTTGTGGTCCTCGCTGGAGCGGGCCAGCACCATGTGGGATGACACCATGTCGAGGGCACTGCGTAGGTCCATGTCGAGCCCTGCATACATGGCGCGCTTGATGAGCCGGATAGAGATAGGCGAGGAGTTGACCAGCTTCTCGACATAGGCGCGGGTGCCCGCCTGGAGTTCATCGTCTGGGAAGACTTTGTTGACAAGGCCGATCTCCAGCGCCTGCGTAGCAGAGAGGAAATCCGCGCTCCAGAGCAGTTCCAGTGCCTTGGGGACGCCAACGATACGTGGCAGGAACCAGGCTCCGCCATTGCCTGGCACGAGGCCGACGCGCACATAAGTCTCGGCGAAGCGTGCACTCTCGGCAGCGAATCGCAGGTCAGCATGCAGGCTCATGTCCATCCCGGCGCCAACGGCAACACCGTTGACAGCAGCGACGACAGGCTTGTCGATTTCGCGGATCTTGAGCGAGAGTTTCTGGATCAGATCCCAGAGGCCCGACTTGATCTCAAGCGGCGTCGGCGGCGTATCGCTGCCCATCTGCCGTGTATCCCCGCCGGCACAGAAGCCGCGCCCGTTAGCGGTCACGATCACCGCCCAGATATCCTCGCGCGCCCGGCATTCTTCCAGTCGGTCCAGATACCCGGTCAGCATCTCATGTGTGAAAGCGTTCAGCTTATCCGGGTTGTTGAAGGTGATGGTCGCGATTCTGTCGCTGACATCGAAAAGCAGTTTGTCGGTCACGCCGTTCCTCCGGTGGTCTCGTCGGCAGACGCAGCCTAGCCCGAATTTCGGCTGCCAGTCACGGCCGTCCGGGCTGGCCAAGAAAAGGGCAGAGCGCCATACTGCAGGCGTTCTCCTGTAGGCTGACGCAGTGCCCATACAGAGGAGGAGCTCCTATGTCGATCCTTGCCCCAGGGCCTGGCCGTCCAGGCGCACCGCGCACCGCTCTGTCCCATGTCGTCGGCGAGCGGACGCCGCCGCTCAGGCGCGAAACCATCCCCGAAGCACTCCACGAGGCGGTGTTCCGCCACGGCACGCGCCGGGCGGTCGTGCTGCCGCAGGCAGGCCGGACGCTGAGCTATGCCGAATTCGGCCAGGAGGTGGACGCGCTGGCTGCCGGCCTGCTTGCGCTCGGTCTCACCAAGGGCGACCGCATCGGTATCTGGTCGCCCAACCGATTGGAGTGGCTACTAACACAATTCGCCACGGCACGCTTCGGCGCGATCCTAGTTAACATCAACCCCGCTTACCGGCCGTTCGAGCTGGAATATGCGCTAAATGCGGTCGGATGCCGAGCGATCATCACCGCGGAGGCCTTCAAGACGTCCCGCTATATTGAGATGCTTCGCGAGCTCGCTCCCGAACTGGAGGACTGCGAGCCGGGTCAGCTCAGATCCTCAAGGCTACCGCAGCTTCAAATCGTCATTGCGATGAGCGACGGCCCTGGTCCTGGGATTTTCCGCTTCGACGATGTCATGCGCCTCGGTGGGCCTGCGGAGAAGGCGCGGCTAGATGCGCTGACGGAGAGCCTAGACCCGGACGATCCAATCAATATTCAATTCACTTCTGGCACCACCGGATCCCCCAAGGGGGCCACGCTCACTCACCACAACATCGTCAATAACGCACGCTTCGTCACTGACCGGATCCGCCTGACCGAGCGGGACGCCCTCTGCATCCCGGTGCCGCTCTATCACTGTTTCGGCATGGTGATGGGCGTGCTCGGCTGCGTGACACAGGGCGCAGCGATGGTGTTTCCAGGCGAGGGATTCGAAGCGGCGGAAACGCTGTATGCGGTGTCGGAGGCCCGCTGCACTGCGCTCTACGGCGTGCCGACTATGTTCGTCGCCATGCTCGAGGAAGCCGCGCGTGGGAGCTATGACTTGTCCTCGCTCCGGACCGGAATCATGGCCGGCGCCAGCTGCCCCATCGAGGTGATGCAGCGGGTGACAGACGAGTTGAACATGGCGGAAATCACCATCTGCTACGGCATGACCGAGACTTCGCCCGTCTCGTTCCAGAGCTTTGTGGACGACCCGATCGAGAAGCGGGTGACAACGGTCGGGCGCATCCACCCGCATCTGGAGGTCAAGATCGTTGATACCATGGGTGCCATCGTACCGGTCGGCGAGTCCGGGGAGCTCTGCACGCGTGGCTATTCCGTAATGCGCGGCTACTGGAACGACGATGAGCGGACTCGCGAGAGCATCCTAGACGGCTGGATGCATTCCGGCGATCTCGCGACGCTCGACGAGGACGGCTTCTGCTGCATTGTCGGGCGGGTGAAGGACATGATTATCCGCGGCGGCGAGAACGTCTATCCGCGCGAGATCGAGGATTACCTCTTTCGGCATCCCGACATCCGGGAGGCGCAGGTGTTTGGCATCCCCGACCGGCGGTTCGGCGAGCAAGTCTGCGCCTGGGTCGTGCCGCGCGAGGGCGCCGCGCTCACACCGGAGGATGTGGGCGCGTTCTGCAGAGGCCAGATCGCCCACTACAAGGTGCCGAAGCATGTGCGTATCGTTGACGAATTGCCGATGACGGTGACTGGCAAGCCGCAGAAATTCATCATGCGCGACTGGATGGTAGAACACGGCTACGCCGACACATGACGCTGGCGGCTCGGGGCGCCCTCCCGGCCCAGATTCTTTGCGTCACTGTGCTACTGAATGTGGCGTCGGCACCACCCGTGTGACCTGGATCAGGTCACGATCGATGAGGTCGGCAACCTTCGGTGCCACCTCATTCTTCCAGAAGTCGCTTTCATAAACGGCGGCGTAGAGCGTCTTGCGGCTCTGCTCGTTCTCAAAGCGGCGCGTCCAGAAATAGATCGAATCGTCTTCCTCGCCGCGATAGCTGCCGGTGATGACCATGCCCTTGGAGACCTGGAAGGGGATGATCGTTCCTTCCATGAAGGCAACCCACTCTTTCATCTTGCCGGGTCGAATCGTGTATCGGCGAAGCTCGTAAAACGCCATCTGGGGTGCTCCCTTGTCTTCCGAAAATTTCTAGCAATCTTGCATGATGCGAAACCGTGTCGATACCCCCAGCGCGACAAGAAACCGACGCCGGAGATTTCTCTGAGGCCGGATTGACCTTCCTGTTTACGGGTTATTCCGCTGCGAGTGTGTCTGCTGCCGCGAGCGCATCCGTCTGGTCCATCGCTTCCCAGTCGAACAGCGTTGGCTGCTTTTCCACGAAGCGGGCGACTGCTGCCGCATGGTATTCGGAGCCGGATGCGACTGCCTGGGCGAAGGCCTCCATTTCCAGCATGCTGCGGTGGTCGAGGTTGAACGACTGGTTGAGAATCGTCTTGGAGAGGCCGATGGCGGTCGTCGAGGCCTTGGTGAAACGCCCCGCCAGGGCCCGCGCCGCATCCATGAGCGCTTCTTCTTCATGCAGTTCATGGACGATGCCATATTCCCTAGCCTCGGCGGCGCCCAGTTTGCGAGCGCTGAAGATCAGCTCCTTGGCTCGTTGCAGCCCGACGATGCGCGGCAGCAAGAAGAAGCCCGACCAGTCTGGCACGAGGCCGATGCGTCCGAAGGCTTGCATGAAGATCGAACGCGGCGTGGCAAGGATGAAATCGCAGGCGAGCGCCAGATTGCAGCCGGCACCGGCGGCAGCCCCGTTCACCGCGGCGATGACCGGCATTTCCAGATTCATGAGATCATAAAGGCGGTTGTGGCTCTCGCGCATACGGCGACGACTGGTCTCGGCGCCCTTGTCGCGCGATTTCATGGCTTTCACATCGCCCCCGGCACAGAACGCCCGCCCTGCTCCGGTTAGAATCGCCGCTTTGATGCTACGCCCGCCCTCGCGCTTGAGTTCGGCCAACACGGCGTCAAGTTCGGTCCGCATAGGCTCCGAGAGCGCATTGCGTGCCTCCGGGCGGTTGAGTGTAATCGTTGCAATCTCATCGGCCACATCGAAGATCAGATGCTGAAAAGCCATCGGGTGTTCCTTTATTGGGTCGTTGCGTTTGGGCCGAGCATACCGAACGGAGCGGTCACTACGCGGCACCGTCACCACGCCATATAGCCGCCATCAACAGTATAGGTGGCGCCGGTGACGAAACTGGCACGGTCGGAGCAGAGCCAACAGGCCATCTCCGCGACCTCCCGCGCCTCGCCCATGCGCCGTGCCGGCACCCGCGCCAAAATCTCATTGCCGCGCCGGGACATGACCTCGCGCGTCATGTCGGTGGCGATATAGCCAGGGCAGACAGCATTCACGCGGATATCGTCGCCAGCATATTCGATGCCGGCTGTGCGCGTCAGGCCGGAGACGCCGTGCTTGGCTGCCACATAGGCCGAGGAGGTCGGCAGGCCGGCGAGGCCGGCTATGGACGAGGTGTTGACGATCGCCCCGCCGCCTGCCTCCAGCATTCGCGCGATCTCGCTCTTCATGCAGAGCCACACCCCCTTGAGATTGACTGCGATCATACGGTCGAAGCCCTCCTCGGACCATTCATGCATCCGCTTGGCGTTGTTACCGACATGGGCGGGTGCGATGCCTGCATTGTTGAAGGCACAGTCCAGGCGCCCGAAGGCCACGATTGTCTCGTTAACCATCGCCTCGACCTGCTCGGCATCGCTGACCTCGACGGAGAACGCCGCCGCCTCGCCGCCTGCCCCGCGGATCAGGGCGGCGGTCTCCTCTGCGCCTTTGAGGTCGAGGTCGGCAGCCGCAACCCGCGCGCCTTCTCTGGCGAAGAGCAGCGCGGTCTCGCGCCCGATGCCGTTCGCCGCCCCAGTAATCAACGCTACCTTGCCCGCCAGCATTCCCACCATGCTGCCCTCTCTTCGCGTGTCGCACGAATATCCAGCATAGCGCGCCATGCCATACGCCACGATAGTCCCTTACGGCTCGCGAAGCGCCGGGGCGGCAGGTCGGCCGAGCAGGCGCCAGACGCCGACGAAACCGAACAGCGCCGTCACTGCGACCGCCGCCAGCGCCACGCCGGCCGCCGTCGAAAGAGGTGCGGCCCAGGCGATGTCCATGACCTCCTCCAGCAGCACATAGCCAGCGGCGAGGCCAAGCAGGCACCCGATCAGCGCTGCTATGCCGCCGAGCATGGCGAATTCCAGCATGTAGCTGCGCAGGAGATCGACCCGCGTCGCGCCCAG
>JAPORR010000193.1 GCA_026710105.1 Alphaproteobacteria bacterium
ACTATGACGACATCCTCGATCACTGCTGCCAAGCTTGGAACAATCTCGTCTCACAGCCCGAGCGCATAACCTCAATCGGAACACGAAAATGGGCCAATGAGTTCTAAATTGTGCCCTCTGGTATAAATCACTCCATTACCGACAGCGTACAGGCCTCTGCCAACAAAAGGGGCGCCCCGTGGGGCGCCCCGATCCCGTGAGCCGTCTTTGACGGCGAGGATCAGAAGTCCATGCCGCCCATATCGGGCATACCGCCGCCGCCAGGCGCGCCCATCGGCTGCTTCGGCTCCGGCTTCTCGGCAACCATGGCCTCAGTGGTGATCAGCAGGCCCGCGACCGAGGCTGCATCCTGCAGCGCCGTGCGCACGACCTTGGTTGGGTCGATGATGCCGGCCTTCACCAGGTCCGTGTATTGTCCGGTCTGCGCGTCGAAGCCCCAATTGTTGTTGTCTGGGGTCTCCAGAAGCTTGCCGGCCACGACGGCACCGTCCTCGCCGGCATTCTCGGCGATCTGGCGCACGGGCGCCTGGAGCGCCTTGCGGACGATGTCGACGCCGACGCGCTGGTCGTCATTATCGCCCTTGAGGTCGTCAAGCGCGGTCGCGGCATAGATCAGTGCCGAACCGCCACCGGCCACGATGCCTTCTTCGACCGCCGCGCGAGTGGAGTTCAAAGCATCATCCACGCGGTCCTTGCGCTCCTTCACCTCGACTTCGGTGGCACCACCGACGCGGATCACCGCCACGCCGCCGGCGAGCTTCGCCAGCCGCTCCTGCAGCTTCTCGCGGTCGTAGTCGGAGGTCGTCTCCTCTACCTGCTGCCGAATCTGGCCGCAGCGCGCCTGGATGTCATCCTTGCTGCCGGCACCATCGACGATCGTGGTCTCGTCTTTAGTGATCGAGACCTTCTTGGTCGAACCGAGCATTTCCAGGGACACGCTCTCCAGCTTGATGCCCAAGTCTTCGGAGATGACCTGACCGCCGGTCAGGATCGCCATGTCTTCCAGCATCGCCTTGCGGCGGTCGCCAAAGCCGGGCGCCTTTACTGCCGCGACCTTAAGGCCGCCGCGCAGCTTGTTCACCACCAGCGTCGCCAGCGCCTCGCCCTCAATGTCCTCGGCGATGACCAACAAGGGTTTGCCGGACTGTACTACCGCCTCGAGCACCGGCAGCATCGGCTGCAGTGAGGTCAGCTTCTTCTCGTGCAGCAGGATGTACGGGCTTTCAAGCTCGCAGTTCATTTTGTCGGCATTGGTGATGAAATAGGGCGAGAGGTAGCCGCGGTCGAACTGCATGCCCTCGACCACATCGAGCTCGGTGTCGAGGCTCTTGGCCTCCTCGACCGTGATGACACCCTCATTACCGACCTTCTGCATCGCCTCGGCGATCATATTGCCGATCTCGGCCTCGCCATTGGCGGAAATCGTGCCGACCTGAGCGACTTCTTCGGAGTCCTTGACCTTCTGCGAACGCTCCTTGAGCTTCGACACGACCCTCTCCACGGCCAGATCGACGCCGCGTTTCAAGTCCATCGGGTTCATGCCGGCGGCAACCGCCTTCGCGCCCTCGCGAACGATCGCATGGGCGAGCACGGTCGCCGTGGTGGTGCCGTCGCCGGCCTCGTCATTGGTCTTGGATGCGACCTCGCGCACCATCTGTGCGCCCATGTTCTCGAACTTGTCGGCAAGCTCGATTTCCTTAGCGACGGTCACGCCGTCCTTGGTTATGCGCGGCGCGCCGAAGGCCTTGTCGAGCACGACATTACGACCTTTCGGGCCGAGGGTAACCCTGACGGCGTCCGCCAGCACGTTGACGCCCCGCATCATGCGGTCGCGGGCGTCGGTGTTGAACTTGACGTCCTTGGCAGCCATGGTGGCTTTTCTCCTTGTCTGAATATGTTTCCGGGGCGGTGGCGGCTCAGGCGGCCTGCTCGATCACGCCCATGATGTCGGACTCCTTCATGATCAGCAGCTCTTCGCCGTCGATCTTGACTTCGGTGCCCGACCACTTGCCGAACAGCACACGGTCGCCGGCCTTGACATCGAGCGGAGCGATCTCGCCTTTGTCGTTCTTGGCGCCAGGGCCGGCGGAGATGATCTCACCTTCCATCGGCTTTTCCTGCGCGGTATCAGGAATGATGATGCCGCCGGCGGTCTTCTCTTCCTGCTCGACACGCCGAACGAGCACGCGGTCATGGAGCGGCCTGAATTGCATGCCTTGCCTCCTGCTGGATTTCTGACGAAACGAACCCCCGTTTAGGGGGTGCTAGGGGAGTTAGGGATCGCGCAACGGAAGTTCAAGCAGAAATTGGCACTCATATGGCAAGAGTGCTAGCAATTGCTCTTGGCGATCCGCTTATGGCTCTCTTCCATCAAAAATTTCACAAGCGATTCGATATAGTTACACGGACTCCCATCCACTGTGCGCCCTTACGGCAGGACGAGATGTCGCATAGGCTTTCACCCGATCGGGGAGCGGAACCAGCGGCTGGCTGGGCTTTCGGGCCAGGCGACGAGGCCAGCAACGGCAACGCGTTTACGCCCGTAGAGGAGCCAGGGATCGTCCACCGCGCCGATGACGGCATCGACACGGAATCTGCCCGGATGTCGTTCGACGAGCTCCAGCGCCGTGAGGCCACTGTCATAGTCGCCATTGAGCAGACCCTCGGCGACACGCATGATCGAAGCCGTCGGTATCTGGTCGGGCCAGGCGGACAGGTCCGCATAGCTGCTCGTGGCGGGCTGCAACGCAAGGGTTCTCGGATCGGCGACCTCGGCCCGGGTGAGGATGCCGAGCTCCTTGCCCGGCGCGATGAAACAATCGATCACATGAATGCCGTAGTCGAAATGCGCCTTCGCAACGACGGCCGCACAATCGGGATGGACCGCAACCTGGACCATGAATTCCACCCGCCCGGTGTTCATCATCGCCAGACCCTCGAAGAAATCGTCGACCAGAATCAGTTCCGCATCCACGAGGCCGTGGAAGGCCAGATAATTCCGGGTGACGAACTCGTGATTGGTCCCGGCGGGGCCGAGGGTGGCGAAACGGAGGTCGGTCTTGCGGTTCATTCGCGGTCCCCTCGGCTTTAAGTTCCGGGAAGGCTTGCGGTGTGGGGGCCGGCGGACGCCCGCCGCCGGCCGGCAAGAGCAGCGGCCGTAAGGACGAAGCCCGAGACGCAGGCGATGCAGCCGGCGGCGTTGAGCGACCAGGAGACGCCGAACAGTGCGGGTGCGAAGCCCGCGAGGCCGTAGCCCGCGAATGCTGACCAAACGCCGAACGCGACGCTCAGCAGGATTTGCATGCGGTAATCATCCGTCATCAGGCGCGCCGCGGCGGGCGGGCAGATCAGCATGGCGATCACCAGGATCGAGCCAACCGCCTCGAAGGAGGCGATGGCGGCGGCCGCCACGAACAATACGAGACCCAGATGAATGAGGCCCGGCCGGAACCCGAGCGCCGCGGCGAAGGCGGGATCGAATATGGCGAGCCGGATTTCCTTGGCCAGCAGACTCACTGCCGCGACCGCTGCGGTAAGAACGCCGGCAAGCGTCCAGATCTCGCGCGGCAGCGCGCCGATATCCGGCGCTTCAAGCCAGAGGATGTCTTCCAATTGGCCGTAGAGCACACAATCGGCGTCGATATGCAGGTTTTGTGCGGCGGCTTGCTCCAGCATAAACACGCCGCCCGCGAACATGACCGTGAAGACCGCACCCATAGCGGCGCCCGGCTCGATGCGCCCGAAGCGGCGCACGACCTGGATGGTGCCCGCTGCGACGAGCGCGGCGGCGAGTGCGCCAGCGAGCATGGCGGGCGCCGCAAGCGCCCCAGCAAGCACGAAGCCACCGACAATGCCCGGCAGCACGGCATGGGCGATGGCGTCGCCAAGCAAGCTTTCGCCCCTGAGCAAGAGGAAATTGCCAAGCAGCGCGCAGAGGCCGGACGCGAGGCCTGCCGCCATGAGCGCCGGGGCATCGACCTGCCAGAACAGGTTCACCGGTCGCGGTCTCGGAGCAGTGCTAGCGCGTCCGGCGGCAAGGGATCGATGCCCCATGCGAGTCCGGCCGGCAGCATCTCGGGCGCTTCGGCGAGGCAGTGGTCCCAGAGTTCGAGCCGGGCGACGGCCGCGGCGCCCCTGGCGGTGGGCTGGCCGGCACGACGCCAGCCGAACAGGCCGGCACCCGGATAGCCGCGTCCGGCCTGGAGCGCCCTTGCCGCGCGCAAGCGCCAGCCGGCACGCACCCGGCGCATAGCCTCCGCGACCAGGCCGCGTTGCGGCGCAGCCAGCAGACTCGCCGCGAACACAAGCCCCAGCGCCAGCACGATGGAGGCGCCGGTCGGCACGCGTGGCCAGACGGAGGAAGCAGCCGCGCCCAGAAACGCGCCACCTGCGCCGAAGGCGACCGACAATCGGAAAATACCCGCAAGCCGCTCGGACCAGAACCGTGCTGCCACCGCCGGCAGGATCAGCAGTGCCACTACCAGGACCAGGCCGACCGTCTGGAGGCCAAGCACGGTAACCAGCACGCCGAGGCCGAGCAGCACCGCATCTAGCGGCGCGGCAGGCAAGCCGCCGGTGCGGGCATGCGCCTCGTCGAAGCACAGCATGGCAAGCGGACGGAACAAGGCAAGCAACACGCCAAGCGCCAGCAGTGCCGCGGTCGCCAGCCCGGCAGCCTCCGCAGCCGAGAGTGCAGCGGCTTGGCCGAGGATAAAACTCTCAAGGCCGCCCTGGCTGGCTTTGGGCAGGGTCTGCACCCAGGAGAGCAGCACGACGCCGACGGCATAGAAGACGCTGAGCGCAATCGCTATGGCGGCGTCAGGCGCAAGGCGCGTGTTGCGGGTGAGGGCCTCGACGGCCACCATGCCGAGAATGCCAGTCACCGCTGCCCCGGCGAGCAATCCCGGCAGGGCCCGGCCCTCGGCTCCGAGGGCCTCGGCGAGGATGAAAGCGAGCACGACGCCCGGCAGCGTCGCATGACCGACGGCGTCGGCCGCCATGACCCGCGCGCGCAGAAACAGGAACGCCCCGACGCCGCCAGCGGCGGCTCCCAGCGCCGCTGCACCCGCCATCGCCACACCGGTATTGTAGCCAGCCCGGAAGGTCAGCGCCCGCATCAACGCCTCTGCCAGACCTGTGCCGTCCATGCCTAGGCTGCCACGGCGCGCGGCTTCAGCCCTGAAGTATCGTAAGCGCGCCGGAGGCTCTCCTCGCCGAGAGCCTCGGCCGGGGAGCCGCTGGCGATGACCACAGCGTTCAGCACGGTCACATGGTCGAAATAGGCGGCGACCGTGCTCAGGTCGTGGTGGATGCAGACGACGCGCCGCTTCTCGCTTTCGAGGCGGGCCAGCGCGTCGAGTATGGCGGCCTCCGACGCGGCGTCGATACCGGAGAAGGGTTCGTCCAGCAGCAGCAGGTCGGCCTCTTGGGCGAGTGCCCGGGCGAGGAAGACGCGCTGTTGCTGACCGCCCGAGAGCCGCCCGATCTGGCGGTGGCGAAACTCTCCGAGCCCCACGCGCTCAAGCGCGGCATCTGCCGCCTGCAAGTCACGCTTCGACAGACGGCGAAACCAGCCAGCACGGCCATAGAGACCCATCGCTGCCACATCGCGGGCGGAGACCGGGAAGTCCCAATCGACACTGTTACGCTGCGGCATGTAGGCGATGCGACGGCGAACCCGCGCCACTGGCTCGCCCAGCAGGCGCACCTCGCCCGTGAGCGCGGAGACGAGGCCGAGCGCCGCTTTGAATAGGGTCGACTTCCCCGCGCCATTCGGGCCAACGATGGCAGCCATGCCGTGCGCCGGCAGGCGGAGGTCAACATTCCAGAGCACGGGTCGCCCGCCGAGCGCGACCGTGAGCCCGCATGCCTCGAAGGGCGAAGCGCCCGGCTTGTCAGTGGTCATGGGCTGCGAGCCTTCCCTGCATGCCGCGCGCTGGCGCGCGGCCGCCGAGCGCGCGCGCGATTGTAGTGACATTGTGGTCGATCATGCCGATATAGGTTCCCTCATAGGTGCCCTCGGGGCCCATGGCGTCCGAAAACAGCCGCCCACCAACCACGACCCGGTGCCCGCGCGCCGCCGCGCCCTCGATGATGGCGCTGATATTGCGATCGGAGACGGTGGACTCGACGAAGACAGCGGGAAGCCGGCGCGTAACTACGATTTCGACCACTGCCTCTATGGTCCGGAGCCCCGCCTCGGACTCGGTATTGATGCCTTGTATGCCTACGACCTCCAGCCCATAGCGGCGGCCGAAATAGGCGAAGGCGTCATGCGCAGTGACCAGCACACGCGCTGGTGCCGGGATGCTCTCGAGCCGCGCGCGGGCGTAAGCATCGAGCTGTCCGAAGTCCTCCGGCACCGGCAAACCGAGCCGATGGGCCGTGACCTGTAACGCCTCTGCCCAGAGCACGGGGTCCATCCAGAGATGCGGGTCGGCGGCGCCCACTGGGCCGGCAGCCTGTAAGCGCTTCGCCTTGGGTGCTGCCTCGCAGACGGCCGTCACGGGCTTGCCCGAGGCGGCGAGGCGCGCAAAGGCGTCCAACATCTTCCCTTCCAGGCCAAGGCCGCAATAGAGGAGGTGCGGGGCCTCGACCAGCTTTGTGATGTCCGCGCGCGTCAGCTTGTAGAGATGCGGA
Source organism: Alphaproteobacteria bacterium (assembly GCA_026710105.1). Lineage (GTDB taxonomy): Bacteria > Pseudomonadota > Alphaproteobacteria > Bin95 > Bin95 > Bin95. Next base: position 6,640 of record JAPORR010000193.1, read on the forward strand.
TCCACGCCGGGTCCCATTAGGCTTTCGACGCCGAGCGGCTCCGCGATCATGGGGATCGTGGCAATCGCCCCCCGGTCCGTCGCCGCGCAGACAGGCAGCGCGGCGAGGGCCGGCAGGACGAAGAGCAATGCCATAAAGCGGCTCATAACAGTGTTATTTCGCATGAATAAGCCCTAACGGCAATCTCGCGCTTAGACATAAATCTACGCATGAGGCCGAAAAATAAAGCCAAGGCTTCATTCTTGCCTTCATTGCCGCTGGGGGGCATGGTGCCCGCCGCCCGAGAGGAGAAGTGTCTGATGACCGAGAACCGCCGGATTATCCTGAAGAGTCGGCCCGCTGGTCTACCGACGCCCGAGAATTTTGCTCTGGAGAGCGTACCCATGCCGGTCGTCGGCGAGGGTGAGATGCTGGTGCGCACGCTCTGGATGTCGGTCGACCCCTATATCCGGGGGCGCATCAGCGACCGGAAGAGCTATGCGCCGCCCTTCCAGATAGGCGAGCCGTTGGACGGCTATTTCGTCGGGCGCGTCGAGGAGTCGAAGAGTGGGCGCTTTCCGGCTGGCACCCATGTCTTCGGCACGGGCGGTGGCTGGCGGGACTACCACGCCACGGACGGCAAGGCGCTCCGGTCGGTCGATCCCAACATCGCACCGCTCCAGGCCTATATCGGCGTGCTCGGCATGCCGGGCCAGACGGCCTATGTGGGCCTGCTCGACATCGGTCTGCCCCAGACCGGTGAGACGGTGTTCGTCTCGGCAGCCTCGGGCGCGGTCGGCGCGGTGGTCTGCCAGATCGCGAAGCTCAAGGGCTGCCGGGTCATCGGTTCCGCCGGGTCGGACGAGAAATGCGCCTGGCTGCGCGACGAAGCTGGGGTAGACGCCGTGATCAACTACAAGGTCTGTGGGGACCTTGAGGCTGCGCTCGCCGCGGCCTGCCCGGATGGTGTCGATGTCTATTTCGATAATGTGGGCGGCGCGCATCTGCAGGCCGCGCTCTCGCAGATGAACTTCTTCGGCCGCATCGTCGCCTGCGGCATGATCGCTGGCTACAATGACAATGCGCCTAGGCCAGGCCCGAACAACCTGTTCCTCATCGTTGGCCGACGCCTCAGCATACAGGGCTTCATCGTCTCCGACCACGGCGCGCGCACCGATGACTTCCTCGCGGATGTCAGCGGCTGGATCCGTGAAGACAAGATCCGCTGGCGCGAGACCATTGCGGAGGGTCTGGAAGCCGCGCCCGGTGCTTTCATCGGTCTCTTTCACGGCGATAATTTCGGCAAAATGTGTGTCAAGGTGGCGGAGTAGGCAGTCCTTCGGCCCTGGAAGCGGCCCTCATGCAGCAACCTCCACATCGGGCTTGTCCAGTGTCCCCTGCGTTTCGTTATAGTCGGCGTCGAAACCTGATGGAGGAGATAGAGCAGATGCCTGACAGCAGCCCTCAGATTCCGAAGCTCGCCCACGCCACTGCCGAAACGGCACCGTTGGTGGCAGGACGGCGCGACTTCTTCAAATATCGCGACCTGAACGTCAGTGAGGCTAGCCTCGGCAGGATGCGCGCCCAGACCATGACCGCCATTCGCGGCATGACCGAGCCGACCGGCTGGCACTACCACGAATGCGAGGGCCAGTTCATCTATATGCTGAAGGGTTGGGTGGACCTCGAATTCGAGACCGGCGAGACATTGCGGGTGAGCGAGGGCGAATCGCTCTTCATCCCTGGTGGCCTGCAGCACAACGAGATCGCGACCTCGGACGACCTCAAAATCCTTGAGGTCTCTGTCCCAGCGGATATGGGCACTGTCCCCTGCGATCCGCCGGCCCGTACCTGAGCGGCGGGGCGGGACAGGGTAGTCAAACAGGGGCGCTGCCATGCATACGCTCCTGTTTCTTGAGCCTGCCCATTTCCACGCCGCCCTCACCCTGCGGGCTGCGAACTCCCGGATCACCCCCGTTGTCCATGTTTACGCCCGGCCCGGTCCGGAACGCGACGCCTTCATGGCCATGGTCTGCTCCTTCGGCGCGCGCGGCGACCTGCCGACAGGCTGGTGCCTGCGGTCGCACGAGCCGGCCGATCCCGAGCGAGCGCTGATCGAGGAGCGACGGGGTGACATTGTCGTCCTCGCCGGGCGCAACCAGCCCAAGCTCGGCACCATTGCGCGCTTACACGCGGCGGGGCTGCATGTGTTCGCCGACAAACCCTGGCTCACTGACAGCGCCGCCCTACCAGACCTCGAACGGGCGACGGCGGGCTGGCCGCTTGCGGCTGATATCATGACCTCCCGCCACGACATGGCGGCTCGTGTGGCGCAGAAGGTTGCGGCCGATCAGGAGCTGTTTGGCGCACTCGACCGGCGGTCGAGTGCGGCCGCGATCGACATGCTGTCCGTGCATCACCTGCTCAAAACGGTGAACGGCGCACTGCTCCGGCGGCCTTCCTGGTATTACGACACCCGTATTCAGGGCGACGGCCTCACCGACATCCAGTCGCACATGGCCGACCAGGCGCAATGGGTCCTCGGCGACGGCCCGGGCTTTGCCTTCGAGCGGGACTACGAGCTGGAGGAGGGGCGCCTCTGGAGCACGCCGGTGCCCCGCTCCCTCTTCCGCATCAGCACTGGCCAGGACGACTTTCCCGAGGAACTCGAATCGCATATTGAGGCTGGGATGCTACAACTCGCCTGCAATGGCGAAATCCGCTACCGGCTCAGGGGCGTGTCCGTCCGCCAACGTGCGGAATGGCAGCCGTGCGAGCCGGAGGGCGGCGGCGATGCATACCGGATGACGGTCCGAGGCGAACGTGCGACGGTCATCCAGCACCGCGGGCCCGCGACCGGCTTCCACAGCGAAGTGCATGTCGCCCCGCACGCTCCGGGACCGGACTTTGACGTCTGCCTCTCGGAACGGCTCACGGCCTGGGAGGCCGACATGCCCGGCCTGTCGCACCGCCCGTCCGCCTTTGGGCGCGAAATCATCATTCCGGCTGCGCTGCAAACGCCGCATGAAGCGCAGTTCGCGATGGCGCTCGACGATTTCCTTGACCGTCTTGACGCGGGCACATGGCCGGCCATCCTCGCCGCGCGCATCCGGGCGCGCTACATGCTTCTCGCGCGGGCGCAGGGACGCGGCACCGCCTGTGGACCCTATGCTACGGGGTCGCAGGGGCCGCGTCCGATATTATGAGCTGAACCGCGCCCTTGCCGCGCCAGTCATCGGCGCGGAGCGTGCCGGCCACATGCAGGGCACGCCTATCTGTCTCCAGTAGTGCCCGGCCGAGTGGCGTTTCCGCCGCGCGGAAGGCGATCGCCGCAAGCTGCCCACCGCCAGAATCGGCGAGATCGGCGCGCACATGGTTCTTGCCGACGATCCGTGCATAGTGCACGCGCACTGCCGGCAGTGCGAAGACAGGCTCGGGATTGCCGTGCCCGAAGGGCTCGACGGCCTGCAGATGTGCCAACAGCCCGCCCGACGCGCCCGCAACCGTGAGACCGGCGTCGATATCGAGTGGTGGTGCTTGTTTGCCTGCCAGCGCAAGGGGCGCCAGCCGCCCAGCGAGGAATGTCTCGAAGGCTGAGTACTTCGCGGCATCAAGCGTGAATCCTGCCGCCATGTCATGGCCACCGCCCGCCTCCAGCAGGCCCGCATTCCGCGCGGCCAGGATAGCCGGGCCAATCGGCACACCAGGGACCGAGCGTGCGGAGCCGCGAATCCGGCTGCCTTCCCGACTGCCGACCAGCGCCGGGCGACCGTAGCGGTCCACCAGGCGGCTCGCCACGATGCCGATAACGCCCGGATGCCAACCTTCGCCGACCGCGAAGGCGAAGGCCGCGTCCTCCTCCGGCGCCGTGGCGAGGGCGGCGGCGAGGACATCCGCCTCTACCTGCCGGCGTTCCTTGTTGAGGCGCTCTAGCGTCTCGGCGAGGCGCTGCGCCTCCTCGGGATCGTCGCAGGCGAGCAGCTTGGCGCCGAGGCCCGCTTCACCGACACGCCCGCCGGCATTGATCCGGGGGCCGAGCACGAACCCCAGATGGTAGGCGCGTGGCGCCCGCTCTACGCCGGCGGCAGCGAGCAGGGCTGCAATGCCGGGATTGCACCGCTGCGCCAGCACTTCGAGGCCGCGCGTGACCAGGGTCCGGTTGAGGCCAGTCAACGCCATCACATCCGCAACCGTACCGAGCGCCACCAGATCCAGCCACGCGCGCAGGTCCGGCTCCGGGCGCGAGCGGTAATGCCCCCGGCGGCGCAGCGCGCGGTTGGCGGCGACGACCAGCAGGAAGACCACCCCGACTGCGGCCAACCCGCCGAGCGCGCCCGTTTCGTCCATGCGGTTGGGATTTACCACCGCGAGCGCCTCCGGCAGGCGGATCTCGGGCAGGTGGTGGTCCAGCACGACGCATTCGAGGCCGAGGCCCGCCGCATGGGCGAGTGGCCCGAAGGCCGTGGTGCCGCAATCGACCAGCAGCACGAGCCTGTGCCCTTCCGCCGCCAGCCGATCGAAGGCCGCCTCGCTCGGGCCATATCCCTCCGTCAGCCGGTCAGGCACATAGATCCTGGCGTCGGTGCCCGTTGCGCGGAGGAAACGGGCGAGCAGGGCGGCCGAAGTGGCACCGTCCACATCATAGTCAGCGAACACGGCGACGGTCTCGCCCACCTCCGCGGCCTCGGCGAGCCGCTCCGCAGCGCGGTCCATGCCGCCAAGGCAGGAGGGGTCCGGCAGGGAGGTTCTGAGCTGTGGTTTCAGGAAAGAGGCAGCGGTCTCCGGCGTTACGCCTCGGTTGGCGAGTACACGCGCGGCGATGTCCGAAATCCCTTGGCTTTGGGCGATCGCTGCCGCTGCTCGGGTATCACCCGGCCGCTCACGCCAGGCGCGGCCCCGGAGCGAGCGCGCGATGCCGAGGAAGGGTTCAGCCATTCCCGGCGTCGAAGCCGGCCTTGCGGTCGAAATTATGCCAGGCCTCGACGGTCCGAACCGTGCCGCTCTTGGAGCGCATGACCATGGAATGCGTGTAGCCGCCCCCGGCGAAGCGGCGCACACCGCGGAGCATAGCGCCCGAGGTGACGCCAGTCGCCGCAAACATGACATCGCCGCTTGCCAGATCCAGTAGGCCGTATTTTCGGTTTAGGTTCTCGATGCCGATATGCTGCGCGCGAGCGCGCTCATCGTCGTTACGGAACAGCAGCCGGCCCTGGAACTGGCCGCCGATGCAGCGCAGCGCCGCTGCCGCTAGCACGCCTTCCGGCGCGCCGCCGGAACCCATATAGATGTCGATGCCGCTGTCTGGCCGCGAGGTGGCGATGACGCCGGACACATCGCCGTCTTGGATAAGCTGGATGCGCGAACCGGCGTCGCGCACCGCGCCGATCAGGTCTTCGTGCCGGGGACGATCAAGGATGCAGACCACAAGATCGGCGACGGACACGCCTTTGGCCGTTGCCAGCGCTGCCAGGTTGTCGGTCGGGCTGCGATCGAGGTCCACCACGCCCTCGGGCAGGGCCGCGCCGACTGCGATCTTGTCCATATAGACGTCCGGCGCATGGAGGAAGCCACCTTCCTGCGCCATGGCGATGACGGCGAGCGCGTTCGATCCGCCATTGGCGGTGATCGTCGTGCCTTCCAGCGGGTCGAGCGCAATGTCGATTTTGGGGCCACCGGCACCGACCCGCTCGCCGATATAGAGCATCGGCGCTTCGTCGCGCTCGCCCTCGCCGATTACCACCCTGCCGTCAATGGTTAGGTCGTTCAGTGCCCGGCGCATGGCATCCACCGCTGCCTGGTCGGCGGCCTTTTCGTCGCCGCGGCCCATCAGGCGCGAGGCCGCAAGCGCAGCAGCCTCGGTCACCCGCACCGCTTCCAGCGCGAGGTTCCGGTCCATGACGGCCCGAATGTCGTCGGATGGAGACGGTTTGTCCGGCATCGGCGCTGGCTTTCTCCTGGCTTCGCTACAGGATCTCGATACGGATCGAAAGCGGCGGCTCGGCAACCGCTTCATGGCGCGCGATTTCGGCGAGCGCTGCCTTCAAGTCGCGCTCGCGTGTTTCATGTGTAACGATCACGACAGGCACCCGCTCTTCCGGGGCGCGACCCCGCTGAAGCAAGGATTCGATGGAGATGCCGTGCGCACCTAGGCTGGCGGCGACCGAGGCGAGGACGCCCGGGCGATCGACGACCATGAGACGAATGTAATAGGCGCCCAGATGCGCATCCATCGACGCCGCCTGCAGGGGCTCGAATGCGGTTGTTGGCACGCCGAAGGCCGGCGCTCGCCCACCGCGTGCGATGTCGATGAGGTCGGCAGCGACGGCCGAGGCAGTCGGCCCTGCTCCGGCCCCGGGGCCTTCCAGCACGGTGCGACCGACATGGCTGCCCTCGACCACGACGGCGTTGAGCACCCCGTCCACATGCGCAATCGGGGCTTCGACCGGCACCATGCAGGGATGGACGCGCTGCTCGAGCCCGGTCTCGGACCGGCGCGCGATGCCGAGCAGCTTAATCCGGTATCCGAGCTCCTCGGCGAAGGCGATATCGAGCGCCGACACGTTGCGGATGCCCTCGACATGCACGGCTGCCAGATCGACTCCGACGCCGAAAGCGAGGCTCGAGAGGATGGCGAGCTTGTGGGCTGCATCGATGCCGTCGATGTCGAAGCCGGGATCCGCCTCGGCATAGCCGAGGTCCTGCGCCTCCTTCAGCACGGTCGCGAAATCGCGCCCCGTGCGGCGCATGTCGGAGAGCATGTAGTTGCAGGTACCATTCAGTATGCCCATCACCCGCTGGATCTCATTGCCAGCGAAGCCCTCGCGCAGGGCCTTGATCGCTGGGATGCCGCCGGCGACCGCCGCTTCATAGAGGAGTGCGACGCCGGCCTCCTCTGCCGTGCGGGCGAGGGGAGCGCCGTGATGGGCGAGCAGGGCCTTGTTGGCCGTGACTACATGCCGACCGGCGCCAAGTGCCGCCTCGCATACTGCCTTGGCCGGCCCGTCGGACCCGCCAATCAGCTCGACCACGACATCGGCTTGCGTGCCCCGCGCCATGGCGACGGCGTCGTCATGCCAGCGGTAGCGGTCGAGCGTGACGCCCCGGTCGCGGCCGCGCTCACGCGCTGCAACATCCACGATCTCGAGCCGCCGCCCAGCCCGGAGCGCGAGCAGATCAGACTCGCTTTCCAGGAGCTTGACGAGGCCGGTGCCGACCGTGCCAAGCCCGGCGACGGCAAGCTTGAGCGCCGTCATCGCGCGCCAGCTGCAGCGGCCGCAACGGCCACGGTGTGAGCGGCGCGGGCCTGCATCCTTTGCATCCTGCGCGCCTCGGTGAAGAGACAGGGCGACAGGCGCCGGATTCGACAGAAATTGCGCTTCATGGCCTCTGGACTCCGGAAAGGAACGGCGGCGCGTTTATAGCAAGAGCGCCACACTATTCCATGCTCTTCCCGTCCCGGTCCGCACGCGCGGCTTCCTGCGCTGCCCGCTCCGCTTCCAGTTTCGCCCGGAGTGCCGCAAGCGCTGCCGGGGACGATCCGGGACGTGGACCGGCCGGTACATCGGCCAGGCGGGGCCAGCCGTCGTCCTGCGAGGCGCGTGCCTCACCGGCCGGCCGGCGCTCTGCCAGGGGCGCCTCTTCGACCAGGGCGCAGCCGGCTACCAACAGCATCCCCAGCAGCATGCCGCATTGCGACATTTTTATGCTGCATTGCAACAATGGCATCGGGCTATAATGGTTATGGACCATTGCTGGAGGCAGACCCATGACCGGCAAACTCGACCAGGATGCTCTCGCCGAACGCTTCAAGGACATCACGGAACGCAGCCAGCGCGTGGCCGCGGAGTTCGCTGCCCGGCACGGCGCGGAGGCGGGCGGTGCCGACCCGGACCCGCTCGGCATCGGCAAAGCCTTTCTTGAAATGACGGCGCGGATGATGGCCGACCCAACGCGGATGATCACCGCCCAAGCGGCGCTCGCCCGGCAATATGCGAAGCTCTGGCAGGACACGGCGCAGCGGATGATGGGCGGTGAGCCGCTGCCACCGGTCGCCGAGCCGGAACCGGGCGACCGCCGTTTCAAGGACGCCGCCTGGCAGGAGAATTTCGTCTTCGACTTCATCAAGCAGTCCTATCTGCTGTCGTCGCGCTTCTTGCTCGGCAGTCTACCGGAAGCCGGGGGTGCTGACCGGCACGACGCCGACAAGATCGCCTTCTACACGCGCCAGTTCGTTGATGCGATGGCGCCGACCAATTTCGCGGCGACCAATCCGAAGGTGCTGCGCGAGACGCTGGACAGCAATGGCGAGAATCTGCTGCGCGGCTTCGAGAACCTGCTCCGCGATCTGGAAGCGGGCCAGGGGCAGCTGCGCATTGCACAGACCGACATGTCCGCTTTCGAGGTTGGCCGCAACATCGCCGTGACGCCGGGCAAGGTGGTACTACGCAACGACCTCATGGAGCTTATCCAGTATGCGCCGGCAACCGACAGCGTCCACGAGGTGCCGCTGCTTATCGTGCCGCCCTGGATCAATAAGTTCTACATCCTGGACCTCACGCCCGAAAATTCCTTCGTGCGATGGGCGGTCGGGCAGGGCCATACCGTGTTCGTGATCTCCTGGGTCAATCCGGATTCTGAACTTTCGGACAAGGCGTTCGAGGACTACATGACCGAGGGCCCACTCGCGGCCCTCGACGCGATCGAGCAGATCACCGGGGCCCGGCGTGCGAATGCGATCGGCTACTGCCTCGGCGGCACGCTGCTGGCCGTCACGCTTGCCTGGCTGGCGGCGCGCGGCGAGGCGCCCATTGAGAGTGCCACCTATTTTGCTTCGCTGGTCGATTTCAGCGAGACAGGCGAACTCGGCGTGTTCATCGACGAAGAGCAGGTGGCGGCGTTGGAAGCACGCATGGACAAGGCAGGCGGCGTTCTGGAGGGTGCCGACATGGCGACCACTTTCAACATGCTGCGCGCCAACGACCTGATCTGGTCCTTCGTGGTCAGCAACTATCTGCTCGGGCGCGACCCGGTACCGTTCGACCTCCTGTTCTGGAATGCCGATTCGACGCGGATGCCAAAGCGCATGCATAGCTTCTACCTGCGCAAGATGTATATGGAGAACGCGCTGGCGGAACCAGGGGCGCTGGCGGTGGCGGGCGCGCGTCTCGACCTTTCCGCGGTGAAAACCCGCAGCTATGTCGTCGGTACCCGCGAGGACCATATCGCTCCCTGGCCGGGAGTCTATCGGGGCGCCAGATATTATGGTGGGCCGGTGCGCTTCGTGCTGGCAGCGTCCGGCCATATTGCCGGTATCGTTAACCCGCCAGTCGCCGGCAAATACAGTTATTGGACCCGGCATCAGATGCTCAAGGACCATGAGACATGGCTGGAGCGCGCCGTGGAGAAGCCGGGGTCCTGGTGGCCGGACTGGGCCGCGTGGGTCGTGCGTTCCTCAGGTGACAAAGTGCCCGCACGTGTCCCAGGCGCAGGCCCGTTGCCGGCGCTGGCCGACGCCCCGGGCACCTATGTCGCGGCGCGCGCCTGAGCGGTCAGTTTAGCCGAGGAAATCCCCTGGGGAAATGCCCGCCCGGAGGGAGCCCAACCTGCGAGGTCGAACGGCACGCCGGATTGCGCACAGCCATAGTAGGCCGCCGCGCTGCTTGACGCCCTGCATTGCAACCGCAGCGTCTCGTTCCGGGAGTCGCATGAGGATTTTTTTTCTGTTATCTTGGGCATTCGGAGTGCATACCTGGAAGATGGGATGCAATTTTCACCAGAAGTAACAGGGAGGAAAACCTTGACCAGAAAACTTCTCATGGCGGCCGTTGCCGGCTTGGCTGGGGCGGTAGCGCTGGGCGCTGCCGGCGAAGCCGAAGCGAAGAAAGTCCGTTGGAAGATGCACTCGGCCTTTGGCGAGAATCTCGCCGTGATCGGGCCAGCCCCCCATCGCATCGCCGACTCTGTGCGTCGGATGTCCGACGGTGATTTCGACATCAAGGTCTTCGAGCCGGGGGCGCTCGCCGGCGGATACGCCTATTATGACCCGATCAGCCAGGGCGCGTTCGACGCTGCTTACGGCACGCCGGGCGCCAACCAAGGCAAGAA